>JADJVV010000001.1:0-315000 GCA_016710435.1 Hyphomicrobiales bacterium | reverse complement strand
TTGGCACGTCAGGCACTGTTACCACCATTGCGGGCGTTCACCTGGGCCTCCGGCATTACGACCGGTCACGCGTCGACGGTTGCTGGCTGATGAGCGAGGAGGCCGAGCGCGTGACCAGCCATTTGCGCGGGCTGTCCTATGACGAGCGCGCCGCCAACGGCTGCATCGGGCGGGAACGCGCCGACCTTGTGCTCGCGGGCTGCGCCATTCTTGATGAAATCCGCGCGGCGTTTCCGGGCCAGCGTATTCGCGTGGCGGACCGCGGTTTGCGCGAGGGCATTCTGGCGCAGATGATGCGCGCCGACGGCCACCTGGGGAGACGTTCATGAGCAGGCCTGGATCACGTGACAAGTTGGGGGCGGGCCGCCTGAAGGTGCGGGTGAAAACCGGCAAGGGCCGCACCGTCTCGCAAAAGAACTGGCTCGAACGCCAGCTCAATGACCCTTACGTGCACGAAGCGCGCAAGCTGGGCTATCGCAGCCGTGCTGCCTTCAAGCTTTCCGAAATCGACGACAAGTACCGCTTCCTCAAGCCCGGCGGGCTGGTGGTGGACCTGGGTGCCGCTCCGGGCGGTTGGAGCCAGGTGAGCGCGCAACGCGTGAAGTCGGTGGAGGGCAAGGGCAAGGTCATCGCCATCGACATGCACGGCATGGACGAATTGCCAGGCGTCACGATCTTCAAGAAGGACTTCTACGACGAGGATACGCCCGCCGTGCTGATAGAGGCGTTGGGTGGCGCAAAGGCCGACGTGGTGTTGTCCGACATGGCGAGCCACGCAACGGGGCATCGCCAGACCGACCACATCAACATCATTGCGCTCGTGGAATCCGGTTATGATTTTGCGCGTCACGTGCTGAAACCGGGCGGCACTTATCTCGCCAAGGTGTTGCGCGGCGGCACGGAAAACCAGTTGCTCGCGGCGATGAAGAAGGATTTCGCCACGGTGCGGCACGTGAAGCCGATGGCGAGCCGTGATGACTCGGCGGAGCTTTTCGTGCTGGCCACGGGCTTCCGGGGATAGTGGCAGGCGGGGGCCGGCGGTGAGACAGACGAGTTGCCTGAAGCTGATGGACGAGCCGCTGGTATTCGTGACCTATGCGGGGTCATATCTGCTTTCCGGCCTCAGCATGTGCCTGGACCAGGCGAAAGGCCGGCCCTTTCATCTGCTCATTGTCCCCAATTGGGAGGTGCGCACGTTGCTGCCGGTGCTGGATGCATTCGTGCGGACGGCGGCGCTCCTGAACAGCGGCATCACCCCCTGCATCCTGAGCCCGGGCGATGAAGAGAACGCCCTGCTCGAAGAGATGGGGCTTCGGCATGTCCATGCCCATCACAATGCCTTTATCGATGAAACAGTGTTTCATCCGTCCACGGACGAACGCCGCATCTATGATGCCATCTACATCGCCGCGATGCAGACGTGGAAGAGACACGACCTGGCGTGGAACATCCCCAACATCTGCGTGCTCACCTATGGCCACGGCCGCGGAGACGACACATCCGTCATGAGCGGTTATTCATCTCTCGCCTACAGCAACTGTCCGGGGGGCGGCGATGTCGAATTCCTCGCCGCCAGCGACGTCGCTGCCAAGATCAACGAGTCACGGGTCGGGCTCATCCTCTCGGCGCGGGAGGGCGGCAATTTTGCCAGCGGGGAATACCAGTTCTGCGGCCTCCCCGTGATCACCACGCCATCCACGGGCGGGCGGCACTATTTCCTCGATTCCAAGACCACCATCGTGGTGCAGCCGACGGCGGAGAGTGTTGAAAAAGCTGTCGTGGCGGCCAATGGGCAGACCTGGGATGCAACGGCCATTCACAGGCGGGCGGTGGCGCGTGCCATTCCGCACCGGGAACGGCTGCTCACGTATCTCAGCCAGATCTCCGGCCGGGACATCCGGGCCGAAGCAAACGGCAATGCCTGGCATCCCGCGTTCAGCGACAAGCTGCGCTGCATGATTCCCATCCCCGGTACCTGAACCGCAAAGAAAAAGGCCACGCCATGGCGGGCGTGACCTTTGGACTGTCGCCCGGTGAAAGACGTCAGGGAATGACGATGGATGAGCCGACCTTCAGGCCGTGGGTCTTCAGGCCGGGGTTGGCATTGGCGATGATTTTCCAGGCGTGGCCCTTCCCGTAGTAGACCTTGGCAATTTTCCACAGGCTGTCGCCCTTGACGACGGTGTAGCTGCGCACCGCCGGAATGGGCGGGGCGGGGAGGATGGCGTTGTTCGCAGGCGGCGCGCCCGGCATGAAGGGCGGCGGCGGCGGCGTTTGCGCGGTGGCCAGGTGGGTGGACAGCAACAGGGCGGCTCCGGCCAGCGGAAGCAGTCGGTTCAGGGTCATGACAAAGGTCCTTCGGTGATGGCACCCGCGCCGGATCCGGCAGATGCGTGATTTTCAAGGACATTCTAAAATGCCAAATGCTTGAAACAACTGACGAGTTGGCAGCTTCGGCTGACAGCGTGTCAGGGGGCTGCCCGCGCGGGTCTGGTCTGCGCCAGCCGCCGCCAGCTCCAATGTCACTTGCCCCCATCGTCTCCCGGGTGTTAAGGGCAGCCGCCAACTCACCGAATCCCGTTCTTTTCCCCGAGGTTGGCCCAATGCCCATCGCTCCCCGCACATTTCCTGAATACCTGGCCTTCGACGACGTGCTGATGAAGCCCGGTGCTTCCAGTGTCTTGCCGGCGGATGTCTCGACGGCGACGCAGCTCACCAAATCGATTTCCCTGTCGGTTCCCGTGATGTCGGCCGCGATGGATACGGTGACGGAAGCAGCGATGGCGATTGCCATGGCACAGGCCGGCGGGCTGGGCGTCATCCACAAGAATCTCGATCCCGCCACCCAGGCCGACCATGTGCGCCAGGTGAAGCGCTTCGAAAGCGGCATGGTGGTGAACCCGGTGACGATCGCGCCCAATGCCACCATCGGCGAGTTGCTGGCGATGAAGCAGCAGCGCAAGATTTCCGGCATTCCGGTGGTGGATGATCGGGGCGCCCTTGTCGGCATCATCACCAACCGCGATGTGCGCTTCGCCACCGACATGAATGCCAAGGTTGCCGACCTGATGACGCGGCAGATCGTGACCGTGAAGGAAGGCGTCACCCGCCAGGAAGCCAAGCGCCTGCTGCACAAGCACCGCATCGAGAAGCTCGTCGTCACCGATGACGACGGCAAGTGCGTGGGACTCATCACCGTCAACGACATGGAGAAGGCGGCGGACCATCCTCTCGCCGCGAAGGACGAGAAGGAGCGGCTGCTCGTCGCTGCCGCCACGGGGATTGGCGACGCCGGGCGCGAACGCGCCGAGCGGCTGATCGATGCAGGCGTGGACGTGCTGATCGTTGATACGGCGCACGGTCACTCCATCAACGTGCTGAAGCAGGTCAACCTTGTGAAGCAGATGTCGAACAAGGTGCAGATCATCGGCGGCAATGTGGCGACGGCGGAAGCCGTGAAGGCGCTGATCGACAATGGTGCGGATGCGGTGAAGGTCGGCATCGGGCCTGGCTCGATCTGCACCACGCGCGTGGTTGCGGGCGTTGGCGTGCCGCAGTTCTCGGCCATCGTGGAATGCGCCGAAGAGGGTGCGCGCCATGGCGTTCCCATCATCGCCGATGGCGGCATCAAGCTGTCGGGCGACATGGCGAAAGCGCTGGCTGCCGGTGCCAACGTGGCGATGATCGGGTCGCTGCTCGCGGGAACGGACGAAAGCCCGGGCGAGGTGTTCCTCTACAATGGCCGGTCCTACAAGTCCTATCGCGGCATGGGTTCGGTTGGGGCGATGGCGCGCGGCTCCGCAGACCGCTATTTTCAGCAGGATGTGGGCAATTCGTTGAAGCTCGTGCCGGAAGGCATCGAAGGCCAGGTGCCATACAAGGGTCCTGTCGGTGCCGTGCTGCACCAGCTTGTCGGCGGGCTTCGCGCCTCCATGGGCTACGTGGGTGCGGCCACCATCAAGGAATTGCAGGAGCGCGTGCAGTTCGTTCGCATCACCGGGGCGGGTTTGCGCGAAAGCCATGCCCACGACATCATGATCACCCGCGAAGCACCGAACTACCAGAGGATCGGCTGATGACGCCCGCGCAGGCGCTGGTCGTCGCCCTGCTGGGTCATGTGGCGCTCACCTTGATCGTGGGCCTGCTGACCTTGCGCGCCCGCGTGGCCGCCGCACGGGGCGGCAAGGTGCGGCTGCAGGTGGTGGCCATCAACAATGCGGGATGGCCCGAGGCTGCACGGAAGCTCGCCAACAATTTCGACAACCAGTTCCAGGTGCCGATGCTGGTCTATGCGGTTGCGGGGCTTTTCATTGCGACCGGGCTTGCCGACATGAATGCGGCCGGCCTCGCCTTTGCGTTCCTCGCGGCGCGCATCCTGCACACGCTGGAGCACACGCGGCGGAACAGGGTGTTGACGCGGCTTGTATTTTTTCTGGCATCCTATGCCTTCGCGCTGTGCCTGTGGGTGTGGTTTGCCATCCGCTTTCTTGGAAACGGCTGAATCATGCGCCTCCCTGGCCGCGTCTCCGCGGCAATCGAAATTCTCGACGAGATCACCCAGCGTCATCGCCCCGCATCCGAGGCGCTGAAGGACTGGGGCAAGGCGCACCGTTTTGCCGGTGCGGGCGACCGTCACGGCATCGGGACGCTGGTCTATGATACGCTTCGCCACAAGGCGAGTGCCGCACACCGCATGAACAGCGAAGCGCCGCGCGCGCTGGTGCTGGCCACGCTGCATGCCACATGGGGCATGGGCGCTGATGACATCGCGGCATTGTCGGATGGCGAGCACGGACCTTCACAGCCAAGCGCCGATGAACTTGCAGCGATCACGCGCACGATTTCGGATGCGCCGCCGCACGTTGCGGGGGACTTTCCGGCGTGGCTCGCGCCCAGCCTTGCCCGCGTGTTCGGAGACGGGGCCGCCGCCGAAGGCGCTGCCCTGGCGGAGCGCGCGCCGATTGACCTTCGCGTCAACACATTGAAGGCGGACAGGGCGAAGGTGCTTGCGTCCTTGTCGCGGTTTGGTGCGACGGATGGGCCATTCGCGCCGACGGCACTTCGCATTGCGGCGCCGGGACCCGACCAGAAGCATGTGTCGGTCGAGGCGGAGCCCGCGCATGGCATGGGCTGGTTCGAGGTGCAGGATGCCGCCTCGCAGATCGCTGCCGGCCTGACGTGCGTGCAGCCGGGCGAACGCGTGGCCGATATCTGCGCCGGTGCGGGCGGCAAGACGCTGGCACTAGCGGCGCTGATGAAGAACGAGGGCAGCATCGCCGCCCATGACCGGGACCGCCACCGCCTGCGGCCCATCTTCGAACGGATGGGCCGGAGCGGCGCCACCAACATCGACGTGCTGGCGGCGGAAGAGGGCGGCAAACTTGCGGCCGGCAGCTTTGATTGCGTTGTCGTCGATGCCCCTTGCACTGGCACGGGCACATGGCGGCGCAAGCCGGACGCGAAATGGCGGCTCACGGAGAAATCCCTGGCCATACGCATCAAGGAACAACGCGACGTCCTCACGCGTGGGGCCGAGCTTGTGAAGGCAGGGGGCAGGCTTGCCTATTTCACCTGTTCACTGCTGCCGGACGAGAACAGCGAACAGGTTGCCTGGTTCCTGCGCAGCCAGCCCGCGTTCAGGATCATGCCGACGGCAACACTCTGGCCCGTGCATCTTCCGGGAACAGTGCCGCGTTCGGCTGATGGCGCTACCGACACACTCCTGCTGACGCCGCGCCAACATGGCACCGACGGCTTCTTCGTTTGCGTGATGCAGAAGGCGTAGACTCAGGGCGGACACTGGGCCCGTTGCGCCATGGCATCTTTGCCCGCTGTCTCCTCCAGCGCCGGATTGGGTTCATACCCGGGGCCGATCACCAGTGGCGCCGGCGGGAGGATGGATTGATCCAGCGTCGACGTAATGGACGAATCCACCTTCTGCAGTTCCTTGCCCGATGCATCCACCACGCTGACATGGAAAGCGTAGGTGCGGCCCTTCTTCACGCATTGCAGGGGATCACTCTCCAGCGAAACGCGCGTCTGTCCGTCGCGGAAGGGTTGTTCGATGCGAAGCATTTCGCCGCCCGCAGGATTATCGAAGGTTGCAACGACCTTTGATCCCGCCGGTGGCGTCTTGCGGATGGCGAGGGTGACGACATAGGTTGCTGTTGCAATCCGCGGATTGAAGATGAACACTCGGCCCTGAAGGTCGAGGTAACTGGTCCGGGCTTCATCGGTACAGGCGGCGAGTCCCAGCAGACCCATGATCAACAGAATGGCAACGGCAATCGGGCGCATGGTGGCATATAACGCCAGGACTCACGGCAGGGGCAAGGGGCCGGTGGTTGCGTGAGCTACCTCTACCAGATCGCGGTGGGCGGCATCCATAACGGCATGGTCTATGCGCTGCTTGCCTATAGCTACGTGCTGCTGTTCCAGGTGGTGCCCAAGCCCAACCTGGCGCACGGATCGCTCTTCGCCTTTTCGGGGCAGGTGCTGGTGCTGGGCACCAACGCTGCCTATAACGTGATGATCTTTACCTTTGCGACGTCCATCCTGTTCGGGATCGGGGCATCGCTGCTGTTGTCACTCATCGTGCTCAGCGTGTTTGCGGGATTGATCGTGCCGCGCTTTGCGCAGCGCTCGCCGAACGCGATGATCGTCGCCACGCTGGCGATTGCCATCGTGCTGATGGAAGGCGTGCACATCGGCGCGAACGGACGCGACAACTGGCTGCCACCGCTGTCGAGCGCGGTCTTGCCGCTTGGCTTCGGTGCCCAGGTTTCCGCCGTGCAGGCGATTAATGTCGTGGTCATGCTGGCGATGCTCGCAGCAAGTGACATGGTTCTGCAATTCACCTCCGCGGGCCGTGCCATCCGAGCGGTGGCGCAGGAACCGCTGGCCGCGTCGTTGCTGGGAACCAATGTGGAGAAGGTGATCACGCTCACCGCCGCGGCGTCCGGATTCATTGCCATGGCGGGTGGCATCTTCACGCTTCTCCATTTCGGCAACATGAGCTTCGGCGCGGGACTGACCTACGGCATCAAGGTGCTGTTCATCGCGGCAGCGGGCGGCTTCACCACGCCCCGCAATGCAGCGCTGGCGGCCTTCCTGTTCGGCGAGACGGAGGCCTTGTGGGATGGCTACCTGCCGGTCATGTGGCGGGAGGCCTTCCTTTACGGCGTGCTGGCGCTGCTGCTGGTGCTGAACGGCCGCCCGGAGCGGCGCTGATCACAGGCTGCCGGGTCCGTCCTTCAGGCAGCCGGCATAGACGGTGTAGCTGGCGAAGCCCGAGTCACCGGAATAGTTGCGGGCTTCCGCCGTGCAATCGTCCTTGCGCTTGGCATCGGCCTTGGTTTCGAGACCAGCGATTGTCTTCTGCGCTTCGCTTTCCATGCCCGTGCATTCCGCAACATCCATGGAGTTGTTCTTGTTCTGCCACTCGCAGAGCTTGGCAATGTCGAAATTGAGCGGCGGAGGTGCATCCTGCGCGAAAGCGGGTGTGGCGAGGAGGAGCGTGGCGAGGAGAAACTTGCGCATGATGGTCAATCCTTATGACGCGTGGCGGGCGAGGTAGCGGCCCATGGCCTTGAGGGTGTCTTCGCTGACGTGATGCTCGATCCCTTCGGAATCGATCCGCGCCGTTTCCTCGTCGACACCGAGAGCGAGGAGGAAACGTTCAACGATCTGGTGTTTCTTGCGGCCCGTCTCCGCCATCAGCCAGCCATCGCCCGTAAGCGAAATGGGACGATAGGGTTCCTGGGTGACGAGGCCCATGTCCTGCAGGCGCTTCAGCATCTTGACCACGGTGGCATTGGCAACGCCAAGACGCAGCGCCACATCCGTGCCGCGCGCCGTGCCGCGTTCATCGATGATGTCGGCGATCAGCTCCACATAGTCTTCCGCCAGTTCCTTCGAATGGTCCGAGCGGGTGCGCCGGAATGCGGCGGACTGAAGCCTGGCCTTGGGCGTGCGGGACTTGCTGGGCATCGGTGAAAAACGTCGATTGTTGCGCCTGCGAACCTAGCCCATTGACTCTGGTTTAGCCAATGCTAAATTCAAGTTTAGCACAGGCTAAACTTATGGAAGCCGCGCGGGACTGATGACCGACGACACTGCAAATCTGGGCTGGCAGCAACGCCGCAACGAACCATCGCTTGCCGATGTGTTCCGCAGCATTCCCGTGCGCAACCAGGGCAACTGGTTCAAGCGCGTGCTGGCCTTCGTGGGGCCAGGCTATCTCGTCTCCGTAGGTTACATGGACCCTGGCAACTGGGCGACCTCGATCGCGGGCGGGGCGAGCTTTGGCTACACGCTGCTGGTCATCGCGCTCATGTCGAACATCATGGCGATCATCCTGCAGTCGCTGTGCGCGCGGCTTGCCGTGGCCTCGGGCCGCGACCTCGCGCAGGCTTGCCGCGATGCCTTTCCCCGGCCCGTTTCCTTCATGCTGTGGATCTTCGCGGAGATTGCCATCATCGCCACCGACATTGCCGAAGTGGTTGGCACGGCCATCGGGCTCAACCTGCTGTTCGGCATTCCGCTGGAACTGGGCGTGGTCATCACCGCGCTTGATGTGTTTCTCGTGCTGCTGTTGCAGCGCCTCGGTTTCCGCTTTGTGGAAGCCTTCATCATGGGATTGCTGGGCATCATCTTCGCCTGCTTCTTTGCGCAGATTGCCATGGCCGACCCGGAGTGGGGTGCGGTGATCCGTGGTTTCGCGCCCACGACGGAGATCATCCGCAATCCCGACATGCTCTATCTCGCCCTCGGCATCATCGGCGCCACGGTCATGCCGCATAACCTCTACCTGCATTCGGGCATCGTGCAGACGCGCGCCTTCGGCAAGAGCGATGCGGAGAAGCGCCAGGCGCTGACTTTCGCCACCATTGATTCCACCGTGGCGCTGATGCTGGCGCTGCTGGTGAACGCCTCGATCCTGATCCTCGCGGCCGCCACCTTCCATGCGGCCGGGCATGTGCATGTGACCGACCTCACCCAGGCGCATGGCATGCTGGAGCCGCTCGTCGGCTCGCTGCTGGCGCCGAAGCTCTTCGCGGTAGCGCTGCTGTGCTGCGGCCTCAGCTCCACCGTGACGGCCACCCTTGCCGGGCAGATCGTGATGGAGGGCTTCCTCAATATCCGCCTGCCGGCCTGGCTGCGCCGCCTCTTCACCCGCATGGTGGCAATCGTCCCCGCCGCCGTCGTCACGCTCTATTATGGGGCGGAGGGCACGGGCATGCTGCTCATCCTCAGCCAGGTGATCCTGGCGTTCCAGCTGCCCTTCGCCATCGTGCCGCTGGTGATGTTCACCCGCGACAGGACCAAGATGGGGCCGCTGGTCTCACCGGGCTGGCTGACGGCGGTCTCGGCTGTCATTGCGGCCATCGTGATCGGGCTCAACCTCAAACTCCTGTGGGATGTGTTCAGCGCCCTTTGAGGCATGCTTGCAGACTCCGGCGGATTGCCTTATCCGCCCCGCATGACTGCCCAGCACGACCAGATCCTCATCATCGACTTCGGCTCCCAGGTCACCCAGCTCATCGGACGGCGGGTGCGCGAGTTGGGGGTTTATTCCGAGATCATCCCGTTCCAGAGCGCCGAGGCGGCCTTCCACCGCATGAAGCCCAAGGCCGTGATCCTGTCCGGCGGACCGGATTCGGTGACGCGGGACGGCAGCCCGCGGGCGCCGCAGGTGGTGTTCGATTCAGGCCTTCCCATCCTCGCCATCTGCTACGGCCAGCAGACGACGGCGGTGCAGCTGGGTGGCGTTGTCGAGGGCGGGCATGCGGCGGAATTCGGCCGGGCCGACGTGGAAGTGCTGGCGCCGAGCGCGCTGTTCGATGGACTGTGGAAAGTGGGCGAGCGGCATCCCGTGTGGATGAGCCATGGCGACCGCGTGACCAGGCTGCCCGCGGGCTTCACCGTCAAGGCCACCTCGCCGAACGCGCCATTCGCCATTGCCTCCGATGAAGGACGGCGCATCTACACCACCATGTTCCACCCGGAGGTGGTGCACACGCCGGATGGCGCCAAACTCATCCGCAATTTCGTGAAGGAGATTGCGGGCTGCAAGGGCGACTGGACCATGGCCGCCTTCCGCCAGGAAGCGGTGGAGCGCATCCGCGCGCAGGTGGGCAAGGGCCGGGTGCTGTGCGGATTGTCGGGCGGTGTTGATTCATCCGTGGCGGCATTGCTCATTCATGAAGCGGTGGGGGATCAACTCACCTGCGTGCTCGTCGATCACGGCCTCATGCGCCAGAATGAAGCCGCCGATGTGGTGGCGATGTTTCGCGAGCACTACAATCTGCAACTCGTGCACGTTGATGCGAGCGATGAATTCATCTCCGCACTCGAAGGCGAGATGGACCCGGAGAAAAAGCGCAAGACCATCGGCAAACTGTTCATCGATGTGTTTGAGCGGGAAGCGAAGAAACTGGGCGGCGCCGAATTCCTGGCGCAGGGCACGCTCTATCCCGATGTGATCGAAAGCGTGTCATTCACGGGCGGACCCTCGGTCACGATCAAGTCGCATCACAATGTGGGCGGGTTGCCGGCGCGCATGAACATGAAGCTCGTCGAGCCGCTCCGCGAACTGTTCAAGGACGAAGTGAGGTTGCTCGGCCAAGAGCTTGGTCTGCCTCATAAATTCGTGGGCCGTCACCCCTTCCCGGGACCCGGCCTTGCGATCCGCCTGCCCGGAGGCGTGACGCGCGAGAAACTCGACATCCTGCGCAAGGCCGATGCCATCTACCTCGATGAAATCCGCAAGGCCGGCTTGTATGACGTGATCTGGCAGGCCTTTGCCGTTCTGCTGCCGGTGCAGACGGTGGGCGTGATGGGCGATGGCCGCACCTACGACCGTGTGCTGGCGCTCCGCGCCGTCACCTCGGTCGATGGCATGACGGCGGATTTCTATCCCTTCGACATGGCCTTCCTTGGCCGCACCGCCACGCGCATCATCAACGAAGTGAAGGGCGTGAGCCGCGTCGTCTACGACGTGACATCGAAGCCACCGGGTACGATCGAGTGGGAATAAGACCTGCTACTTCGTGAGGTCGGGCACTTCTTCGCCGAGCGCGGTGGCGAGATCGATGAGGTGGTCTTGCTCGTCCTTGAGGATTTCGCGGATGTGCTCCGCCATGGCGAACTCGCCCAGTTCCTCGCATTGCCGCACCCGGTCGCGGTAATTCCTGATGGTGTCTGATTCATTCTCCAGATCGGCGCGCAGCATTTCTTTCGCGTCTTCCGTGAGCTTGACGGGCTTTGCCGTCGCTGTCGGCATCGCGCCGAGATAATCAATCTGCCGTGCAATGATGAGGGCGTGTTTCAGCTCCTCGCCGGCATGGGCCTGCAAATGCTCTGCGATGTTCATGTATTCGGCACCCTTCAGCACCTGCGAATAGACGACATAGGCGATGATGGCCTGATACTCGCGGGCGAGGTCCTCGTTGAGTTTGGCCGCGAGGCCTTCGCGCGTCAGGGATGACTTGTTTTGTGCCATGGCTGTGTACCCGCTTTCCAGGAAATGGAAATTTCAAAACGCCAGGTGCCCGCAAAGGTTCCATCACGCTCCGCCGTTCGCGTGCACCTGCGAAGGGGTGGACTTCCGGCGCGGTGCGATCTCTGATACGAATTGGCCAAGGGGGCTTTGAGTCCGGAGGGCTTGAGGCATGGTCGGGATCGTGGGCCGGGCGCTGATACAGTCAGTGCGCATCCTTTTTGCGTTCGCCAGTTTGTGGCTGGTGCTGTCGCTCTCGGCGCCGCTTGCGCCTTCTGCCTTCGCGCAGGATGCCAGCAAGATCTGCACCACGCAGACACAATCCTGCGGATGCGCCACCTGCGGCTGTTGTGGCGGATTCTGTGATGGAGGCGGACGGCCATCGTGCCCGCCGGGCTCTCATCTCTACAATGATTATTGCCTGCCGGATTGTCCGGCGGGGTGGAGCCGCTATCCGGGTGAGCCGGGTCTGTGCATGCCGCCGTGCCAGCATGGCTGCCCGGAAGGTTACGACCAGGTGCCGCTGCCGGAATGCCCGGAGAACTATATCCGCGACATTCGCAATCCTGACCGTTGCGTGCCCGACTACGACCGGGTGCGGAACTACGACAATTGTCCGCAAGGCATGAACTGGTCCTCGGAAACCGGCCAGTGCGAGTTCGACTGCCCGGAGAATTTCTATCGCGACGACAACGGCCGCTGCCAGTTCGCCTACGACAAGGAATGCCGGCAGGGTTATACGCGCGATCTTCGCACCGGGAAATGCGTGCCGGAGGGTGATTGGCCTGTGACCTATCGCTGGGTCTGCCTGCCTGCCTGTGCGCAGGGCACCTATCGCGACATCCGCTATCCCACCCGCTGCGTGCCGCCGCCCCCCGTGTGCGACGAAGGCTACGAATTGCGTGGTGGCCGCTGCCTGCCCGTCTGCGAACCGGGCACGCGCCAGGACCGCTATGGCTATTGCGTGCCGCAGACGTGTCCTGACGGCCAGTATCCCGACATCCGTGGACGCTGCCGCGATCCGGAATGCCCGAACGGCCTGAAGCGCGGTGACGACGGCAATTGCTCGCCGCCGGATGATGTGTGCCCGCAGGGGCAGATCAGCATCCGCGGGGAATGCACCACACCGTGCGGCACCGATGAAGAGCGCAATGAAGATGGCCGCTGCGTGCCTGTCGACGAAGGCTGTCCGCAGGGTCAGGAAGAAGTGAACGGTCAGTGCACCCCCATCTGCAAGCAGGGCCTGAAGCGTGATGCGCGCGGCAACTGCGTGCCGGAACGCCAAGGCTGCGCGAGGGGCACCGTACCGTTCAAGGGCACCTGCGTCGAAATCTGCCAGAAGGACGAGCGGCGCAATGCCGATGGCCGCTGCGTGACGGTGGAGAAACGTTGCCCGGAAGGCTTCCTCCGCACCAAGTCCGGTGCCTGCGTCCGTATCCCGACGGAGGTCATCTGCGGCAAGGGCATGAGGCCGGATGGGCAGGGCGGCTGCGTGCGCGTTGTGCCGCTGCTGCCCCGCGTATGCCCGGAGCGGACCTTCTACAACAAGGCCACGAAGTCGTGCGAGCCGATCCGCCGTACAAGGCCGAAGCCGCAGGACACGGGTGACAATGGTGGTGACTCCGCTGACGACGGGCCGGATTCACCGCCGCCCATCCGCCGGCTGAACCTCCAGCCGCAGATCACGCCGGAGATGCTGCAGCAACTGATCCCGCGCAAGAAGCCGCGCGGCGCCAATATCCAGGAGGCTTGCCCCAAGGGCTTCTTCCGCGACAACAACGGACGTTGCGTGGAGGGCTGATGAAAATCAGTGGTGCGGGTTGTCGAGGGCCCGCACCGGCTCCAATCCATTGAGGCTGTTCAGCACCTCATAGAGGAAGGTCTGCAATTCGCGCACAAGGTCGGGCGCCAGTCCTTGCGGGTCGCCGTTCACGAATTCCCGCAGTGAAAAGCGCCGGTTGGAAATGGCGGAGGCGATGGGAGCTGCGAGGAAGGGGATGGTGAGTGCCCCTTCATGTTCCGGCCAATGGCTGCGCACCAGCATGTTGCGCACCGGCACGAACAGGTCCACGCCCGGTTCCCGCTGCAGGGCATAGGCCGCCTTCAGGGACGTGAAGCTGTTGTCCACGATGTAGAAGACGAAAACGCGGAACCCTGTCTTGTGGCATTCGGCGAAGAAATCGAGATCGCGCGCCGTCTGGAAGAAGCGTTCAGTGTGGCGGGCTGGCAGGTCGATCACATAGTCCCGGCCCGGCGAGGCGAGGATGGTGTCGAACAGTTTCATCTGTCCCTGGATGGCGGCAAAGTCCGCAAGCGCGGTGCGGCCGGGGAAGAAGGTGCGCAAGGGGCCATCGGGCGCATCGGTATCAATGCAGAAGGGATCGCGCCCATCAAGCATGAGGAAATCGACCAGCACCCGCGCCAGCAAGGTCTTGCCGTTGCGGTGCTGGTCGGAACAAACGATGTGGACCGTGGGGCTCGTGGCCACGGTGTCAGCCTTTCACTTGGCGCGGCTGCTTACTGGCGTCCGCCGGAGAGGACATCCTGAAGCATCTTCACATGGGCGAATTCGGCGTCGATTTCCGAGCACCATTTGCGCACATAGCCACGCAGCACGAAGGAGAACTTGCCCTGGCTGCCATCAGCAGCGCGGTTGTCGATGAAATCCTTGAACGTGACACCTGCCACATCAACCTGCTCATAGGCCATCTCGTTGAGCTTGGGGATGTTGATTTCCTGCGTCTTGGCGATCTGCGAGAAATACTTGCGATAGGTTGCTTCGTCCCACTCGAAGAAGTTCGTTTCGTTGATGGAGTTGCGCGCCACTACATACTGCATGCCGGTGAGGTACTTGGCGATTTCGCCGATCTCATCGAGCGAGGCGATGGACGGGCCGACGACGTGGAAGAGGCCCATCGTGAACATGCCGTTGCGGGCCGCTTCGAGCACGCCAATCCGTTCGAAGAGATCGAGCGAATAGGACAGGTTGCCGGCTTTCAGATCGACGATGGTGACAGGCACGTTGGCCGTTTCCATCGTATCGAGAATGCGCATCTGGTGGGCGACGTTGCCGAGGTCGACGATCTCGGTGATCGCGGGGTAGAAACGATGCAGCGAGCCGCGCGGATTTTCCGTGTCGAAGGCGCGGGTCAGGATGTTCTTGCGGGCGAAATAGTCGAGCAGCGAGCGCGCCACCGTCGTCTTGCCCACGCCGCCCTTGTCGGCACCTACGAGAATGAGTGTCGGCTTCATTTATATCCCCTTGAAATCATTGACCTCTTGAATCACCCGTCTCAGTGATTTGCGCAACCCTTAACATGGCAAACCTCTTGAGTACATGCGGCACTTGAGAGGCGGGTTGCGCCATTTTCGTGGCAAACCCGGCATGTGATATGAAGGAAATGGACGAGGGAGAATCATGATGGGGAAGCTGTGGCTGGGTACAGTCCTGTTTGCAGGTCCGCACCTCGCGTCCACTGTGTTTCCCGTATTGCGCGACCGGGTGAAGCGACGCCTGGGCGAGGGTCCGTTCAAGGGACTTTATGCGCTGGTCTCACTGGCGGGCGTTGTGCTGCTGGTGTTGGCCTATTTGCAGGCCCGGTCCGGCGGGGGCAGTGTTCTCCATGAGCCGTGGAATGGGTCGCGGCATCTCAACATGCTGCTGTCGCTGGCCGGGTTCATCCTCATGGCGTCGGCGCGGGGGCAGGGCTACATCCGCAGGGCGGTGAAGCATCCGCAGTCGCTGGGCATGGCGCTGTGGGCAACCGGGCACATTCTCGCCAATGGTGAAATGGCGGTGGTGGTGATCTTCGCGGCCATCCTTGTCGTGGCCCTTGCCGACATCGTGTTCAGCCTGGGGCGGGGCAGGGTGCCCACGCACGCACCGCAGCTCCGCTCTGATCTTGTTGCCATCGCAGGGGGAACAGTGGTCTACCTCGTGCTCCTTTTTGGTTTTCATCCTTACATTCTCAACGTACCGGTTCTCTGATGACGCTTCTTGTCCTTCTTCTCATTGCCTTCACCGTGGCGCATATCGTTCCCGCCATTCCGCGTGCCAAGGCTGCCGTGCAGCGGCGGCTCGGCAAATCCTATGGCGCCATCTACGGCCTCACCTCGCTCGTGCTGCTGGTGCTCTGCATCTGGGCCATGCGGCATGCGGAGCCGGGATTCTTCTATGACCCGCCCGTGTGGGGGCGGCATGCCAATTTCCTCTTCACGCTGGTGGCCTTCATCTTCATCGGCATCTTCATCGGCCGCGGGTCGTGGCGGAATGCCGTGCGCTATCCCATGGCCATCGCGGTCTGCTTCTGGGCGACGGGACATTTGCTGGCCAATGGCGAGGCGACCCGGGTGGTCTTCATCATCGGCCTCGCTGCGGCAGCCCTGCTGCATGCCTTCCTGGCCTCGCGACTCACACAGCGCGAGCCTTTGGTGGAGCGCGGCGGGCATAATCTGTTCTCCGTCCTGATGGGCATCGCGCTCTATGGGCTGATGGCTCAGTTGCATGGCGTCATCATCGGCGTTCCCGTCATCGACCTGTCGAGTTTCGGACCGTGAGAGGCAGGATCATCGGACTGGCTCGCCGCGCCGAAAGCCGGTTGCCGATGGAGGAAATGCAGGTCGCGGTTCTCACGCCTGATATCGGTGTGCTGGGAGATTGCAAGGGCCGCAAGTTTCCGGACCGGCATCTCACCATCCTGGCGGTGGAGGACTGGCAGGCGGCACTGCTTGATCTCGCAGGACCCGCAGGCCCGCCTGATGTTCCGTGGACAGGCCGCCGCGCCAACGTGCTGGTGCAGGGGTTGAAGCTGCCGCGCGGCCCCGGTGCCATCCTCGGGCTGGGTGATTGCCTCGTGCAAGTGATGCGGGAAACGACGCCGTGCAGCCGCATGGAGGATGCCTTCCCCGGATTGCGCCTGGCGCTGTCGTCCGACTGGCGGGGCGGCGTTATCTGCAAGGTGCTGACCGGCGGCGGGATCTCCATCGGTGACCATGTTCAGGTCCTGACGCAGCCCAGCGAGCGCAAGAAGGTTGTCTTGCCGGGGGAATAGGCTCCGCGTTAAGGTGGGCCATCATGTCCCAGCACACACCGCAGAAGCGGACCACGGCCCCCGATATTCGCGCCCGCAAGGGTGGCGCGCCCATCGTCTCTCTCACCTCGTATCATGCCCACACGGCGGCGATTGCCGACAAGCATGTGGATTTCCTCCTGGTGGGCGACTCACTCGGCATGGTGATGCACGGGTTTGAATCGACGCTGCCGGTGCCGCTCGAACTGATGATCATGCACGGGCGCGCGGTCATGCGCGGCGCCAAGAAGGCGCTCGTCGTCGTGGACATGCCCTTCGGCTCGTATGAGGAGAGCCCGGCGCAGGCGTTCCGCAATGCGGCGCGCGTGGTGAAGGACACCGAATGCGGTGCGATCAAGCTGGAAGGCGGAAAGCGCATGGCCGAGACCATCCGATTCCTCACGGAGCGCGGCGTTCCCGTGATGGCGCATGTGGGCCTGACGCCGCAGTCCATCAATGTGCTGGGCGCTTTCAAGGCGCAGGGCCGCAAGGTGGAGGAGTGGGCCGCGATCGAGGAAGATGCCCGCGTGGTGGCGGAGGCGGGTGCCTTTGCCGTGGTGCTGGAGGCGGTGGCAGAACCGCTGGCGGCCAGGATCACCAAGCAGGTCGACATTCCGACGATCGGCATCGGTGCCTCGGCTTCCTGTGACGGCCAGATCCTCGTGATGGAAGACATGCTGGGCCTCAGCCCGCGGGTGCCGCGCTTCGTCAAGGAATTCGGCAAGATCGGTGAAGCGATTGACCGCGCCATCGGCATGTATGCCGAAGACGTGCGCAGCCGCGCTTTCCCCGGCAACGAGAACACCTACGCCGTCAAGGAGTAAGGCTCCGCTTCCGGCCTTCACGAAAAAGACGAGAATCAGCCTATCATGGGGCCATGGACAACTGGCGGCCCAACCGGCGGCATGTGCTTGCGACTGCGGCAATCGTTACAGCCGGCATGCGGCGCGTGCAGGCAGAGGAAGCTGCGGTCCCGGCTGCGGCGGGTCCATTCCTTTCGGCCGAAAAGGCAACCGCGTTCCTCATGGGGCCAGATGTTCCGCCCACGGATGTTTGGCGTTTCCGCACCCCGGAGAAGCTGCCGATCCTGCGGGCAAAGCAGGGCTCAGAATTTCGTTTCCGCGCCATCAACACGCTGGAGCAGGACCTGTGGCTGCACCTGTTCGGCGTGCGCGGACCTTCCGACATGATGACGGTCGCCGTACCGTCCGGCACCGACGGCAGCATGGAGATCGTGTTCACGCCGCCGGATGCGGGCACCTTCTGGTTCGGACCACTGGTCGATGCCTCGCGCCAGCGCGACATGGGACTCACGGGCATGCTGATCGTGGAGGAGGCAACTCCGGCGGCGCCTTTCGTTGATATCCCCATCATCATCGACGACTGGATTCTCGATGGCGGTGGCAAGATGGATCAGTCCTTCGGCGCCCTGGATGCCGCGATCGGGCAGGGCCGCATGGGCAACTGGTTCACCGTGAACGGCGCCTACAAGCCGCGCATCGATGTTGACCGCTCCAGGCCGACGCGGCTCAGGGTGCTCAACGTCTGCAACACGCGTACCATTTCCCTGCAGCTCAAGAACGTTGATGTGATGATCGTCGCCGAGGATGGCCAGCCCGTGCCACCGCGCGCTCCGGGGCTGGAAGCGCTCGCCCTGGCACCGGGGCAGCGCATGGACATGGTTATTGCAAACATCCTGGAACAGGGCGTGATCTCGCTGGACCTTCAGGAAGACGTGGTGGAAGTCGCCTTTCTGGTGGCCTCGGGCAAGGCGGGGGAAGGATTGCCGGAGAATTTCAAACTGCCGGACAATCCGCTGCCCCCCGTGCCGGAGGGTGAGCCGCGCGCCGTGACGCTGGAACTCGCGGGCGGCGAAAAGGGCGGCTTGCAGTCGGCGCGCGTCGGGGATGCAACGCTCGACCTGCGGCAGCTTCTGGAGAAGGGCCTCGCCTGGGCCGTGAACGGTGTGGCGGGGCTCGGCGGTCCGTTCCTGTTCGAGGCCAAGCAAGGGGAGGCGTTGGTTCTCACCGTCGACAACAAGACGGGCTTTCTCCAGCCGCTGCACGTCCACGGGCATGTGTGGCGGGTGATCGAGCAGGACGGCAAGCCGGTGGAGGATGCGCCGTGGCGCGACACGGCTGTGGTGGCGGGAAATGCCGTGGCCAAGTTGTTGATGGTGGCGGGCAATCCCGGACCCTGGGCCATCCAGAGCCTGATCGCCGAGCGCAGCGATGCGGGGCTGATCGGGGCCTTCAAGGTGACCTGACCCCTCGGGGGATATGCCTTGATTTGGCCGTCTGGCTCGTTTACGCGTCCACCCAACAGCATGAGGCGCGGGTATCGTGACAGATGAATCTCTGATCCGGGAAGTGGACGAAGAAGTCCGCCGGGATGAATACAAGAAACTCTGGGACCGCTTCGGCAACCTTTTCACAGTTTTTGCCGTGCTTGTCGTGGTTGCAGTCGCCGCCTTCAAGGGCTGGCAGTATTACCAGCAGACGCAATCGGAAGCCGCGGCCATTGTCTACAGCGAAGCCGTCAAGAAGGCTGGCGAAGGCAAGTTCGAGGACGCGCTCTCGGCCCTGAAGGCCGTGAACCACCAGGGCTACGGCCAGCTGGCCCGCCTGCAGGAAGCGTCCGTTCTCGCCGAGAAGGGTGACGCCGAGAAGGCTGTCGCCGCCTATGATGCCATTGCCGCAGACCCGGCCATTGATCCGCTGCTCGCCGACGTGGCGCGCATTCGCGCCGGCTACCTGCTCGTCGATACGGCCAAGCCGGATGAACTGCTGGGCCGCCTTGGCAGGTTCGACAAGGACAGCGAAGTATGGCGCAACCAGGCGCGCGAGATCTTCGGCCTCGCGGCCTATCGCACCGGCGACTTCGTCATGGCGGACCGCTACATGAATGCGATCTTCGCCGATCCGGAAACACCGCCGGCGATGCGCCAGCGCGCCCAGGTGATGGTGCAACTCATTGCACCCAACCTGCCCAAGACGTGACCGCCACCATGAACAGCCGTACGCTCATTGCCGTCGTTGCCCTCTCCATCGTCCTTGGTGGATGCAGCACGTTCAAGAAGCTGACCGGCAAGAACGACGGCACCGTGCTGCCCGGCCAGCGTGAGGACATCCTCACGCCGGACCAGTACACTGCCAAGAGCCAGGACCTTGAACCCCCGGCAGGAGGCGCTGCTCCGCCACCCGCGCCGGCCGAAACACCTGCGCCCGCCCCCAAGAAGGGCGAGGCCTGCGACCCCACTGTTGATCCCGATTGCGTCGAGCCGCCGGCCGCCGGGACCAACAAGGGCATTTTCAACGACGGCTAATGAGCTTCACAGTCGCCATTCTCGGACGGCCGAACGTCGGCAAATCCACGCTGTTCAACCGGCTTGTGGGGCAGAAGATTGCCATCGTCGACGATACGCCCGGCGTCACCCGTGACCGCCGCGAGGGCGATGGCCGCCTGGGCAACCTCCATTTCCGCATCTTCGATACGGCCGGTCTTGACGATGCCGCGAAAGGCTCTCTGGCGGCGCGCATGAGCGCGCAGAGCGTCGATGCCGCGAAGCTCGCCGATGTGATCCTTCTGGTGATCGACGCGCGTGCTGGCGTGACGCCGACCGACCGTGATTTTGCCCAGCGCATCCGCAAGCTGGGGAAGCCCGTCATCCTGGTCGGCAACAAGGCGGAGTCCCGCGCGGCGCTGCCGGGTCTGGGCGAAGCGAACAGCCTTGGTTTCGGCGAGCCGCTCGCCGTTTCCGCCGAACATGCCGAAGGCCTCGATGGCCTGTACGATGCACTCGTTCCCTTCGCGCGCAAGCAGGCGCAGGACGAGGCGGACGACGGTGAAGTGGATGTGGCGGACGAAGGCGAAGAGGGCGAGGAGCGCAAGCGTCCGCTGAAGCTCGCCATCATCGGCCAACCCAACGCAGGCAAGTCCACGCTGGTCAATGCGCTTCTTGGCGAGGACCGGATGCTCACCGGTCCGGAAGCCGGGATCACGCGCGATGCCATCGTCAGCGATTGGTCCTGGAAGGGCCGCGCCATCAAGCTGTGGGATACAGCCGGCATTCGCCGGAAGTCGCGCGTGCATGAGAAGATCGAAAAACTTTCCGTGGCAGATGCCCTGCGCGCCATCCGCTTTGCCGAATGCGTGGTCGTGCTGATCGACGCCACGTTGCCGATCGAGCGGCAGGACCTGTCGCTGTGCGACCTCGTCGGGCGCGAGGGACGGGCCGTGGTGCTGGCCCTCTCCAAGTGGGATGCCGTGGAAGACAAGTCGGGCACGCTCCGCGAAGTCGAAAGCAAACTGGAAGACGTGCTGCCGGAAATCCGCGGTGTGCCCGTGGTGACGCTCTCGGCCAAGCAGGGCCGCGGTACCGACAAGCTGATGAAGGCCGTGTTCGATGCCGACCGGCGCTGGAACATGCGCGTGACCACGAGCAAGCTGAACCGCTGGCTGGAAGGGGCGCTGGAACGGAACGCGCCGCCCGCACCTTCGGGCCGCCGCATCAAGATCCGCTATGCCACGCAGGCCAATGCTCGGCCGCCCACGTTTGCGATCTTCGGCAACCAGCTCAACAAACTTCCGGAAAGCTACCTGCGCTATCTGATGAACGGCCTGCGCGCGGATTTCGGCCTCGACGGCGTGCCCATCCGCTTCGCCCTGCGCGGCGGCAAGAATCCGTACGAAGACAAATAGTTCAGAACTGCTTGAACAGGCCCTTGGCGTCGTATTTCCAGACGCCGCCGTTGTCGGTGAAGGCGGGCAGGCACATGTCGATCATCTGCAGAGAGACCTCTTCCGGCGTGGGAAGCGTCATGGGATCTTCACCCGGCATGGCTGTGGCGCGCATGCGGGTGCGGGTCGCTCCCGGCGAGAAGCAGTTGGTGCGCACGTTTGTCGTCGCCATCTCGCCCGCGTAGGTGCGCATGATGGCTTCCAATGCTGCCTTGCCGACGGAATAGGGGCCCCAGTAGGGCGTGCACTTGAAGGCGAGGCCTGAGGTAACGAAGATCACCCGCGCCCAGTCTGCACTGCGGAACAAGGGATCGAGCGAGCGGAGGAAGCGGTAGTTGGAAGTGACATTCACATCCATGGCTTCCGCCCAGACCTTGGGATCCACATGGGCCATGGGCGTGAGCTTGCCGAGGGAGCCGGCGTTGCCGATGAAGATGTCGAGCTTCTTCCAGCGTTCGAAGATGGCAGCGCCGAGGCGGTCGATGCCGTCATAATCGCGCACGTCGAGGGGCACGAGGGTGGCGGTGGAGCCGGCGGCGCGGATGGCGTCGTCCAGTTCCTCAAGGCCGCCCTGCGTGCGCGCCGTGGCGATGATGTGGGCGCCTTCGCGCGCCAGGTGAACAGCGGTCTCGAAACCGATGCCCCGTGAAGCGCCGGTGATGAGCGCGATCTTTCCGTCCAGCCGTTTGGTCATATGGGTCAGCCCGCTTCCGCCAGCAGGGAGAGCTGCTGCTTGGCGGCCTCGCCCACGTGATCCGTGAGATGGGTGGGATATTCGCCGGTGAAGCAGTGATCGGTGAACTGCGGCTGGGCGTTGTTGCGGCCTTCGTAACCGGCGGCCTTGTAGATGCCGTCGACGGAGATGAAGGCGAGCGAGGTGACGCCGATATATGCGCGCATCTCTTCCAGCGTGTGCGTGGCGGCAAGCAGCGACTTCTGCTCCGGTGTGTCGATGCCGTAGAAATCCGGATGGGTGATCGGCGGACTGGCGATCCGCATGTGCACTTCCTTGGCGCCAGCCTCGTACATCATGCGCACGATCTTGACCGACGTGGTGCCGCGCACCACTGAATCATCGATCAGCACGATGCGCTTGCCTGCCACTACCGAGCGGTTGGCGGAATGCTTCAGCTTTACACCGAGCGAGCGGATGGTCTGTGTCGGCTCGATGAAGGTGCGGCCCACGTAGTGATTGCGGATGATGCCCAATTCGAAGGGGATGTTCAGCTCCTGGGCATAACCAAGGGCTGCGGGAACGCCGGAGTCCGGAACGGGCACGACTACATCCACATCCGCCGGGGCCTCACGGGCCAGTTGTCTGCCCATCTTCTTGCGCACATCATAGACAGAGCGGCCGCCCAGCACGGAATCGGGACGGGAGAAATAGATGTATTCGAAGATGCAGGGCCGGGCCGGCTGGCGCGGGAAGGGCCAGTGGCTTTCGATGCCATCTTCCGAAATCACCACCACTTCGCCGTTCTCGATCTCGCGCACGAAGCGCGCGCCGATGATGTCGAGGGCGCAGGTTTCCGAGCAGAGGATGTAGGCGCCATTCAGTTCGCCCAGCATGAGAGGGCGGATGCCGAGGGGATCGCGCGCGCCGATGAGTTTCTTGTTGGTGAGGGCGACGAGGGCATAGGCGCCTTCCACGCTGCGCAGTGCATCAATGAAGCGCTCGATCATGCGGCCGCGTTGCGAGCGCGAGACGAGGTGCAGCACCACTTCGGTGTCGGAGGTCGATTGGCAGATGGCACCCTGCGCAATCAGTTCGCGCCGCAGCGTGAGGCCGTTTGTGAGGTTGCCGTTGTGGGCGACGGCAAGGCCGCCCGCAGCGAGTTCGGCGAAGAGCGGTTGCACATTGCGGAGAATGGTTTCGCCCGTGGTGGAATAGCGCACGTGGCCCACGGCGGAGTCGCCCCGCAGGCGGTCGATCACCTTCTGCGTCGAGAAGTGGTCGCCGACGAGGCCCATGCGGCGTTCGGCGTGGAAACGGTTGCCATCAAAGGTGACGATGCCGGCGGCTTCCTGGCCGCGGTGCTGCAGGGCATGCAGGCCAAGGGCCGTGAGTGCCGCCGCATCGGCGTGGCCATAAATTCCGAACACGCCGCACTCTTCGCGCAGCGTGTCGCCATCAAGCTCAAGTTCGTCAGTCGGCATCATGTGCGGGGTCTCACTGGTCGGAACCGCTGCCGCCCATGGCGGGCGGGTTGGTGGTGGTGGCACCGTCGATGAGGTTGTCGAGGCCCTGCTGCTGGCCGTTGTTCAACGTGCCGCCATCGGGCGTCACCGGCGCTTCAGGATTGGTGGGCAGCGCGGTCTTGGTGAGCGTGTCGGCGATGTCGGGCGGCATGAGGCTGATCAGCATGTTGCTCACGGTCTGGATCAGCGGCAGGGTCTGGGCGTTGCGGATCCAGTCCTCGTGCTTGTCGGGCGGATTGGCCCAGGAGTAAAACATGTAGGCGATGGCCACGAGGACAAGGCCGCGGCCGATGCCATAGATGAAGCCGAGGGTGCGGTCGAAGGCGCCGACGGATGATTCCACAACCGAATCCGAAATCTTGACGCTGATGATGGAGACGATGATGAGCACCAGGATGAAGGCTGTCGCCGCGATCACGGCCTGGGCGATCTTGTCGTTGTTCACGTAGGGCAGGACGAGGTCAAAACCCGGCTTTTTCTGGAAGGCAAACCAGGCCGCCACGGCGGCGAGGCCCCAGGAAATCAACGACAGAACCTCGCGGGTGAAGCCGCGCATCAGGGCCAGTAGCCCCGAAATCAGCATGATACCGAGAAGAATGAGATCGAGAACCTGAAAAGGCATGGGCCGGCGTCCTGGTGGGTCGGGAAATCGCGGCCCCTTATAGTGGCTAACTCGTTGCCGCGCTATGCGATTCTCCGCAGTCCCTTTGAACGGGAAGCAACCCATGCGACGAGGTCGGCGACGGTGGAGAGGCCCCGTGTGGAGAGGCCTTTTACGCTCAGCGCCTCGGCCTGTTCGGCGATGATGGCGTCGATCAGGCCCAGTTTCTGGGCTTCCTTGAGCCGCGCCTCGCTCTGGCTCACGGGCCGGATGCTGCCGGAGAGGGCGATCTCGCCAAAGAGCACGGTGCCATGGGGAATAATGGTGTCGGAGAGTGAGGAGAGCAGGGCGGCGGCCACGGCGAGGTCGGCTGCCGGTTCCTTCAGACGCAGCCCGCCGGCCACGTTCAGGTAGACATCATGCTGGCCCAGTGACACCCCGGCGCGGGCATCCAGCACGGCGAGAATCATGGCGAGGCGGTTCGAATCCCAGCCCACGGCGGTGCGGCGCGGCGTGCCGAGCGGCGAGGGCGAGACGAGGGCCTGCACTTCCACCAGCAGGGGGCGCGTACCCTCCATGCCCGCAAACACGGCCGTTCCCGGCGAGGCCCGTTCGGAGGATCCCATGAACAGTCGCGACGGATTGGTGACTTCGCGCAAGCCGCCGTCCGACATCTCAAAGACGCCGATTTCATCGGTGGGGCCGAATCGGTTTTTCACGGCGCGCAGGATGCGGAACTGGTGGCCGCGGTCGCCCTCGAAATAGAGGACGGCGTCGACGAGATGTTCCACGACCTTGGGGCCGGCGATCTGGCCATCCTTGGTGACGTGACCGACGAGCAGCACGCAGGCGCCCTTCTGCTTGGCAAAGCGCACCAGTGCCTCCGAGCCCGCCTTGAGCTGCGAGACGGTGCCGGGGGCCGATTCGATGACCGGCGACCAGAGGGTCTGGATCGAATCAATGACGACGATGGAGGGCAGGGTGCCTTCGTTCAGTGTGGCGATGATGTCGGACGTGTTGGTTTCTGCCGCCAGCAGCACGGGCGCATCGTCCAGCCCGAGGCGCTGGGCGCGGAGCCGGACCTGGGCAATGGCTTCCTCGCCCGAAACGTAGATGACGCGCTCACCCTTGCGGGCCAGCGAGGCGAGGGCCTGGAGGAGGAGGGTGGATTTGCCGATGCCGGGGTCGCCGCCGATCAGCACGGCTGAGCCGGGCACGAAGCCGCCGCCCGCCACCCGGTCCAGTTCCGAGACGCCGGTTTCGATGCGGGGCGGGCTTGCCGTGTCGCCCTTCAGGGCATGAAGTCGGGTGGCACGGCCCTTGGGCAGGGCCTGTCCCTTGGCGCCAGCGGCTGGCGCCTCGCGGGCTTCTTCGATGATGGAATTCCATGAACCGCAGCCGTCGCAGCGGCCGGTCCATTTCGCGTGGGTGGTGCCGCAGGACTGGCAGACGAAATCAGAGGAGACTTTGGCCATGGCCGCGCATACCACGGAACAGAGAGGGAACGCAATATGCACCAATTCCCCGACGGGGATGCCTTGAACCGCTCTTGCTTGACCAAACGGTCAATTGGCGCTTGTCTGACCCGCAGTCTGGCTCAGCCAGCGAAAACAATGCGTACATTGCGCCCCGGCGCAAACACAAGGGAGCACGCACTAATGAAAACATTCAAAACACTCGCCCTGGCCTCGGTCTTCGGCCTCGCTGCAGCGGCGACGGCCTCCGCGGCCACGCTGGACGACGTGAAGGCCAAGGGCTTCGTGCAATGCGGCGTCAGCCAGGGGCTGATCGGCTTCTCCAACCCCGATGACCAGAACAACTGGACCGGCCTCGACGTGGATTTCTGTAAAGCGGTGGCCGCCGCGGTGTTTGGCGATGCCACGAAGGTGAAGTTCTCGCCGCTCAATGCCAAGGAACGTTTCACGGCCCTGCAGTCAGGCTCGATCGACGTGCTCTCGCGCAACTCCACCTGGACCATGAGCCGCGACACGACGCTGGGCCTCTCCTTCGCGGGCGTCACCTATTATGACGGCCAGGGCTTCATGGTGCCCACCAAGCTCGGCGTGAAGTCGGCGACGGAACTGAACGGCGCATCGGTCTGCACCCAGACCGGCACGACGACGGAATTGAACCTGGCCGACTACTTCAAGGCCAACAAGATGGAATACAAGATCGTCGCCTTCGAAAAGAACGAAGAAGTGCTCAAGGCCTATCAGGAAGGCCGTTGCGATGTGTTCACCACCGACCAGTCCGGCCTCTATGCCGAAGTGCTGAAGTTCCCCACCCCGGCTGACCACATGGTTCTGCCGGAAATCATCTCGAAGGAGCCGCTGGGTCCTGTCGTGCGCCAGGGTGATGCGCAGTGGTTCAACATCGTGAAGTGGACCTACTACGCGCTGCTCAATGCCGAAGAACTCGGCGTGACGCAGGCCAACGTGGAAGAGATGAAGGGTTCCGCCAATCCGGAAATCCAGCGTCTGCTCGGCGTCAACGTCAAGAATCCCGACGGCACGGACGCCGACAATGATTTCGGCAAGGGCATTGGCCTTGGACCGGATTGGGTCGTCAACATCGTCAAGGGTGTCGGCAACTACGGTGAAGTCTTCGAGCGGAACCTGGCGCAGTTGAAGATCGCCCGTGGCAAGAACGCCCTGTGGAACCAGGGCGGCCTGCAATACGCCCCGCCGATCCGCTGATCGCCCGTGACATCGCCCGCCTCCCTCGTGGGGGCGGGCATCGTCTTCTCATGGCTTCAACACGCGGGCGGGACTGACCATGACCACGGCCGACGACAAGCGACTCACTTCCGCCCCGCCGAAGGGCAGTGGAATGGACTGGCTCTACAGCGCCAAGCTGCGCGGCTGGGTGAGCCAGATCGTGGTGCTGCTGCTTTTGCTCTGGGGCCTTTATGAAATCGTCCAGAACACCCAGGCCAACCTGGCGCGCCTGAACAAGCATTTCGGTTTCGATTTCCTCAGCCAGTCGTCCGGCTTCGATCTTTCGACGTCACTCATCTGGTATTCGTCGTCGTCCAATTATGCCCGTGCACTGCTCGTCGGCTTCTACAACACGGCGCTGGTGGCCGTGCTCGGCATCATCTTTGCCACGTTGCTCGGGTTCACCATTGGCGTGATGCGCCTCTCCAAGAACTGGATCGTGTCACGCTTTGCGCTGGGCTATGTGGAGCTTGTGCGCAATGTGCCGCTGCTGGTGCAGATCTTCGCCTGGTATGCGCTGGTGCTGAAGCCGCTGCCGGGACCGAAGCAGGCCTATACGTTCTTCAACAGCAGCCTGTTCCTCAGCAATCGCGGTCTGCTCCTGCCGCATCCCAATTTCGCCGATGGCGCCTGGGCGGGGCTTGCCGGACTCGCCATCGCCATTGCGGGCGTTGCCATTTTCCGACGCTGGGCCGCCCGGAAACAGGCACAGACAGGCATCGCCACGCCGACGGTCATTCCGTCCATCGCTGCCCTGATATTGCTGCCGGCGCTTGGGCTTCTTCTCGCGGGTTGGCCTCTGAGCTGGGACTTCCCGGAACTGGCGGGCTTCAATTTCCGCGGCGGCATGACGCTGGTGCCGGAATTCTTCGCGCTGTTCCTCGCACTCGTCATCTATACCGCGTCATTCATCGCCGAGATCGTGCGCTCCGGCATCCTTGCCGTCAGCCACGGGCAGACAGAAGCGTCGCAGGCGCTGGGGCTTGATGGAAACCAGACGCTGCGCCTCGTTGTCATTCCGCAGGCGATGCGCGTCATCATTCCGCCGATGGCGAGCCAGTATTTGAACCTCACCAAGAATTCCTCGCTCGCCGTGGCGATCGGCTTTCCCGATCTCATGTATGCGGGCGGCACCGTCAACAACCAGTCGGGTGCGGCGATCGAGGTGTTCTCGATCGTGCTCGTCGTCTATCTCGCAACAAGCCTGGTCACGGCCACGCTGATGAACTGGTTCAATGCACGCATGAAGCTGGTGGAGCGCTGACATGACCGGATATGTGCGCACCGAAGACGCGCCCACGCTGCCTGCTCCCGCAGACCTGACCGGACCATGGGCGGCCGTCCGCAAGCGGCTGTTCCCGACGCCCATCAGCAGCGTCGCGGGGCTTTTCATTGCCGCGCTGGTCTTCTGGGTGGTGTGGAACCTCATTGACTGGGCGATCATCCGTGCGGTGTGGTCGGCACCGGATCGGGAACTGTGCAATGCGCCGGGTGCCGGCGCCTGCTGGCCCTTTGCCTTCGCCAAATTCCATCAGTGGATGTACGGCTTCTTCCCCATGGAAGAGCGCTGGCGGGTGAACGTGGTCTATATCCTCGGTGTTCTCTCCATGGCGGCGCTGCTCATTCCCTCCGTGCCCGGCAAGCCGTGGTCGGCGCTGTTCTTCTTTGTCGTCTATCCCGTCATCACCTTCGTGCTCTTCGTCGGCGGCATGTTCGGCCTTCCGTTTGTGGAAACCACGCAGTGGGGCGGGTTGATGGTGACGCTGGTGCTGTCGGTCACGTCCATGGTGGTCTCGGTGCCGCTCGGCATCCTGCTGGCATTGGGGCGGCGCTCGACCATGCCCATCGTCAGCCTGCTCTCCACCATCTTCATCGAGGTGGTGCGCGGTGTGCCGCTGGTTCTGGTGCTGTTCATGGCGGCCAACATGTTCCCGCTCTTCATGCCGCCCGGCGTCAATCCCGACAAGCTGCTCATCGCCATCATCGGCATGGCATTGTTTGCCTCGGCCTACATGGCGGAAATCATCCGCGGTGGATTGCAGGCCATTCCCAAGGGGCAATACGAGGGTGCGCAGGCGGTGGGGCTTTCCTACTGGAAGATGATGGGACTCATCATCATGCCGCAGGTCATCAAGATCGTCATTCCGTCGATCGTCAATCACTTCATCAGCCTGTTCAAGGACACGAGCCTTGTCACCGTTGTCGGCATCCTCGACCTGCTCGGCATGGTGCAGACGGGATTCAACGACGCCAAGTGGGCGAGCGCGCAGACCGGCAACACTGGCTACTTCGTGCTCGCATCCATCTACTGGATGTTCTGCTTCGGCATGTCGCGCTATTCGCAATTCATCGAGCGCAAGCTCGCCACAGGCACCAAGAGGTAATCCATGGCAACTCCGGAACAACCCGCTGTCGCGCTCAAGGGTGTCAACAAGTGGTACGGCCAGTTTCACGTGCTGCGGGACATCAACCTCGAGGTGGCGAAGGGCGAGCGCATCGTCATCTGCGGGCCTTCGGGCTCGGGCAAGTCCACCATGATCCGCTGCATCAACCGGCTTGAGGAACACCAGCAGGGTGACATCTCGGTCGATGGCATTCCGCTCACCAACAACCTCAAGAATATCGACGAGGTGCGGCGCGAAGTCGGCATGGTGTTCCAGCACTTCAACCTGTTCCCTCACCTCACCGTCATGGAGAATTGCACGCTTGCGCCCATCTGGGTGCGCAAGATGCCCAAGGCGGAGGCGGAAGCGCTGGCGATGAAGTATCTCACCCGCGTGAAGATTCCGGAGCAGGCGCTGAAATATCCGGGGCAACTTTCCGGCGGTCAGCAGCAGCGCGTCGCCATCGCGCGCGCGTTGTGCATGAATCCCAAGATCATGCTATTCGATGAACCCACCTCCGCGCTCGATCCCGAGATGATCAAGGAGGTGCTGGACGTGATGGTGGACCTTGCGCAGGGTGGCATGACCATGTTGTGCGTGACGCACGAGATGGCCTTCGCCCGTCAGGTGGCGAACCGGGTGATCTTCATGGACCAGGGACAGATCGTGGAGGAGAACGAACCCAACGCGTTCTTCAAGAATCCGAAGAGCCCCCGCACCAAGATGTTCCTCGAACAGATTTTGCACTGAGCCCATTTGGTTCCATGACAAATTTGTGAGTTGAGCGGTTTCTCTTTCCTCACCTAGTCTTCTTCTCCGGGCGGCATTGCCTTGAGAGGAGAGAGCCATGAGGACTGTCAGACTTCTTCCCGTGATTTTTGCCGTGGCGGCCTTTGCCGCGCCCGCATCCGCCGAGATGGCCGACATGACTTTCTTCGTCACCAGCGCCAATCCCGGCAAGGGCGGGGATCTCGGCGGGCTGGATGGTGCGGATGCCTACTGCGCTTCGCTCGCGAAGGCCGCGGGAGCGAAGAAGACTACTTGGCATGCCTATCTCTCCACGACAGGCGCCCAGGGCGAGGCGGGCGTCAACGCGCGTGACCGCATCGGCAAGGGACCGTGGCAAAACGCCAAGGGCGTGGTGATTGCGAACTCCGTCGATGAACTGCATTCCGACAAGAACAACCTCACAAAGGACACCGCCCTCACCGAGAAGGGCGAGACGGTGAAGGGGCGTGGCGATGAGCCCAACACGCACGACATCCTCACCGGCTCCGATCCCTCCGGCATGTATTCGACAGCGGGCGGCGACACGACCTGCAAGAACTGGACGTCCGGCACCGATGGCTCAGCCATCGTTGGCCATCATGACCGCATGGGGCTGAAGCCGACGCGCCACATGATGTCGTGGAATTCGTCCCACGGTACGGCGGGCTGCAGCAACGAGGCGCTGGTGAAGACCGGTGGTGCCGGGCTGTTCTATTGCTTCGCCGAATGAGGCTTTGACGCAAGAGTCCCCGGGGTTTACCTTTGTGGGCAAATCCCGGAGGCCCTGATGCGCAAACATTTCCTGATCACGACATTGTCGCTCGCATTCCTTGCAGCGACCGGACTTGGGGCCTTGACGGCGCAGGCGCAAGAGCGGCTGCGCCCTGTCGGGTCTGTGACTTACGAGCCGCTTCCGGCAGAACCGGAGACCGGCGTCATCCAACTGGATCCGGAGAACCGGCGCCTGCGCGCCTTCCGCATCGCGGCGGCGCAGGGCAGTGCCGAAGTCCGCTCTGTCACCGTTGTCTATGGCAATGGCGAGCGGGAGCGCGTGCGTGTGCGTCAGTCGCTGGCGGAAGGTGAACGCACGCCGCTGCTGCGCCTGGAACGTCCGCGCCCCGTGCGGGCGATCGAAATCAGCTATGTGCCGCGCGGCAAGGTGCGCCTCGTGCTTCTTGCGGATGCCGGCGGACCGCCACCGCCGCCGCCCATGAACTGGGTGGATCTCGGGTGCAAGAGTGTCGGTTTCCTCGGCGACAAGGACAAGCTGGTCATCAATTCCGACCAGCCGTTCCGTTCGCTCCGCCTGCGCTCCACGGGCTATGACATCGAGATGCTGGAGATGCTGGTGATCTATGGCAACGGCTCGCGCGACAACTTTGTGATCCGCCAGGTGATCCCGTCGGGCGCCGTGACCCGTCCCATTGACCTGCGCGGTGAACAGCGCCGCATCAGCCAGATCAACTTCCTCTACCGCTCGACGGCGATCGGCACCGCCAAGACACGGCTGTGCGTGGAAGGCCTCGCCGCCCGCGACAGCCGGGGCGGCGACGGCGAGGAAGATTTTGGTGACGGGCAGTAAGGGTTGATCCGTTACGCCTCGTAGACGACGCGGCCGTCGCAGATGGTCATCACCGGCTTGACGGTGGCGATTTCGCCGGCCGGCAATTTTTCCATGTCGGCATTGAGAACAGCGACGTCAGCGAGATAGCCTTCGCGCAGCATGCCCTTGCGGGCTTCCATGAATTCCATGTGCGCACCTGCAAGGGTGAAACCGTGGATCGTGTCCATCAGGCTCTGGGCCTGGTTGGGGCAGTCCGGCTTCAGGGGACGTGCGGTCATGGCTGCCTGCATGCCGAGGAACGGGTCGAGCGGGGCCACCGGCCAATCCGATGAGAAGGCAATGGCGGCACCCGTGTTGCGGAGCGTCTGCCAGGCATAGGCATAGGGCAGCTTGTCACCGACGCGGCTGAGGATGGGTTCGGGTGGGGCGCCGGGCACGCCGATTCCCGCGATGGGCTGCAGCGAAGCGACGACGCCGAGGGCGGCGAGGCGCGGAATATCGGCAGGGTCGATCAACTCGATGTGCTCGATCCGATGGCGGGAGTCGCGCTTGCCGTTGACGCGCTGTGCATTCTCGTAGGCATCGAGGGTGGTGCGCACGCCGCCATCGCCAATCGCATGGGTGGAGACCTGCAGGCCGTGGGCATCGGCGCGGGCCACGATGGCGAGCATCTCGTCGTGGCTGTAGAGCGGCGCACCCTTGTTGCCGGGATGGCCTGGATAATCCTCCAGCATCTGGGCCGTCAGTGTTTCCATGACACCGTCGATGAACAGCTTCACGCGGCCTGAATGCACCATGTCCGTCTGGTAGTCGCGGCGGAAATCCACCGCTTCGTCAACGTCGGCCAGCTTCATGGTGTTGCGGAAGTGGAAGGGCACTTCCAGCCGGGCGTTGAGTTCGCCGCGTGTTTCGAGATCGTGCAGCAGCTCCAACTGGTAGCGGTTGCCATCCATGTTGTGCATGGTGGTGATGCCGAGGGCATTGGCGTGGGCGATGCCGGTGCGGATCGTTTCGCGGTCGGCGTCGCGTTGTGCAGGGTCACCTTGTCGGGGTCGCGCCCGGTGACAATGCCCAATGACTCGCGCCCGCCGCTGGCTCCCATGGCGAGGATGGGGGCGAAGGCTTCGAATTCGCGCAACTCGCCGGTGGCCAGACCATCCGCGCCCATGACGATTTCATTGCCGGTGTTAAGCGTCCGCCCGTTGAGGATGCCAGCCACCTCCAGCGCCTTCGTGTTGGCCCAGCAGGTGTGATGATCAAAGCAGCCGATGGCGAAGGGAACGTCCGCCACGATGCGGTCCAGCAGGTGGCGGGTTATGGGCGTGCCCGCACCGAAATGTTCATGCGTGGCCCCGATCACATGGAGAAAAACCTGACGCGGATTGCGGGCCCGGTAGTCACGAACCGCCGCGGCAATCGCATCGAAGCCGTGGATGCCATAGATGTTGAGCAGCGGCAGTTCGGCGGCACCGATGAAGAGGTGCACATGTCCCTCGATGACGCCGGGAATGACCGTGTTGCCCTTGTTGTCGTGAACGCGCGTGGTGGCACCCTTCAGTTCCATCACCGCCGCGGCGCTGCCCACGCGGAGGATGGAATTGCCACGGATGGCAAGGGCCTCGGCGAAGGGCTTCTCCCTGTCCATGGTGATGACGCGGGCGTTGGTGATGATGAGATCGGCAATCATGGGTGGTGTGTTCCTCTGCGGTGACTTTGCCGCCTTGACCTGTCTGCTTCAAGGGCGCAGCATGGAGCCAGTTTCAACAAGCGGAAGGAGGTGATCTGATGTCGAGTGATTTCACTGTGAAGGAAACCTTGGTTCGGATTGCCCACCTTGGAGGCCAGTGCTTCTAAGGGGGAACCTGACGCGGGTTCAGATCGTACGGCCCGCGTTTCCTGCCACAGGATGATTACGGAAGGGCCGCCAGAAATGGCGGCCCTTTTCGTTCAGGCCTTCAGCACGTCCATCTGGATGGGGCCTTCGGCGCGGCCGTGGATGAACTGGTCGACGTAGGCGCTGCCGGACATGTTCACCTTGTTGGCTTCGCCCTGCCAGATGATCTGGCCCTTGTGGATCATGGCGATGTCGTCGGCGATCTTGCGGGCAGAGGCCATGTCGTGGGTGATGGAGATGGTGGTGGCGCCGAGGCGCTTCACGCAATCCACGATGAGGTTGTTGATGACGTCGGCCATGATCGGATCCAGACCGGTCGTCGGTTCGTCGAAGAAGATGATCTCGGGGTCGGCTGCGATGGCGCGGGCGAGGGCGACGCGCTTCTGCATGCCGCCGGAAAGTTCCGCCGGATAAAGCGCGCCCACATCGGCGGACAATCCCACCTGGGCCAGCTTGTCGGTGGCGATGTCGCGGGCCTGGGCGCGCGCCACCCCGCGGCCCTGGATCAGGCCGAAGGCCACGTTCTCCCAGACGGGGAGCGAGTCAAACAGGGCCGCACCCTGGAACAGCATGCCGAAGCGGGAGAGGAAGGCGTCACGGTCCTTGCCACGCAGGCCGATCACGTTTTCACCACCGACGGTGATGTTGCCGGCATCAGGGCGGATGATGCCGAGGATGCATTTCAGCATCACAGACTTCCCCGTCCCCGACCCGCCGATGACCACCAGCGAACGGCCTTTCTTCACGGAGACCGACAGGCCGCGCAGCACCTTCTTGGGGCCGAAGCTCTTCTGCACATTGTCGAGGACGATATGGCCTTCCATCATCAATCCCCGAACAGCAGCGAGGTGAGCAGGAAGTTGGCGGCGAGGATCAGGATCGCTGATGAGACCACCGCGTTTGTAGTGGCACGGCCCACGCCCTGCGCACCGCCCTTGGAGTTGAAGCCGTGGTAACAGCCCATGAGCGCGATGATGAAACCGAAGACGGCCGCCTTGATGAGACCGGAGGTCACGTCGCTGGTGTGCAGGAAGTCGGCGGTGTTCTTGAGGTAGGCGTACTCATTGAAGCCAAGCGAACGCGTGCCGACGATGTAGCCGCCGAAGATGCCGATGGTATCGCCGATGCCGACCAGCAGCGGCAGCGAGATCACGGCGGCGAGAAGGCGGGGGCCGACGAGATATTTCTGCGGATTGGTGGAGAGCGTCACCAGCGCGTCGATCTGTTCGGTCACGCGCATGGTGCCGAGTTCGGCGGCGATCGAGGCGCCGACACGGCCAGAGACCATCAATCCCGCCAGCACCGGTCCCAGTTCGCGGGTGATGCCCAGCGCCACGATGCTCGCCACCAGGCTTTCGGCATTGAAGCGGGACGAGCCGAGGTAGATCTGCAGCGCCAGGGCGCCACCGGTGAAGAAGGCCGTCAGCGCAACGACCGGCAGCGAGGTGTAGCCGATGCGGAAGAACTGCAGCGCGATCTGGCGGATATAGTAACGCGGCGTCAGTCCCTGCAGCAGGGCAACACGGGCGAAAAGAGAGATGCGTCCGGTCTCGGTCATCACGCCGAGCGCCATCCGACCTATGCCTGCGAGTGGATTCATGATTCCCCTGGATTCGCCGTGCCTGAGTACAGTCTGGCATAGCGGCTTCCGAGCCTTGTGAGCAACTCATAGGAAATGGTGCCGGCCCAGCCTGCCGCCTCGTCGATGGGAAGGCGGGGGCCGAGGATTTCGGCGCGGGTGCCGCGCGTCACCTTCGCCTTGGGAAGGGCGGTGACATCCACGCCCATCATGTCCATGGAGATGCGGCCCACGATGGGGCAGCGCTTGCCAGCCACAACGACCTGTGCCGGGCCATCCTTCTGGCGCGAGGAGAGATGACGCGGCACGCCATCCTTGTATCCGGCACCGAGGATGGCGATGCGGCTGTCGCGCGGCGCCTTCCACGTGGCGCTGTAGCCGACGCTCTCACCCTTCTTCACGTCGCGCACCTGAAGCACCGCGCCCTCAAGGGTCGCCACCGCCTTCATGGGGTTCTTTTTTCCGGGCGTGGGGTTACCGCCATAAAGGGCGATGCCGGGGCGGCAGAGGTCGTTGACGTAGTCTTTGCCGAGGAAAATTCCCGAGGAATTTGCGAGGCTTGCTGGAACATCCGGAAGCAATTTGCGAAGTCGCCCGAAGCGCTGCATCTGCACCTTGTTCAGCGCATGGGGCGGATCATCGGCGCAGGCGAGGTGGCTCATGAGGAGGGCGATGCCAAGGCCCGAACGGAGGCCCGCATCTTTCACGAGGACGTCGAATTCCGGCAGCGTCAGGCCGAGGCGGTTGATGCCGGTGTCCACATGGATGGCGCAGGGCAGGGCACGGCCATAGCGGCGGCCAAAAGCAGCCCACTCGCGGGCTTCCTCAAGCGAAATCAGAGCCGGCCGCAGATCATTGCGGGCATAGAATTCGGCCTGGCCGGGAAAGAGTCCGTCGAGCACGTAGATGACCGCCTGCGGCAGGAGGGCACGCAGGTCTTCGCCTTCCTTGGTGCGCGCCACGAAATAATCGCGGCAGCCTGCGTCCCACAGGGCGCGCGCCACGGGTTCGAGGCCAAGGCCGTAGGCGTTCCCCTTCACCGCCGCGCCGCAGGTGGCCTTGCCGGCCTTCTTGCTGAGCGCGCGGTAATTGTCCTGCAGGGCAGCGAGGTCAATCGAGAGCACGGCGCCGGCAAGATCGGTCGGAATGGCATTGGTCATCATGGCGCGCCGCCCTTACGGCAGGGCTGGACCTGTTGCAACCGCTGATCTGGCTGCACCCGCTATTCGCCGTAGCGCTCCCGCAGATGGGCGATGAAGTGCCGGGCTGTCAGCGGCTCGCCGGTTGCGGCGGTGATGAGATCGGGAGTCGAGAGCGTCGATGCCTTCGACCAGATGTTGGCGCGCCGCCAATCATTGAGTGCCGTCACGTCGCCGCGGCGCAGGGCGTCGTTCATGTCGGGGTGGACGCGGTGGATGGCGGCGGCCTGTTGCGCGGCAAGGAGTGCGCCCAGCGTGTAGCTGGGGAAATAGCCGAAGGCACCCGACGGCCAATGCACATCCTGCATGGGGCCGTCTTTCATGTTGTCGCGGGTGGAGAGCCCGAGATAGACCGTCATCTTCGCATCCCAGGCCGCGGGAATGTGCTGTGCCTCCATGCGGCCGGCGATCAGGTCCTGCTCCAGTTCGTAACGCAGGATCACATGCATGGGGTAGGTCACCTCATCAGCATCGACGCGGATGTATCCGGGCTTCACCTTGTGGACGTGTTGCATGATGTCGTCATGCGTCCAACCCAGCAGTGCTTCCGCACCCAGGTGCTGCTGCACCACGGGCAGCGCCCAATGCCAGAAAGCGGGATTGCGGCCGATCTGCTTCTCCACGAAGAGGCTCTGGCTTTCGTGCACGGTCATGCCGCGCGCCGAACCCACGCTCCAGTGAGACCATGCCTTTGGCAGGTTCTGCTCATAGAGGCCGTGGCCCGTCTCATGCAGCACACCCATCATGGCAGAGAGGAAATCGCCCTCGTCGTAGCGTGTGGTCATGCGCACGTCAGTCGGTACGCCGCCGCAGAAGGGATGATGCGACACATCAAGACGGCCGTGATGGAAGTCGAAGCCCACGGCGCGCATCATCGCTTCGCCCAGCGCCTTCTGGTCGGCGATGGCGAAGCGGGAGGTGAAGGGTTTCGGCGCGTGGCGGGCGTGGCGCTTCGCCTGCACGTCGAGTGCCTGCGGGACGAAGGCGGTGAGGAAGGCCTTCAACTCGTCAAACACGGGTGTGATCTCGGCGGCGCGGCTGCCGGGGTCGAACTGCTCGATCAGCGCGTCATAGGGCGCGAGCTTCAGGACATCGGCGCGCATGGCGGCTTCCTCGCGGGCGAGGGCAATCACGTTGCCAAGCGCAGGGAGGAAGGCGGCCCAGTCGCCCGTCGGACGCAACTGCCGCCAGAGCTGTTCCGAGCGGATGCGCGCTTCCGTCTGTTTCTGCACGAAGGCGGAGGAGAGACAGGTGAGGTTGGTGTAACTGCGCTTCTGTTCGCCAAGCGCCGTGCGTTGCCCGGGCGACAGGTCTTCGGCTTCTGCGGCGGCAAGCCAGTCGCCGACCTGAGGGGCAGAGGCCAGTTCGTGATAGAGGCCCGCGAGGCCCGCCATGGCCTCGGCGCGCTTTTCACCGCCACCATCCGGCATCATCACTGCCTCATCGACGCCCAGCATGGACTGCGCGTGGGACAGGGCTTCGAGTTTCTTCAGATGGGCATCGAGCTTGGCAAAGGACATGGCGCTTCCGTGATGTGGGAATGCAGGCTCTTTAAGGCCATTGCGCGTATGCGTCCATCCAGTCGCTCCGGGGGGCGATGGTTTCGGTGGCGCGGGATGACATGGCGTCGGGCTGCGACCCGGTGGCCGCTTCCATGGCGAAGAGGGCGGCGCCCAGGGCCGTGAGTTCGGGCTCGTGCAGCACGGTGATGGTTTCGCCGAAGATGCTGGCACGGAGTTCCATCAGGGCGCGCGAACGGGCCCAGCCGCCGGTGGCGTACATGGGGCCGTCGGCGATGCCCACACGTTTCATGGCGCGGAAGAAATCCCGGGCCTCCACGCTCACAGCTTCGAGGACGCGGCGGTGACGGTGTTCGCCCGTGTCGGCCAGGGCCTCCGCAATCGTGGGAGCCTTCGCCGCAGGTGCGCCCGGCAACACGGGCTGCGCCAGATAGGCTTTCACGGCAGCGTCATCGCCGAAGGCCTGTCGCAGGGGCGCACTGAACTCGATGGGACCAATGACGGAAATGCCAGGCCCGCCGCGTACAGGAAGCGACAGGTCGATGCCCGCCGTTGCTGCGGTGGACGTCGGCGTCGTGGTCTCGGCAAAGAGCGCGTTGGCGGTGCCGATGGAGTCGATGCGCGCCAACGGGTCCAGACGCATGATGGCGTTGGAGGCGATGGGGTGGTCATGCCCACCCACCACGATCAGCGTGTTGACACTGCCTGCGCCTGCCTCACGCAACGGTCCCGCATGCAGCGTGCCGATCACCGTTCCGGCTGTCAGTCCTTCCGGCAATGGCGGCGCTTCAGCCTTGCGCAGCAGTTCCGGAATCCAGTCACGGGTGAAGACATCATAAACCCCTGTGCGCGGCATCAGCGTGGCGCAGATATAGGCGCGCCGCGCCCACCAAACAGCGGGATAATCCGTCAGCGGCACCCAGGGATCATTGCCGCGCACTGCGTCGGGGCGGTGCTTCCTCAGCCACAGCCATTTGGCGGCGGCAGTGGAGAACCCGAAGTTGATCTGCGGGTGGGCGCGGCCTTCCTCGCTCGCCTTCAATATCCCCGCTTCGGCTCGGTCGCGGTGATCGAACCAGGGAATGGCCAGACCGCGCGGCGTGAAATCCGGCGCCACGCACAGGCCATCCTCGCCGATCCCCGTTGTGGCGATGGCGGCGATGGGCTTTCCCTTGCCCACCGCGCGCCAGCCTTCGATGATCAGGTCTTCGAGTGCGGCGACAAGTTCGAGCCCTTCCGTCACCACGCCATGGCCGTCGTGACGGCGTGGCGAGGGCACGGACTTCACCCACAGGTTCTGTCCCTCGTCATCGAGGAACAGGACCTTGATATTGGTGGAGCCGACGTCGACGCCGCAATACATGGCGGGCCGCTCCGTTCTACCAGAGGCGCTTGAACTTCGCGCGCGAGGCTTTTGCCATCTCGGCGATGAGCCACGACGTTTCCTCGGCGGGGCGCTGCCAGACCTTGCGGCCGACGACGACACCTTGCGCGCCGGCGGCGATGGCGTCGCTCACGTCCTTCAACGTCGAGTTGGCGTCGCCCGACAGGGGGCCGCCGGCAACGACGACCGGAATATCGAGTTCATCGCAGAGCTTTGCCGTCGCATCAGGGCCGGGGAAGGTGATCTTGATGATGTCAGCGCCAAGGTCATAGGCGACGCGGGCCACTTCCATTTCAGCGGTGATGATTTCAGGCGTACGCGGATGATTGAGGAACACCGGTTCCACCATCACCGGCATATCCCACTTCGCGGCGGCGGAGACGACGGTGCCAATGCGCTGGCAGTACAGCACCTTCTCGGCATCGTTCACGTTCCACGGCAGCAGCAGCTTCACGCAATCAACACCAAGGCGCGCGGCGTCCTCAACCGAGGCCACAAGCGTGCCCGTGCCCGTTGCGGGCGCGGAGGTGGGCCAGAAGGCGTCGATCGCAAGGATGCGCGCCATGGCCGGGTTCTGCGCCATGTCCACTTCGGTTGCTTTCACGATTCCGGTGGACACCATGAATCCCGTCACGTCCTCCTTGAGGAAGCGGCGCAACACCTGGGCTGGCGCTTCCAACTGCGGCACGCGGCCCCAGACGAGGCCATGGTCGATCGGCACCACGAGGGCGGCACGGTCGGGGCGGAAAACACGGTTCATGCGGTAGGAAGTGGAAAGGCGGCTGGCCACGTATGGAATCCTCAGGAGAGTTGGTCTTGCTCATGCAAGTGTTCGGCAAAAATCGCAGAGGAACCCCGCAGGTTCAAGCGCGATTATCCGTCATGAATGTGAGCGAAAGGCGGCTCAGATTTTTGGCAGCGGTTTGAGCGCAGGGCCGCTCAGCACCTCGCCGGTGGGTGCGTATTGTGAGCCGTGGCAGGGGCAATCCCAGCATTTTTCGAAGCTGTTCCAGCGCACACCACACCCCGCATGTGTGCAGGTGGCGGAGAGACGGATCACGTCGCCATCTGGCGATCTGTAGACGGCTTCGCGTGCCAGGGCACCGTTGCGCAGGACCGCGCCTTCACCCGGCGCGATCTCGCCGGGCGATGCTACCTCGCCGGGTGCGAGGTGTTGCACCAGTCCCGCCACGACTCCGGCCTGGTCCGCGAGGTAGTGGGCGATGGTCCGCCCCGTCAGTGGTGCGCGGGAGGGATCGAGGATCGGCGCAAAGCGCGCATGCTGGCCCGCGATGAGCGGCGCAATCACCAGTGCACCCGCCACCGCATTGGTGATGCCCTGTCCCGCATCGCCCGTGTGGAGATAGATATTGTCTTCGCCCGGCGCGCGTCCGGAGAAGGGCATGTAGTCCAGCGTTTCGAGAATCTGCCCGGACCAGCGGTGGCTCACCTCGCCCATTGCCGGATAGTGGGCGCGGGCCCAGTCTTCCAGCCGGGCGAGGCGTTGCGCCATGTCGCTCTCCGTGCCGGTGCGGTGGTCTTCGCCGCCGATGATCAGGCGATCCCATATGTCATCCAGCGGCTGGATGCGCATGTGGTGATAAGGATCGAGCATGTCCCAGAAGAGCACGTCATCGACACTGCCCTTGGGAATGGGGGCCGCGATCACATAGGTGCGGTCGGGCCGTTGCTTGCTGTGAAAGGCGCGGCCGGCATTCACGGGTGAATTTGTGGCAAAGACGGCATGGGTGGCCGAGATCACCGCACCGGTGCCGGTCTGAATGAGGATGCGGCCATCGCTCTTGTCGTGAGACTCGTAGGCCGTGTACGCAAAAAGTCGCGTGCCGTGCTCCTGCAGGACCGTGGCGAGGCCTGAGAGATATTTCAGCGGATGAAAGCGGGCCTGGCGGGGGAAGACCAGCGCGGGCCCCTTGCCCAGCCCCGTTGCGGCACTCCGGTCTGCCCAGGTGACATGCATGCCAATGGAGAGGCAGGCCTCGTATTCGTCCTTCAGCTTCGCCTCTTCCTCGGGTGTGGTGGCGGCCATCCAGCCTTCGACGCGCTGGAAATCAACCTCAAGTTTCTCCGCCGCACAGATCGCCTCCACGCGATTGATCGCCGCGACCTGGCTGTCGAGGAGGAGCCGCGCGGTGTCGCGTCCGTGGATGCCGATGAGATTGGTGTAGAGATCATCGAGACTGGACGAGAGATGTGCGGTGGACCTTGCTGTCATGCCGAGTCCGATGGGACCGCGGTCGATCACGATCACCTGCCGGCCAAGACGCGTGAGTTCATAGGCGATGGAGAGCCCCGCGATTCCGCTTCCGATCACGGCAACATCGCAGGCCGCATCGTGCCCCAGTGGAGTCGCCTCCAGAACGGGCCCGTGTTCCATCCAGCACGATATGCTTCTTTCGCTGCAAACACTGGCCATCAGACAGCACAATGCAAAGCTTCAGGAAATGTTTCAGCCCATGCGGAAAAATATGAGACGGGCAGCCTTGCGAAGGACCTTGAGCGTTGCAGGCTGTCCATGACACAGTGCTCCTGTTTTGGCCGCACCGAGGGGAGTTCCGCATGCGGATGATTGATCTCAGTTCCTGGCAAGGCGTTCTCAGCACACTCGCCGGGCTTGCGCTGGTGACGCTGATTGGTGTCGGCATCCGGCTGCTGCTCATGGTCACGGTGCAGCAGCGGCGCGAGCGCATGAACCGGCAGATCAACGAACGCCTGCGCACGCTCATCGCCGCCTACAAGATCCTGGGTGGTTCGATCACGGGAGAGTTGCGGGTTGATCCGGCGCATCTGCGCGACAGGCTGGCGCGTCCCGAAACGCCCGTGGATGAACCGTTGGCACCTGACGATCAATCCGGCGGAGGGGGAAGCGGTGGCGACAGGGCGCGCCGCATCCGGGATGCGGTCGAAGGAGCCTTATCCGACATCCTGCTGCTGGGCACGGAAGAGCATGTGCGCCTTGCCCATAAGGTCGCGGAGGAATTGCTGGCGGGGCGGCCGGTCCATACGCATGCGCTGGTCGTGTCTCTCCGCGCCTTCATTCGCGATGCGCTTGACCTCGATCCGGTGCCGACGGACCTGGAATTGCCCATGCAGGGTCCTGCGCGCATCATCGCACAAGGTGGACGGGGACGGGGTGGCGGTGAGCGGGAGGAGGGCAGGGGTGGACGCGGCGGCGGCTCAGGTGGCGCCGGCGGCGGTGCTGGCGCGATGATGGCGGGCGGCGGCCTCGGGGCCGGGATCGGCGCAGGGCTGGCGTCGGATCATGGCGATGACAATGCGGACGCCGCGCAGACGAAAGGGCCGTAGATCTTTCGCGCGCTCAGGCCAGCAGACCAGGCCAGCAGAAGCCGCTCACGCCTTCTCCATCATCTCCACGAAGCGCTTGAAGAGATAGTGGGAGTCCTGCGGACCGGGCGAGGCTTCGGGATGGTGCTGGACGGAGAAGACCGGTTTGCCCTTCACCTGCAGTCCGGCGTTGGAGCCGTCAAAGAGGGAGACGTGGGTTTCTTCCACGCCGGCGGGCAGGCTGTCGCGGTCCACGGCAAAGCCGTGGTTCATGGACACGATCTCTACCTTGCCGGTGGTGTAGTCCTTCACCGGATGGTTTGCGCCGTGGTGGCCCTGGTGCATCTTCAATGTCTTTGCGCCCAGGGCGATGGCGAGCATCTGGTGGCCGAGGCAGATGCCGAAGACAGGCGTGCCGGAGTCCACGAGCTTCCTGATTTCGGGCACCGCGTATTCGCCGGTTGCTGCGGGATCGCCAGGACCATTGGAGAGGAACACGCCATCCGGCTTCATCGCGAGAATGTCGTCTGCTGCGGTGGTGGCCGGAACAACGGTCACGTCACAGCCGGCGGAGGTGAGGCAGCGGAGGATGTTGCGCTTGAGGCCATAGTCGATGGCGACCACCTTCTTGCCGCCCTCGGCGGTGGTGTAGCCGGTCTTCCAGTCCCACAGCTTTTCATCCCAGTCCATGCGCTGCGTGACGGAGACATCCTTGGCGAGGTCCATTCCGACAAGGCCCGGCCACTTGGCGGCCTTGCGCTTCAGGGCGGCGATGTCGAACTTGCCCTTGGCATTGTGGGCGATGACGCCGTTGGGCATGCCCTTCTCGCGGATGAGGCTGGTGAGGGCGCGGGTGTCGATGCCCGAGAGGCCGACGATGTTGCGGGCCTTCAGCCACTTGGTGAAATGCTTGGCGGCGCGATAGTTGGCGGGGTCCGTCACCGGGGCCTTGACGATGCAGCCAAGGACGGCAGCGGAAGCGGCGAGGTTGGTGGTCTCGATGTCGTCGTCGTTGGTACCGACATTGCCGATATGAGGGAAGGTGAAGGTGACGATCTGACCCGCATAGGACGGATCGGTGAGCACTTCCTGGTAGCCGGTCATGGCGGTGTTGAAGCAGACTTCGCCCACGGCATCGCCCTCGGCGCCGAAGCCCTGGCCTTCGATCACCGTGCCGTCGGCCAGGACGAGCACGCCCGTCACCACGGGGACATCCCAATCCCCGAAGGGGGCACCAGACTGCGGGCGTGACTTTGCGTTGGCCTTTGCGGCCTTCTTGGCGGTTGCCATGGTCGAGTCTCCGGGAATTTGGCGCTGGTTAAGGGAGCAGGGGGCAGGCGTCAAGTTTGCGCTGCACCTGCGAAGGCGGTATGGAGGCGCTTTCCACGCATTTCCAGACGGGAGAGAGCGCCGATGAGCCTCCGCGACACACTGAACGCCGACCTGAAGGACGCCATGAAGGCCGGGGACAAGCGCAAGCTGGCGACCATCCGCCTGATGAATGCCGCCATCAAGGACAAGGACATCAACGCCCGCACCGAAGGCCACGACAGTGAAAAACTGCCCGACTCCGCCTTGCTGGATGTTTTCGCCAAGATGGTGAAGCAGCGTCAGGATTCGATCGCGGCCTACGACCAGGGCGGGCGTCCGGAACTGGCCCAGCAGGAGCGCGAGGAGATGGCCATCATTCAGTCCTACATGCCGCAGCAGCTGTCCGATGATGACACACGCGACGCCATCAAGGGCATCATCGCGGCGGTGGGGGCGGCCTCGGTCAAGGACATGGGCAAGGTGATGGCCGAACTGAAAGCCAAATATTCCGGCCAGATCGACATGGGCAAGGCCGGCGGGCTCGTAAAGTCATTGCTTGGCTGAGGCAACTTTCCGCCATTCCAGGTGTTTAGATGTGGTGACGCCATTTTACGGAATGGCTTTGCTCAAATGCGAATGAAAGGACCAGCATCATGCGCAATACATTGATTGCATTGGCCACAGCCGGAACAATGGCGCTGGGCCTTGGCGCGTCGACCGCCGAGGCCCGGGATCACCGCCATCATCGTAACCCGGATGTCGGTGTCTATTTCGGCTTCCCGTTCTTCGGGGCCTATGACGACTATGGCTACTACGGCGACGGCAACTACCGTCACCGCGGCAATTACCATTGCCATTGGGTGAAAGTGAAAAAGAAGCATCACAAGTGGCGGAAGGTCAAACGCTGCCACTATGGCCACCACCGGAACCATAACGACTGGTAGCCGCCTTTCGATTTCACTTTTATCTGATTTGGAGGCCGCGCCTGCCCGCGCGGCCTCTTTTCGCATGGATCGGGGCGTTCATCTGACGTTCAGGTTGTTTTCGCGAAAGTGGTACCTGTCGTGGGCTCATCAGGGCCTGCGGGCCACTTTCAACGGAAGGACCCAACACATGTTTCGCAAGACTGTTCTCGCCATCGCCGCTGCCGGCACGCTTGCCCTCGGTATCACCGGTGCGGCCTCGACGGCTGAAGCCAGGCATCGTCATGGCCACGTTGGCATCTATATCGGCGTGCCGATGTTCTATGGCCATGGCCATCACTGGCATTGCCACTACAAGAAGGTGAAGGTCTGGAACAAGCATCACACCAAGAAGATCTGGGTGACGAAGAAGACCTATTGCCACCGCGCCTGGCACTGACACCCCATCACGGCGACACGGAAGGGCCGCGCACCAGCGCGGCCCTTTTCGTTTGGCCTCAAATGATCTTGGTCGTGACCTTCACGTTTCTGCGGATGGCGTGCGAATAGGGGCACACCACATGCGCCTTCTTGGCAATGGCGGTGGCCTTGGCCTTGGGAATGCCCACGAGCTTCACCTCCAGCTTGACCTCGATGCCGAAGCCCTTCTTGTCGCTGCGCGGACCGAAGGCGACATGGGCCGTCACGGAATTGTCCGGGTTCCATGGCAGCGCCTTTTTCTCCTTGGAATTGACGAATTTCATCGCGCCCAGGAAGCAGGATGAATAGCCGACGGCAAAGAGTTGCTCGGGGTTGGTGCCTTGGCCCGTTCCACCCAGTTCCTTGGGCCCGGCGATGATCAGGTCCAGCATGCCGTCATCCGTCTTCGCCGTGCCGCCGCCCCGGCCTCCAACCGACGTTCCGTGGGCAGTGTATTTCTTGGTGATTGCCATGTTGCGGTTCCCTTGGTTTGCGCCCGCAAGGCTACACGTGTGTTTGAGATTGGCAAGGGACGGGCCAGACGTGTTATTTGCCGCCCATGCGCTTTCCACCGACCTTCCTTGACCAGATCCGTGCGCGGGTGAATGTTTCATCCGTGATCGGCCGGCATGTGCAGTGGGACCGGCGCAAGACGCAAGCGGCGAAGGGCGACTACTGGGCCTGCTGCCCCTTCCACACCGAGAAATCACCGAGCTTCCACGCCGACGACCGCAAGGGGCGCTATCACTGCTTCGGCTGCAAGGCGAGCGGCGACATCTTCACCTTCCTGGTGGAGAAGGAAGGCCTGCCATTTCCGGAAGCGGTGGAGCGCCTGGCCAGCGATGCGGGCCTGCCCATGCCCGTGATGTCGGAGGCCGAGGTCGAGCGCGAGAAGACGCGGGCCAGCCTCTATGACGTGATGGAGATCGCGGCGAAGCTGTTTCAGGCGGAACTGCAATCCTCGCACGGCGCGAAGGCGCGCGGCTATCTGGCCGACCGCGACCTGGCGCCGGCCGTGCAGAAGGAATTCGGCATTGGCTATGCGCGCGACGACCGCTCGTGGTTGCGCAATGAACTCGCGGCCAAGGGCATTCCGCTTGACCAGATGATCGAGGCGGGGCTCGTCATCGTGAAAGAGGACAATGCGGTCGGCAATGACCGCTTCCGCGACCGCGTGATGTTTCCGATCCGCGACGGGCGGGGACGGGTGATCGCGTTTGGCGGGCGGGCGCTGCGCCCGGACGTTCCTGCGAAATATCTGAACTCGCCGGAGACGCCCATCTTCCACAAGGGCGAGGTGCTCTACAATTTCGACAGGGCGCGCGGGGCGGCGCACCAGAACAGCCGCCTCATTGCCGTTGAAGGTTATGTCGATGTGATCGCCATGCACCGCGCCGGATTTGCCGAGGCCGTGGCGCCGCTCGGCACGGCGCTGACGGAAAACCAGCTCGGCCTCTTGTGGCGCACCGTGCCGGAGCCCATTCTCTGTTTTGACGGTGACGGCGCGGGCCTGAAAGCTGCCTACCGTGCGCTCGACCTTGCGCTGCCCTTGCTCGCTCCCGGACATTCGCTGCGCTTTGCCTTCCTGCCCGAGGGCAAGGATCCGGACGACCTGTTGCGCGCGGAAGGGGCTGATGCGGTGAGGGCGGTGATTGCGGCGGCATCACCGCTCGCCGATGTGCTGTGGAACCGGGCGCTTGGTGAAAACGACAGGAGCAGCCCCGAACGCAAGGCCGCCTTCGAGCGGGACCTCAAGGCGCTGGTGGGCGGGATCAAGGACGAGATGGTGCGGCGGCACTATCTCGATGACCTCCGCCTGCGCCTCCAGACCCTCTGGGGCCAGGGGCGACCCCAGGTTGGAGGTGGCGCGCGGATGGGACCGGGCCGCAGCTTCCAGCCCCGCCTCAAGCCGGGGCAGCGGCCGTGGGAAGTTCCGCAAGCCGCCTCGCCGCAACTCCGGGCAGCGGCTTCGGCCAACACGGCTGCGGCTGCGGCCGAGCGGCGGGAACGGATGATTATCCTCTCCGCCATCAACCACCCCGAGCTTTTGCATGACTTCTGGGAGGACTTTGCCGGTCTGGATTTTACCGCCCGGGCGCTTGACTCCCTCCGTACACTGATTCTAGACGTTGCCTCCTCCGAGGAAGTCCTTGACCGGGCGGCCTTGAAGACCCACCTGAGTTCAAAAGGATTTGGTCCGGACCTGGACCGCCTTGAAGATCAGGCGAAGCGTCTGAATGAGTGGTTCCTTGGTCCCGCGGCTGCACCAGATGATGCCCGGACAGGCCTCCGCCAGATGATCGCCCTGCACCGGAAAACCGTCACACTCGACCGCGAGTTGAAGGCTGCTGAAGCCGCCTTTGCGCGCGATCCGTCGGAGGACACCCAGGCCGCCCTGTTTGCGGTTCGAGACCAGTTGTCGTCGGCCCTCGGGTCCGAAGCCTTGATCGAGGGCTTCGGGGCCGCATCGGGCCGGGGCGGGGGAGAGGCGATGTAACGCCGCAGGCCCCTGCCATGGTTAAGAACCGTTTAAGGGGCAGGGCTTTAGGTGACTGCCGAATCACTCTACCGCAGGTGAGCGAATCACCCGCCTTGAAGGACTTGAGACTGAATGGCCCGCACGCCCGCCAAGACACCTGCCGCTGCCCGCCCCGCGAAGCCGCCGGTGGAGCCTGATGCGCCGACCACGCCCGACGATGCCAGCGCCGAGCCGGAAGCCCCGGAAGCGGGAGCGGATGCGCCTGTCCTCGACATGAACGATGCCGCCGTCAAGCGGATGATCAAGCTCGCCAAGGCGCGGGGTTATGTCACCCTCGACGAACTGAACGCCGTCCTCCCCTCTGACGAGACCTCGCCGGAGCAGATCGAGGACATCATGGCGATGCTCAACGAGATGGGCATCAACGTGGTGGAGAGCGAGGAAGAATCCGAGAACCTCACCGCCAAGGTGGAAGAAGAAGCGTCCGGCGAAACGGCGCTGATGAAAGTGGAAGCGCCCAAGCTTCCCGCCGACCGCACCGACGATCCCGTGCGCATGTATCTGCGCGAGATGGGTGCGGTGGAGCTGCTCAGCCGCGAGGGCGAAATCGCCATCGCCAAGCGCATCGAAGCCGGCCGCGAAGCGATGATCTCCGGGCTGTGCGAAAGCCCGCTCACCTTCCAGGCCATCATCATCTGGCGCGATGAACTGAACGAGGGGAAGATTCTTCTCCGCGACATCATCGACCTCGAAGCAACCTACGCCGGCCCGGACGCCAAGCAGAACCAGTCGGTTGCCACGCCGCAGCCCTACGTGCCGCCCAAGGAAGAAGTGCGCAAGCAGGCGGAAGCCAAGCGCGCCGAACTCCGCCGCAAGGAAGAAACACGCAAGGCCACCCAGCCGGCCCGCCGCCCGCTGGCCGACGATGACTACTCCGATGTTCTCTCGCCGGAAGATTTCGACAAGCCCTCGGCCGCCGAAGAGGATGATGACGACGAGGGTGATGACCTCGGCGTTTCGCTCTCCGCCATGGAGAACGAGCTGAAGCCGAAGGTTCTCGAAGTCTTCGACGAAATCGCCCGCCTCTACAAATCGCTGCGCAAGCTGCAGGACCAGGAAGTGACGGATGGCGAGGGCCTCTCGCCTTCGCAGGAGCGCCGCTACAAGAAGCTGCGCGAGGAAATCGTCGGCCTCGTCAAGTCGCAGTCGCTGAACAACGCCCGCATCGAGGCGCTGGTGGACCAGCTTTACGACATCTCCAAGCGCCTCAACGTGCTCGAAGGCCGTTTGCTGCGGCTCGCCGAAACCTACAAGGTGCCGCGCGAAGAGTTCCTGCGCGAATATCAGAGCAACGAACTCGACGGCGAGTGGCTGAAGCGGGTGGGCCGCCTCACCAAGCATGGCTGGAAGAAGTGGGTCAACGACGAGAAGGAATCGATCAAGGTCATCCGCGACGAGATCTTCGAACTCGCCTCCGCCACCGGCCTGCAGATCCAGGAATTCCGCGGCATCGTCGCCAAGGTGCAGAAGGGTGAGCGCGAGGCGCGCATCGCCAAGAAGGAAATGGTGGAAGCAAACCTTCGCCTCGTCATCTCCATCGCCAAGAAATACACAAATCGTGGTCTGCAATTCCTGGATTTGATCCAGGAAGGCAACATCGGCCTGATGAAGGCGGTGGACAAGTTCGAGTACCGCCGCGGCTACAAGTTCTCGACCTATGCGACGTGGTGGATCCGGCAGGCGATCACGCGTTCGATCGCCGACCAGGCGCGCACCATCCGCATTCCCGTGCACATGATCGAGACCATCAACAAGATCGTGCGCACCTCGCGTCAGATGATGCACGAGATCGGGCGCGAGCCGACGCCGGAGGAACTGGCGGAAAAGCTCTCGATGCCGCTCGAAAAAGTGCGCAAGGTGATGAAGATCGCCAAGGAGCCGATCAGCCTTGAAACGCCGGTGGGTGACGAAGAGGATTCACACCTCGGCGACTTCATCGAGGACAAGAACGCCATCCTGCCCATCGACGCCGCCATCCAGGCGAACCTGCGCGAAACCACCACCCGCGTGCTGGCCTCGCTCACGCCGCGCGAAGAGCGCGTGCTGCGCATGCGCTTCGGCATCGGCATGAACACGGATCACACGCTGGAAGAAGTGGGCCAGCAGTTCAGCGTGACGCGCGAACGCATCCGCCAGATCGAAGCCAAGGCGCTCAGGAAGCTGAAGCACCCCTCGAGGTCAAGGAAGTTGCGCTCGTTCCTCGACAATTGACGGCCGGGAGAACCTACTTCCTCACCCAGCTTTCGCTCTTGCACAGCACCGCCAGCACGCAGCCGGCGATGGTGAGGGTGTTGCCGTTGATGGCGCCTTTGCCGGTGTAGGTTTTGTCGGATTCGAGATCGGTGAGGGTGCCCTTGTAGTGGCCGTCGCCGGTGGGGCTCAGTTTCCCGGCGCTCTTGCCGGCGTTGGGGCCTGTCACGGGTGAAGCGCAGAAGCCGCCGCCGCAAGGCGAGAAGGCGACGATGATGCCGTTGGGCCGCTTCCACTTGCCGACGATGGGATCGCCCGCCTGGGCTGTTCCGGCGCTTGCCAGCAGTGTGGTGGCGAAAATGACAAGTGCCTTGCGTGTGCGTGTCATGGTGGTCCCCCGTTCTGGTTGCGCCAGACTAGGCACGAACCGCGTCGACGGTAAAGTGGCGGCTCGGGGGTACTGCTTGATCCTGGTCAAGGCAGCCGGACGATGCAGGCGTCATTTTTACAGCATGGTCACACGTTTCCCCTCGGGCCGCGAGCCCCACAAACCGGCAGCTGCCCCTCAGCCTGCTCCCGCCGCTGCTTCTGAAAAGCCGAAGCTTCCGGAACCCTCGTGTGGGTGCGGATGCAGCCACAAGAAGGCTGACGACGCCAAGGCCTGAGTTGCGCCGCGCCATACCCCGTCCGCGCCAAAGCGGATGGAAGCGGGGCATGTGCCGCATCGGCAAGACCTGAAACTCGCTTCCACGGGCAGGGCCTGGAATTGCCGCCGCTTCCCGAACATGCAATGTTTTCCCCGCGGGACGCGCAGCCTGAACCGCGATCGTCGGCCTATGGGCCCCAGAAAGTGGGCGGCACCGTCCGCCCACCCATCGCTGAGGCCCTTGTATCTGTAACTCATGTAGTTATATATATCGGCGAAAGGAAACTCGATCATGACCACGCGGATGCCGACCTATTTCATCTCTCACGGCGGGGGCCCATGGCCCTGGTTGCCGGACATGCGGCAGATGCTGAAGAGCCTTGAAGTTTCACTGGCGAACATGTCGAAGGAAATCGGCGTCACGCCCAAGGCGATCCTGATGGTGTCCGGCCATTGGGAGGAAAAGGACTTCGCGGTGATGTCGGGCGATGCGCCGGGCATGGTCTATGACTACGGCGGCTTTCCGCCCTTCACCTACGAGATCAAATATTCCGCGCCGGGGGCACCTGCGCTGGCGAAGCGCATTGCCGAACTTCTGACGGCGGCGGGGTTGCCGACGCACCTCGATCCCGACCGGGGCTTCGACCACGGCGTCTTCGCGCCCATGCAGGTGATGTATCCCAATGCGGATGTGCCCCTGCTGCAGGTTTCCATGCGCCATGGCTATGATCCCGAAGAGCACCTTGCGCTGGGCCGTGCGCTTGCACCCTTGCGCGATGAAGGCGTCGTGATCGTCGGCAGCGGCCTCAGCTATCACAACCTCAGGCTCTTCGGTCCCGGCGCGAAGGAGCCATCTGCGGCGTTCGATGCCTGGCTCGACGATGCGATGCAGTCTGATCCCAAGACGCGTGTTGCGAAGCTGAAGGCGTGGGAGCAGGCCCCGTCTGCGCGCATCTGCCATCCGCGCGAAGACCACCTCATTCCACTGATGGCGGCGGTAGGGGCGGCGGAAAACGAGAAGGCGACGCGCGTCTATCATGACGCCAATGTCTACGGCGGCGTCACGGCATCGAGCTATCGCTTCGGCTGAGCGGAACGGGGTGGCGCGGACTGTCAGTTTCGCGTCAGCCACACTGGATTACAGAAGAGCCTGAAATGATTGGGTTCTTCTGTAATCATGCAAGTATCAATTCAACGCCCTGATGTGCCCGTGTGGGATTTGCCGGTGCGGCTGTTCCACTGGGCGCTTGTGGCGTGCGTGACGGTCGCGCTGGTGACGGGGCTTTTCTTCCCGGCGAACTGGCTTTCCGTTCATGTCTGGGCCGGTGCCGGCATTGGCGGACTCATCCTTGCGCGGCTTGTGTGGGGCCTCACCGGCAGCACCTATGCGCGCTTTGCAAATTTCACACTCTCGCCATCGGCCGTCATCACCCATCTTCGCGACATCCAGTCGGGGCGTGTGCATCGCGAGGGCGGGCATAATGCGCTGGGCGCCTGGATGGTGGTGACGCTGCTGGTCACGCTGTCGCTGATCCTGCTCACCGGTGTGCTGATGCTGGGTGGTGCCTTCAAGCAGGGGCCGGGCAAGGGCTTCATCTCCTTCGCCACCGGTGATCTCATGCGCGAGCCGCATGAGCTTCTGGCCTACGCGCTCCTCGCACTCGTTGCGGCCCACATTGCGGGCATGGCGTTTGAATCGCGCCGCAGTGGCGAGAACCTGGCGAAGGCCATGGTGACGGGCCGCAAGGTGGCAGGCTTCGTTCCGGCAACACGCAGCTTCAGTGCACGCGCAGGTCTTGCTGCGGCGATGGTGGGGCTTGCGGGTGCGGGTGTGGTGGGGGCTGTCGTTTTCGCCAACGCCCTGCCGCCGAAGGGCGTGCGCGCTGTTGCAGTGGATGCGGGTTGGAAAACGGATTGCGGCGATTGTCACATGGCCTTTCACCCCACGCTGCTGCCCGCGCAGAGCTGGACCAAGCTGATGTCATCACTCGATGATCATTTCGGTGAAGACGCGAGCCTTCCAGCCGACAAGGTTGCGGCCATCACCGCCTTCCTCACCGCCAACAGCGCGGAAAATTCCGACAGCTTCGCCGCCAACCGCTTCCGCCGTGTGAATGCGGAGCGTCCATTGGAAATCACCGCGACGCCATTCTGGACGCGCCGCCACAGCGAATTGGCCGATGCCGTATTCAAGGCACCGCCTGTCAACAGCAAGCAGAATTGTGCCGCCTGCCATGGTGATGCGGAGACAGGCACTTTCGCACCCCAACAGATTTCAATCCCACAGGAGACAAAACAATGAAATGGATGATCCTGCCGCTCGCCCTTGCGGCGGCTGTTTTCGCCACGCCCGCCTCGGCAGGCCCGCGCGACGATATTCTCGCTGCTTATGCCGCAGCGGCCAAAGCCGCTGATGGTGGATTTGCGGGTTTCGATGCGGGCCGCGGCAAGGCGTTCTACGCCCAGCAGTTCACCGCCTCGGCGGAATCGCCATCCTGTTCCAGCTGTCACACAGCCTCGCCCCTGAAAGCGGGAAAGACCCGCGCGGGCAAGAGCATTGATCCGATGGCCGTCTCGGTCACACCGGACCGCTTCACCGATGCCGCGAAGGTGGAGAAGTGGTTCGGCCGGAACTGCAACACCGTTCTCGGGCGTGAATGCACCGCCGCCGAGAAGGGCGACTTCATCACCTACCTGTCCGGACTTTGAGGAGAATTCACATGCGTATCCTGCTTTCTGCGGCCTGTCTTTTCGCCGTTGCAACCGTGGCTCTGGCGGACGGCGCCCGTGGCGTCGTCACCGACGAGTTGACGAAGAAGGAGTGCAGCGCCTGCCACATGGCCTATCCGCCCGGCTTCCTGCCGGCGCGGTCATGGGAGGCTCTCACCGGCAATCTCAAGGATCACTTCGGCGAGGATGCCTCGCTTGCGGCGGATGCGACCACCGCCATCCGGGACTACCTTGTGGCCAATGCGGCCGATGCTTCGGACAAGATGCGCGGCTTCCCGCGTGGTATCCCGGCAGACCAGACGCCGCTCCGGATTACCGAACTGCCGCGCTTCAAGGGCGAACATGGCCGCTTCTCGGACGCCACCATGAAGAAGGTGGGCAGCTTGAGCAATTGCGTGGCCTGCCACCAGGGCGCCGAGAAGGGCTATTTCGAAGACGATTGAGACGCAACTGCGGGCTCCGCGCCCTGCACCCGCGCCATGGCGGTCTCAGGCATGTCCTCTGCCAGGGACCGCCGCCCGCTGACACGGGTGGGAGCAGGCCGCCGGTACCGTGCCTACTTCTTCTTCCCGTTGCCCGGCCGCAATGTCTTTCCGAGGATGTGTTCGTCGCGGCCGATCACGTGAGCAGTCGTGCCGACGAGCAGGGGATCGGGGCCGGCCACGATCTTCTTGTTCTTCTCGGGGTAGGGCAGCGACGACAGGAAATACTGCATGCAGGCGATGCGGGCGCGCTTCTTGTCGTCTGACTTGATGATGGTCCACGGCGCATCGGCGGTATCGGTGTAGAAGAACATCGCCTCTTTCGCCTCGGTGTAATCGTCCCACTTGTCGAGCGAGGCCTTGTCGATGGGCGACAGCTTCCACTGTTTCAAGGGATCATTCTCACGCGACTTGAAACGGCGATGCTGTTCATCGCGCGTGACCGAGAACCAGAACTTGAAGAGATGCACGCCGGAGCGGACCAGCATGCGTTCAAGGTCGGGACACTGGCGCATGAACTCCAGGTATTCGTTGGGCGTGCAGAAGTTCATGACGCGCTCCACACCGCCCCGGTTGTACCAGGAGCGGTCGAAGAACACGATCTCGCCGCCTGACGGCAGGTTGGCGATGTAGCGCTGGAAATACCATTGGGTGCGCTCGCGTTCGGTGGGCTTTTCAAGGGCCACCACGCGGGCGCCGCGCGGATTGAGATGCTCCATGAAGCGCTTGATGGTGCCGCCCTTGCCCGCGGCGTCACGGCCCTCGAACAGGATCACGATGCGTTCGTTGTTCTCCTTCACCCAGCTCTGCACCTTGAGCAGTTCCACCTGCAGTTCCTCCATCTCCTTTTCATAGGTCTTGTTGGAGATTCGGTTCTGGTAGGGGTAGGCGCCTGTTTCGAAGGCATGGCGAATGGCTTCCGGGTCATGGCGAAGCTGGCTGGGCGAGAGGCGCGGCAGCCGGTCCATGCCTGGCGGCGGCGCGGCGGGGGCGGCCTCTTCGGTTTTGATCTCGGCGGCTTGCGGTGCTTCTGGCGCGTTCATCGTGACGTCGTTCATGGAATCCCTCCTCGCAGTTACGACGGGGAAGGCTCCCCGAACGAAACTCGAAGTGTATGACTGAAACGCCGTGCAACCTTGATTCATGTCAAAGTTCCTCCACGGGCCGGTGCCAGAATGTCAGCATGGTTACACATTCTTCTTCCGCGCCCGGACCGGCTGATGCGGCCTCCACGCTGCCCTCGCTGTTCCAGTCTGGCGCGCTGGCGACGCTTGAGGACAGTGCCCGCGCGCTCATTCTCAAGCAGATGATCCCCCTTCACTTGCATGCGGGCGAGCGGGCCTTCCGTCCGGGCCATGCGTGCAGCAACTACATCGTGGTGAAACGCGGCTCGGTGAAGGTTTCGGTGCTCACCGAAACCGGACGGGAAATCGTGCTCTACCGGGTGCAGGATGGCGAGACATGCATTCTGACGACGGCAGGTCTGCTCTCCGGTGAACACTACGATGCGGAAGGCGTCGCGGAAACGGAGACCGATGCCGTCATCCTCCCCAAGCCCGTGTTCGAGGACCTGCTGGCGACGTCACCGGGCTTCCGGCGGTTCGTCTTTTCTTCGTATGGAGAGCGTGTGCAGGCGCTGATCGGGCTGGTGCAGGAAGTGGCGGTGCGCCACGTGGACCGGCGGCTGGCGCGGCATTTGCTGCGGATGGCGCGGAACGGTGTCGTCGAGGCCACCCATCAGGTGATGGCACAGGACCTCAATTCCGCCCGGGAGGTCGTGACCCGCCTTCTCCATGATTTTGCCGACAAGGGCTGGGTGGAAATCGGGCGCGGCCGCGTTGTCCTGAAGGACGAGGCAGCACTTGAACATTTTGCCGATGTTTGGTGACGAAGTCACTGACAGCGGCGGAACTGCACGCTAAGGTTTGGCACAGCGCATAAGGTTTGCGCAGTTGGAGATTGACGCAGAATGAAAAAGAACGTGGGAAAGATTGATCGCGCGCTCCGCGTGCTGTTTGGCCTGGCGCTGCTGGCCTTCGCCTTCTTCTCGGGGCACCCCTATGCCTGGATCGGTTACATCGGCATCGTGCCGCTTCTGACGGCCGCCATGGGCGTGTGCCCGGTCTACAGCATCTTCGGTCTCTCATCCTGCCCGATCAAGACAGGCTCCCGCGCCATGCGCTGAGGTTTGGACAGATCATTCGTGGACGCCGGGATAGCTGTTTCCCGGCGTTTTCTTTTGCTCATCAAGCCGGTTCCGTTTGGCGGGCCGCCGCGTTAGACTCGCCACTGGCAATGGGAGAAGAGACATGTCGATCTGGAGCAAACTGTTTGGGGGCGGGCGCAGCGAGGCTCCTGCGGTGGCGAAGACAGCCGAGTACAATGGCTATGCCATTTCCGCCGAGCCCTTCAAGGAGGGCGGCCAGTGGCAGCTCGCGGGCCGCATCAGCAAGGACGGCAAGGAGCACCACTTCATCCGCGCCGACAAGTTCAGCGACCGGGATGATTGCGCCGACATCGCCCTTGCCAAGGGCCGGCTGATCGTGGACCAGCTGGGCGACAGGATGTTCAAATGAAACGCCACGGGCAGCTTGCCTCCCGCGCCGTGCTGGCGGCGCGCATCTGGGCCAATGGCCTGTGGGCGCTGGGCATCGTTGCCGTTTCACTCGTGGTTGGCATGGCGGGCTATATGGCGCTGGGACCCATGGGACCGGCGCAGGGCTTCGCCAACGCGGCCATGATCCTTTCGGGCATGGGTCCGCTGGACAAGCTCGACTCCACCGCCGGATACGTCTTCGAAGGCATCTACGCGCTGGTCTGCGGCCTGCTGTTCTTCGCCGTCGCCGGACTCGTGCTCGCGCCCATGCTGCACCGGCTCCTCCATCGCTTTCATCTGGAGGATACGGCAGGCGAAGAGGACGCGCCGCGCCGGCGCTGAGCGCTTACGGGTTGACGCAGAAAGGTTGCGTCACCGTGCAGCGCGCCGGACCGACGATCTGGTTGCCGTTGGCGTCAATGGCGACAGCCCCGCCCACGCATTCGCTCGACCGCTGGTCGAGCACCAGCTTGCGGCGATACTGGTGTTTGAGGGCGCGCACCTTGCGGTCCACCATGCGGGTCGCCTTCGGATTTGCAAGCATGGGATTCTGTGATTGCGCGGTTTCCTGGATCACGCCGCAAAAGGCGACTGCCTGCGGAGCCCAAAGCAGGCTTGCCGACGTCATTGCAGCCAAGATGATTGCAGGGGTGCGAAGTTTCATTGCCATCCTCCATCGCGCCCCCGCGATGAAGATTGGCACAGCTCAACGCGCCTGTCTTGCGTCGTCTTTGTTGCCGATGACGTAGTTGAAGCTCACCGAAATGCGTTCGCCCTCGGCGCGGTTCAGCGGAACCTCGTGACGCAGCCAGCTTTCCCACATGAACATCGTGCCCGGCACGGGGCGGAAGCTGACATGGGACTGGAAATCCTGCGGGGCATTCTTCTTGCGCGGCGGCACCGCCATCATGCGGGCAAGGCGTGGATCTTCGTAGACGATGGGACCTGCGCCTTGTGGCACCTTCACGTAGTAGGTGCCGCTGATGACGCTGTTGGGATGGATGTGCCCGGTATGGCTGCCGCCCTCCGGCAGCACGTTCACCCAGAGCGAGTCGCACACTGGGCGGCCGCCCTTGATGTCCCAGTGCAGGTGCCGGGCGAAGGCCAGTGCGTGGCGGTCGAGGATGCGTTCCAGCTTGGCGAAGACGCGCATGCGCCGGGAGAGATCGTTCAACGACCCATAGGACGTGTATCCGGCATAGCCGTGCTTCTCGCACCATTTGATCCCGGCCATGTCGTCGCGGCTGAGCGACAGGGCAGCCACTTCCAGTTCGGCCGTCAGGGTGCCGGGGCCGGCCTTGTCGGCGCGGTAGATGTGGGTGGGGAAGAGGGATGTGATGGTACTCATGGTGGCAGCGCATAGCGCGACTTTGACACGCCTGCCAAGCGGGCTATCGTCGCGGACGGGGCAAACCGGAGACTTTCATGAAGCGACTTCTCATCGCCGGCCTCTGCCTGATGCCCATGGCGGCCCACGCCCAGGAGGCAGGCACGGACGGGGGCGTTGCCTTTGCCGCCGCCATCGCACCCGAACAGGCCTTCGAGGTGTGCCTCAAGGCCGATGCCATCACCGCCGCACAATGCGCGATGCAGAAATGCAAGGACGCATCCGGCGGCAGCGACGAATGCATCATCACTTCGGCCTGTGGACGCGGCTGGTCCGGCTCCATGGGGGTCACGACCGGCGAGGTTCACTGGACGGAAACCGTGTGCGGCGCGCCCAACGAGGCTGCCGTCCTCGCCGCACTCACGGCCTTCTGCAAGGGGCAAGCCAAATATGCCACCGAATGCTTCCTCGCTTCCGTGTGGGATGAGAAGGGAAAAGGAAAAGACCATCGAAAAATCCCTGAACCCGAAGAAGCTGAAGTGAGGCTTGAAGGCTGCGGCGGTTTCTGATTAGTGCGGCGGCACAAGGAGAATCCGATGTCCGCCGCCCAGACCCGCAAGCTCATCACCCGCTACTACGACGCCTTCAACGCCCAGGACGTGGACGGCATGCTCGCCTGCCTCGGCGCGGGGTTCGTGCATGATGTGAGCCAGGGCGAAGCGCGCAAGGGCAAGGACAAGTTCGCGGCCTTCCTCGCCCACATGAATGCCTCCTACAAGGAAACGCTCTCCGACATCGTCATCATGACGAACAGCGATGGCAGCCGTGCCGCCGCCGAGTTCAAGCTGAAGGGCAAGTATCTCAAGACCGATCCCGGCCTGCCCAAGGCCAAGGGCCAGAGCTACAAGCTGCGTGTCGGCACGTTCTTTGAACTGAAAAACGGCAAGATCAGCCGTGTCACCACCCACTACAATCTCAAGGACTGGACCCGGCAGGTGCTGGGGACGTGAGACTCGTTGCGCATGCTTCGACGCTCGCGTGCCGCGAGCACCTCGGCATGGGGGATGATCAATTTGTCCTCACTCTGAGTTGCCCGCGCAGCGGACGTCGAAGGGCAAGCGAGCGGCACCCATGCTGACCTACGCCTCCCTCACCGGACCTGACGTCGCCTCTGTCATCGAGGATGTGGCGCGGTTGCGCATTCGCGTGTTCCGCGATTTCCCCTATCTCTATGACGGCACGCTTGCCTATGAGCGCGACTACCTCGCGCGCTTTGCCGCCAGTGCGGGCGCGGTCGTGGTGGTGGCGCGCGACGGTGCGGATATTGTGGGTGCCGCCACGGGTTGCCCGCTGGCGGCGGAGCATGAAGCGTTCCAGGCGCCATTCCTTGCCCGCGGGCTGGATGTGGCCAGCATCTTCTATTGTGCCGAGTCCGTGTTGCTGCCGGACTATCGCGGGCAGGGGGCAGGGCACCGCTTCTTTGACCTGCGGGAACAACAGGCCCGTGCGCTGGGTGCCAGCCACGCCGCCTTCTGCGCCGTCGCGCGCCCTGAGGATCATCCGGCGCGGCCTCCCAAATATGCCCCGCTCGACCCGTTCTGGCGCAAGCGCGGCTATGCGCCCGTGCCGGGGCTCGTCACGGAATTTTCATGGCGTGATCTGGACCAGCCCCATGATACGTTGAAGCCCATGCAATTCTGGATGAGAGACCTGTGAGCCGCACCGTCACCATTGCCGCCGCGCAATATCCGCTGGATGAAATCGCCTCGCTGGCGCAGTGGCGCGCCAAGGTCTCGCGCTGGTGCGAGGAGGCCGTGGAGCAGGGCGCGCAGATCCTCGTCTTCCCGGAATACGCCGCCATGGAACTCTCGGCCATCGGCGGGCGCGGACTCGATCTGCAGGGCAGCATTGAGGCCGTATCGGATTTCACCGGCGAGATTTCCGCCCTCACCTGCGACCTGGCGCGCACGCATGGCGTGATGATCGTCGCCGGCAGCGGTCCCTGCGTCAGCAATGGCACGCGAAACAATATCGCCCAGCTTGCCGGACCCACCGGCAAGCCCGCCAGCTTCACCAAGATCATGCCGACGCCGTGGGAGCGCGACCCGTGGCGCATCAGCGGTGGCCGTGACCTTTCGGTATATGACATCGGCATCGCCAAGGTGGGCCTGCTCATCTGTTACGACATCGAATTCCCGCTCCTCTCGCGGGCGCTGGCGGAAGCGGGGGCGGAGATCATCCTCGCGCCCTCCAACACCGAAACCGAATGGGGCTACTGGCGGGTGCGCACCGGGGCTGCGGCGCGGGCCCTCGAAAACCAGGTCTACACCGTGCATTCACCCTGCGTGGGGCCCGCACCCTTCTGCACGGCGGTTGAAAACAATGTGGGCATGGCCGGTATTTTCGCGCCGCCCGACAGGGGCTTCCCGGCCAATGGCGCCATGGCGCTGGGCGAGATGAACGCGCCGCAATGGGTGACGGCGACGCTCGACCTCGACCTGCTGGCGCAGGCGCGGGCGAACGGCGGCGTGCGCACCTATGCCCATTGGCCGGAACAGCCGGGCGCTGCCGCGCTGCCAAAAGCCCGGTTGATTGATCTCCGCTGATCTGGTGAGGAACAAGACATGACATTCCCCAAGCACCTTCTCGATGGCTATCAATCGTTCCGCGGCGGCCGCTACGCCGATGAAAAGGAACGCTACGCGCGTCTTGGCACGGGCGTGCAGAAACCCACTGTCATGATCATCGCCTGCTGCGATTCCCGCGCCGCGCCGGAAACGATCTTCGATGCGGGCCCCGGCGAGATTTTCGTCCTGCGCAATGTCGCAAACCTCGTGCCTCCCTACGCGCCGGATGGCCGCCACCACGCCACAAGTGCGGCCATCGAGTTCGCCGTCATCGCGCTCGGCGTGAAGCATGTGGTGGTGATGGGCCACGGCCGCTGCGGCGGCATCCGCGCCGTGGTCGAAGGCGGCGATCCGCTGTCGGCGGGAGATTTCATCGGCAAGTGGATGTCGGGCGTGAAGGACGTGGCGGAAACCGTGCGCCATGACCACGACCACAAGGACGTGCAGACGGCGGTGGAACATGCCTCGGTCGAACATTCCCTCGCCAACCTCCGCACCTTCCCGTGGCTCCGCCTGCGCGAAAACAAGAACGACCTCACCGTGCACGGCGCCTGGTTCGACATCTCGCTGGGTGAACTGCATGTGTATGACGAGATGGCGCGGAGCTGGGCGCTGATGTGAGCTGGCGCAGCGTGGATCTCACTCCGGCAACATCACCTCAACTCCCGGAAACGCCGCGGCCAGGGCTATTCTCGCGGCGAAGCAGGCCTGCAAGTCCCAGCCGTTGACGATGCCCAGGCGGAAGCCGCCCGGTGGCATGGGGTGGGCTTTGCCGTCCTTGGCTTCGTGATAGGTGACCTGCAGGCTGGAGACGTGCGGCATGGCTCGGATGCGGGCCTGCACCTCGGCCGGCGGGTGCGGTGGCACCGCGCCGTGACGGGCGAAGAGTGGCACCGAGTAGCCTTCGCGCGTGTGGGGCTGCTGCAAATCCCACACGCCCTTTCCGTATAACTCCACCACGGCATCAAACCAGGCGCGGCCATAGAGGTCGCACCACTGGTCGGCGAAGCGGATCTGCGCCTCGATGATTTTGCCGCCGATGGTTTCGATGTTGATCATGCCGGTGTAGCCGGGGAGTTCGCGCGCCACCCACTGCGTGAGGAAGCGGGTGAGGGGGCCGTCGTCCTCCGCGCGGATGATCCAGTGCTTGAACATGCCTTCGGTCCAGGCAATGCCCTCGGCATGGCGGATCCAGGCGACGGCGCCTTTCACCACCGCGGCGTCGGTGGAGATGTGGGGGCCGGTGAACAGGTCCATCCACATCATGTCTGGCGTCATGTGGCGGCGGAAGTCCGCTTCGCTTTGGAGCACGCAACTGCCCAACCCCATGCCCTTCAGGTTCACGCGGGGCTTGGCGAAGACGGGAAAATGTCCTGGCACATCGGTGGCCGTGCCGCTCTCCACGCCCTGGCTCCGCGCCACGTGGAGCTTGTCGTAGATGTAGCGATAGTCGGGAAACCACTCCCAGCAATCAATGTCGTCAATGGGAACGTGCACGTCCGCGGGGCAGGGCACGGCGTCGAAATATTGAACGCGCCAGGGGTCTCGGACGTGGAAGGGCATGGCCTGAAACTATCAGGCCATCGCATTTGTTCCAGTCGCGTTTACTTGATCGACCACACGATGCTGACATCGATTGTCAGGGCCTGCTCACCCTGGGCCACCGGAACGGGGGCGGCATCGGCGGCCATGGCTGATTTCATCATGGGCATGGGCGGGCGGTATCCGCCGCCTTCGCTGAGCGACACGATATCGCCGAGGGTGAAGCCACCGGCGGTGGCATAGATTTCGGCTTTGTGACGCGCGTCCGCCACGGCGTTCTGGCGCGCGGTATCCAGCATCGCGTCGGGCTTGGAGACCGAGAAGGCAATACCGTAGACCTGGTTGGAGCCGGCCGTCACGGCCTTGTCGAGCAGGTCGCCCAGTGCGGCGATCTTGCGCACGGTCACGGTCACGGTGTTGGAGACGTCGTAGCCCGTCACCTTCGGCTGCTGCGTGCCGCCCTGGCCATAGTCATAGCGCGGCGAGATGTTGAAGTTGGACGTGGCGATGTCGCGGTCCTCGATGCCCTGCTGCTTCAGCAGCGCCATCACATCGGTCATCGCCTTGGTGTTGGCGGTCAGCGCCTCCTGTGCCGTCAGCGCGTTGGACATCACACCGAGGGTGATCGTCGCCATGTCGGGAACGGCGCGCACTTCGCCCGTGCCGGTGATGGAAATCGTGCGGTTCAATTTGGCCTCGTCAGCAAGGGCGGGAGTGAAGAGCAGGGTGGCGGCGGTCAAAGCGGCAAACAGGCGGGTCAGCATCGAAGTTCGTTCTCCTTGGCGGAAGCAGATAGGAATAAATTGCGGCAGCAAAAGGGCGGACCGGATCAGCGGAACGGCGGCTCGTCGAAACTGCGCAGCTTGCGCGAATGCAGTCCGGCGCGGTCGACACGCAGGCGGTCCACCGCCGCCAAACCGATCAGCAGGTGTTCACCCACGGCGCGGTCGTAGAAGGCATTGGCCGCACCGGGCAATTTGATTTCACCATGCAGCGGCTTGTCGGACACGCAGAGAAGCGTGCCGTAGGGCACGCGCAGGCGGTAGCCTTGGGCCGCGATGGTTCCGGATTCCATGTCGACGGCGATGGCGCGCGAGAGGTTGATGCGCTTCCGCTCCGGCGTCCAGCGCAGTTCCCAGTTGCGGTCATCGTTGGTGACGACGGTGCCGGTGCGCAGCCGCGATTTCAGGGCCTCCCCCTGTTCGCCCGTCACGTCTGCGGCAGCGGCCTGCAGCGCCACCTGGATCTCGGCGAGTGCGGGAATGGGAATGTCCGGCGGCACCAGTGAATCGAGGATGTGATCCTGGCGGAGGTAGGCGTGGGCGAGAACGTAGTCGCCGATCCGTTGCGACTGGCGAAGCCCGCCACAGTGGCCGATCATCAGCCAGCAATGGGGCCTGAGCACCGCAAGATGATCCGTGATCGTCTTTGCATTCGAAGGCCCGACACCGATGTTCACCAGCGTGATGCCATCATGCCCATCCTTGCGGGTGAGGTGATAGCCCGGCATCTGGAAGCGGTGCCAGGGGCTGCCGTCGATCACCTTCAGCGCATCCGGTTCACGCATGTCGCGGGCAATGACGCCGCCGCCGGGAAGATAGAGCGCTTCGTAGGGCCCGTCCTCGCGCAGGCGCGCCAGACTCCACTGCACGAACTGGTCCACATAGCGGTGATAGTTGGTGAGCAGGATCCACGGCTGGACGTGGGACCAGTGCGTGCCGGTGTAGTGCTGCAGCCGCTTCAGCGAATAGTCTATGCGTACGGCATCGAACAGCGCCAGCGGCAGCGGATCGCCGCGCTCCTGGGCAAAGGTGCCATCGGCAATCTCGTCACCCACGAGGGAAAGCTGCGGAACAGGGAAATGCAGCGCCAGTTCCGCGGCCGAGACACCGCCCGCGCCGAGGTCGTCGCCCTTGTCGAGCACGTAAGGATAGGGGATCTCCTGCGTCGAAGGCCGCACCCGCAGCCTGGCGCCGTAGTCCCGCACCAGATAACGGAGTTGTTGCAGCAGATAGGGCGCGAAGTGCGTGGGCTGCGTCACGGTCGTGGCATAAACGCCGGGTCCGGTGAACTTGGCAAAGGCGCGCGAGATGTTCGGTTGCAGGCCCTGCGACTCATAGGTGACGAGGAGTTCGGGGTAGCAGAAGGCCGCGCGCTCTTCCGCCGTGGGCACGGTGCGCGTCTTGAAATAGTGGTCCAGCGCATCCTTCAGGCCTGTCGTTGCTTCGGCGTGGAGCGCGATGAGGGCGTCGACGGCGGCCTCGGGAGTCAAATCCTGATATATCATCAGCGGCCTATAGCACGGCTTGTTGCGGGTTCAAAAACGGGCGGCACCGGCCCTTCCGCGCCAGCCGGACTGGCCTTCTCCCTGCAAATCGGTTAGTGAGCGGCGTCCCAACTGTCCGGGGCAGGTGGGGCCTGTAGCTCAATGGTTAGAGCTGACGGCTCATAACCGTCTGGTTGCAGGTTCGAGTCCTGCCGGGCCCACCACATTCCCCCGAACCCATCACAGATCCGGAAACAGCATGTCCTGTTTGGGCGTGTCGTCGGTTTCGAGGACCTGGTCGCAGGGGCAGGCCATGGTCCAGAACACGCCTTCGGGGCGGTAGTCGAGTGTCACGTCAGCGGCGAATGACGTCTGGATCATGCGTTCGGTGACGGCGGTGCCGAAACCGCGGCGGCGCGGATGCACGACGCGCGGTCCGCCGCTTTCCGTCCAGCTCATGCGGAAGGTGCAGGGCACATCGGGCTTGCCGGTGTCTTCCATTTCCCAGCGCACGTGAATCTCGCCCTCCGGGGTGGCGAGGGAGCCATACTTGCTGGCGTTGGTGGAAAGCTCGTGCAGGGCCATGCCCAGTGGCTGGGCGGCGGAGGCGTTGATTTTGAGATCGGGGCCTTCGAGGAAAATGCGCTTGCCGATGAGGTCTTCGAAGTGCGCGAGTTGCAAGCCGATGAGCTGGTGCAATTTCACGCCGGTCCACGCATTGTTGATCAGCACGTCATAGCCTGCGGCGAGCGCATGGATGCGCGCCTGGAAGCGCTGCAGGAAATCGTCCGGTGCATCGGCAACGGTGTTGCGCGCGACGGCCAGGACCACGGCGAGCAGGTTCTTCTTGCGGTGGCTCGATTCCCGCATGAGCATGCGCAGGCGCTGCTCGTGGGTCTTGCGGAAGGTGATGTCGAGAAAGATGCCGGACAATCCTGTCGGTTTCTCGCCCTGCTGCTGAATGATGCGGCCCACGGTCAGGAGCCAGCGGTCGCCTACCTCGGGGTGGCGCACGCGGTATTCGCTTTCCCAGGTGTCCGATGTTGCGGGGCTGTTCAGGCGTTCGAGCTGGGCCCGCACCCGCTGCTGGTCGTCCGGGTGAATGGCATGGATCCAGGTGTCGATGGTGACGGGATCACCGGGCTTGATGGCGTGGGCGTCCTGGAAGCGGGTGTCCCACACCGGCACCTGCGTATCCAGATCGAGCGACCATGTGCCGGAGCCGGCCGCGTCGAGGGCGAGTTGCAGGCGCTGTTCGCTCTCCCGCATGCGCATGGTGCGCTGCTCGACATTGCGTTCCAGGTTGCGGTTCGCTTCCTGCAGGCTGGCCAGTGTCTCCGCATATTGCTGCGCCAATGCCGCCACGAGCAGCGATACAAGGGCGGAGATGCCGAGGAAGGATTGCACGAAGACGATGCGGAGTTTCACCGTGTCTGGATCGGCGAAGAGTCCCAGACGGTGCGAACTGATGTAGCTCGCGGCGATGGAAAGGACGGTGATCGCCACCGTCACGCCGGCAAAGCGCGTGCGCACCGCCAGCCACACGAGCAGCGGCAAGGCGGCATAGGCAAAGTGCTGGAAGGTGTAGGCGGCGGTGAAGAGCACCACTACAACACCGGCGATCAGCAGGACCGGTTCGACGATACGCACCGCATCAATGTCGTGACGTGTCTTCCAGAGTTGCGCGGTCACCAGCATGAGCGGCGCAATTGCCAGAATGCCGGTGCTGTCGCCGAGCCAGACAAGCCCGAAGGTTTCCACGAAGGAATGCTTCATGGCGAGGAAGGCATCCACACTGGCGATCACGGTGGCGGACACAACGGGGGCGACGCCGGCGCTGATGATGAGCGACAAGCTGGTCTGGAAGGATTCGATCCTGCGCGGCCGTTCCGAGAGTTTGCGGAACAGCAATGCACCGAGCAGCACTTCCCCCACGTTTCCGAGCGCATAGATCATGGTGTAGTGGGCGGGATTGTGGAACCAGAATGCGTTGGCCGAGAACTCTCCCGCGACGCCGACCATGAGCCACCAGGGCCAGCTTGCGCTGCGGGTGAGGAGCAGGGTGCCCATCATCAACCCCGCGGGCGGCCAGAAGGTGATGTCGATGCCGGGAATGATGGCGAGACCCTGGCCCACCCACGCCGCGTAGAGATAGGACAGGTACAGCAGCACAAGGCGCTGCAGACCGGGGAAGGCGGCGCGCGCCTCGGCCCAGCGCTGAGACAGGTTGCGCTGCGATGCAGATGGGGAGTCTGTGGAGCCGGAGGAACTCAGCTTCGCCTCGCGAGGTATGTTGAGTTCGCCGGATGATATTGAAATCCTTGGGCGCGGCAATGAAAATACTTTTGCTTTCGGGCGCAAAAACCGCGCAAGACGTGGAACCCGGGCGCCCCACCGGGCGTTTTGCGCCGCTTTCGGGCGCGGAGAATTTTGCAGCGCAAAACCTGTTTTGACCGCGTGGACAGCATTTTGGGGGAGTGCAATAGTCCAGGCAGGGCGCATCGCCTGCCAGGGAGAAACGCAATGTCCAACCAATTCATCTCGCTCAATCGCCGGCTGCTCTTGAAGGCCGGTGCAACCTTGCCGCTGGCAGGGTTGCTGCCGCAAGCCGCACGCGCCGACGGACCGATCAAGATGGCGTCGGTCTACACGGTGCCCGTGGAGCAGCAGTGGGTGAGCCGCATTCACAAGGCCGCGAACACGGCGAAAGACCGGGGCGATATTGAGTACGTGTTCTCGGAAAAGGTGGCGAACACGGACTACGAGCGCGTCATGCGCGAATATTGCGAGGCGGGCCATCAGTTGATCGTCGGCGAGGCTTTTGCGGTGGAAGATGCCGCGCGCGCGGTGGCGAAGGATTATCCGGACCGCGCCTTCCTCATCGGCTCGTCCTTCAAACCTGATGCCGCGGCCAATCCCAACTTTGCGGTCTTCGACAACTACATCCAGGACGCGTCCTATCTGTCCGGGATTGTTGCCGGTGCCATGACCAAGTCCGGCAAGATCGGCATGGTGGGCGGCTATCCCATTCCGGAGGTGAACCGGTTGATGAACGCCTTCATGGCGGGTGTGAAGGAGACGCGGAAGGATGCGACATTCCTCGTCGCTTTCATCGGCTCGTGGTTCGATCCGCCCAAGGCCAAGGAAACGGCGCTGGCGCAGATCGATGCGGGCGCGGACCTGCTCTATGCCGAACGCTTTGGTGTTTCCGATGCGGCGAAGGAGAAGGGCGTGCTTGCGGTAGGCAACGTCATCGACACGCAGGCCGACTACCCCGACACGGTCGTTGCTTCGGCGCTGTGGCACTTCGAACCGACGCTTGATGCGGCCATCGCCGCCATCAAGGGTGGCAGCTTCAAGGCCGACGACTATGGCCAGTATTCCTTCATGAAGGCCGGCGGCTGTTCGCTGGCGCCGCTCGGCACATTCGATGCCAAGGTGCCGGACGATGTGAAAAAGCTTGTGGCGGAGAAGGAAGCGGCCATCAAGGACGGCAGCTTCACCGTCGCAATCAACGACAACGAACCGAAGTCGTCGTAACGCCTGCACTGGCACCTCCTCCGCGACGGGGGAGGTGTCGCCCTGATGTCCGCGCCCGTTCTTTCCATATCCCGCGTCAGCAAACGTTTTGGCCCGCTCCTCGCCAACGACGCGATTTCGCTTGAGGTGGGGCCGGGTGAAATCCTGGGGCTACTCGGCGAGAATGGCGCGGGGAAGACCACGCTCATGAACATCCTGTTCGGTCACTACGTGGCGGACGAGGGTGAGATACGCGTGAACGGCAAGGTGTTGCCGCCGGGAGAGCCTCGCGCGGCACTGGAGGCCGGCATCGGCATGGTGCACCAGCACTTCACGCTCGCTGACAATCTCACGGTGCTGGACAACATCATCCTGGGGACGGAGCCGCTGTGGCGCTGGCGGTCGGATCATGGCGCGGCGCGGGCGCGCATCAGGCAACTCAGTGAAGACTTTGGTCTCGCCGTTCATCCCGATGCCGTGGTGTCCACGCTCTCCGTCGGTGAGCGGCAGCGCGTCGAGATCCTGAAGGCACTTTACCGGCAGGCGCGCATTCTCATTCTCGATGAACCGACGGCGGTTCTCGCCCCGCAGGAGGCAACGGCACTCTTCGCCACGCTGAAACGTTTCGTGGCGCGCGGCCTCTCGATCATTTTCATCTCGCACAAGCTGGGCGAGATCATGGATGCCTGCCACGGCGTTGCCATCCTGCGCAGCGGAAAGCTGGTGGCGCAAAAGGACATTGCAGATGTGACGCGCGCCGAACTGGCCGAGTTGATGGTGGGGCGGCTTGTTCCGCAGCCGAAAGCGCTGGCGCGGGAGCCGGGTGCTCCGCTGCTCGATCTCGCGCATGTGAGTGCACGGCGGGGCGCGGCGTCTCTCCGGGATGTGATGTTGCGGGTGCGTGCCGGTGAAATTGTCGGCATCGCGGGCGTTTCGGGAAATGGGCAGAGCCTGTTGGCCGATGTGGTGGGTGGCCTGCTGCCCCCGGAGACCGGGACCGTTGAGGTGAACGGCGTGCCGCTGTCTGCGATTTCGCCCCGCCTGATGGTGGAGCGTGGCGTGGCCCGCATTCCGGAGGACCGCCACGCGGAAGGGCTCATCGGTGACATGAGCATCACGGAGAATGTGGTGTCGGAGGCGTATCGCAGCCGCTTCTCGTCGCATGGTCTCATCGACTGGGCAGCGGCGGACGCGTTTGCGCGCACGGTCATTGACAACTACGGCGTCAAGTGTCCGGGGCCCCAGGCGCGGGTGCGGCTTCTCTCGGGCGGCAACATGCAGAAGCTGATTCTCGGACGGGTGATGAACGCCAATCCATGCGTGGTGCTGGCCAATCAGCCGACACGCGGGCTGGATGTCGGCGCGGTGGCTTACGTGCATGAGCAACTGCTGAAGGCGCGGAGCAATGGCGCCGGTGTGTTGCTGATTTCCGAGGACCTGGACGAGTTGCTGGCGCTGGCTGACCAGATTGCCGTCATCTACCAGGGGCAGGTTTCACCTCTCATGGCGCGACCCATGGTCGACATTGGCAGGCTCGGACTGATGATGGCGGGGCAGGGGTTCATTCATGTGGAGCAAGACCATGCGGCTTGAACCGCTGGAGAAGCGCTCCACCTCGCGCATGATCGCCCTGCCGGTGCTGGCGCTCATTTTCGCGATGGGGGTTTGCGCCGTGCTGGTGATGCTGTCGGGAGCCTCGCCTTTCCAGGTGTTCGGGCTGATGGTGAAAGGTGCCCTGGGTTCGCGCTTTGCGGCACTCGAAACATTGACACGCGCCACGCCTCTCATTTTCACGGGTCTCGCTGCGGCAGTGGCCTTCCGCGCCAAGCTCTGGAACATCGGCGCGGAGGCGCAACTCTATATCGGCGCCGTGATGACGGTGGTGATGGGAACGGGGCTGCTGCCTCTGCCCTGGCCGATCCTGTGGCCGGTGCTGATGATCTCCGCCATGCTGGGCGGTGCGCTGGTTTTGTCCGTTCCGACGTTCCTGAAAACGCGGTTTGGCGTCGATGAAGTGGTGACGACCTTGCTCCTCAATTTTGTGGCGCTGCTGTTTGTCAGCATGCTGCTGGAAGGCGTGCTGAAGGATCCCATGGGACTGGGGTGGCCGCAGTCGAAGAAGGTGGTGGCGGATGCAGTGTTGCCGCGGCTTGTGGCGGGCAAGCGGCTGCATCTTGGTTTTGTGATCGCCATCCTTGCGGCCGTGCTGGTGTGGATCATCGACCGGCGCTCGGCATTGGGGTACGAGATGCGCGCCGTCGGCCACAACGCGAAAGCGGCGCATTTCGCAGGCATTCCCGTGAACACCGTTCTCGCCAAGACGGCGCTGCTCTCTGGCGGACTGGCGGGGCTTGCTGGCTGGTCGGAGGTGACCGGCCTCAAGGGCAATCTCACGCTCGATCTGTCGCCGGGCTTTGGGTACACGGGCATTGTTGTCGCCATGCTGGCGATGCTGCATCCCCTCGGCGTGATTGCTGCTGCGATCTTCGTCGCCGCCGTGTTTGTCGGCGCCGACGCCATGAGCCGCACGGCGGGCGTGCCCAGCTACATCGCTCAAGTGATGGTGGCGATTTCACTCCTCTCCATGGTGTCGGCGATCATGCTGACGCGTTATCGCGTGCGGTGGAGGTGAGTGATGGAAGCGCTGGACATCCTGTTTACCGCATCCCTGTGGGCCGCCGTCATTCGCATCGCCTCGCCACTCATCTTCGGGACGCTGGGTGAATTGATCTGCGAGCGGGCGGGTGTGCTCAATCTTGGCATCGAGGGCATCATGACAGCGGGCGCGTTCGCCGGCTGGCTTACGGTCTATCTTGGCGGCGGGTTGTGGATGGGTGTTGCCGTGGCGGCCCTTGCCGGTGCCATGTTCGGCTTGCTGCATGGAACGCTGGTGGTGCCGCTCGGCCTGTCGCAGCATGTCACCGGCATCGGCGTCACGCTGTTGTCGACGTCGCTCTGCTACTATGCCTACCGCCTGGTTTTTCCGGAGGTCACGTCGCCACCGAAGATCGAGCCGTTCCAGCCGCTCAGCGTTCCGCTGCTCAGTGACATTCCGTTGCTGGGGCCAGCGCTGTTCCAACAAACGCCGCTCACCTATCTGGCCTTTGCGATGGTCGTAGCCGTGTCGTGGTTTCTCTATCGCACGCCTGCAGGCCTCGCGGTGCTAACGGTTGGCGAAAATCCCGCTGCCGCAGAGGCACAAGGAATGAACGTCACCGCAATCCGCATGCTGGCCGTGATGGCGGGAAGTGCGCTCATGGGAGTAGGCGGCAGTTTCATCACGCTGTCGGCCTTCAATTCCTTCTTCTTTGAAATGATGAACGGCCGGGGCTGGATCTGCATTGCGCTTGTCGTGTTCTCGGCCTGGCATCCCGGCAAGGCGCTGCTGGGGGCCTTGCTGTTCGGATTGTTCGATGCCTATCAGTTGCGCCTGCAGCAACTGGCGAGCGCGGCGGTGCCCTATCAGGTGTTCCTGATGATGCCATATGTGCTGTCGATCATCGCCCTCATTGTCATGTCACGGCGCGTTGCCTATCCTCGCGCCCTGATGGTGCCCTATCGCAAGGGTGAACGGTAACGGAGCGAAAGATGCTGACCGAAAGCGACAAGAAATTCCTGCGTGTGGCCTATGAAGAAGCGAAGGCCGGCTATGACGAGGGCGGATGCCCCATCGGCTCCGTGCTGGCGCGGGATGGCAAGCTGGTCTCGCAGGGGCGGAACCAGCGCGTGCAGGGTGGAGACCCCATTGCCCATGGCGAGATGGATGCGCTGCGCAAGGCCGGGCGGCAGAAGACCTACAAGGACACCACGCTCTACACCTCGCTCAGCCCGTGCATGATGTGCACCGGCACGATCATCCAGTTCGGTATTCCCCGCGTGGTCGTGGGTGAGAACCAGAACTTCGGCGGCAACGAGGAATTCCTCCGCTCCAAGGGCGTTGAAGTGATCGTGGTGAACGATGCGGACTGCATCGACCTGATGTCGCGCTTCATCCGCGAGAAGCCGCAGCTGTGGAACGAGGATATCGCGGAGGATTAGGCGCGGGCCGCGGCCGAAGGGGCCTTTGCTGGCGCGCTTGCCTCGATCTTCCGCACTGTTGCAAGGACGGTGGCGGGGCGCTCCGGGCGGGCGATGCCGAAACCCTGGATCTGATCCGATTTCAGCGTGCGCAGTACGTCGATCTCGCCCGTTTCTTCCGCACCTTCGGCCACCACTTCCATGCCCAGCGAATGCGCCATGACGATGATGGAGCGCAAGATTTCACGGCGGCGTGGAGAGGTGTGGGCACCGCTGACGAACGAGCGGTCGATCTTCAGCTTGTCGAAGGGAAGTTGCGAGAGGTAGCTGAGAGACGAGTAGCCCGTGCCGAAATCGTCGAGTGCCAGCGTCACGCCGAGGGCGTGCATGTCGTCGAGAATGACACGGACGGAATTGAGCGAGCGCCCGAGGAACAGGCTTTCGGTCAGTTCGACGCAAAGCAGATTGGGCGCCAGGCCCGTGTGTTCCAGGCACTGGCCGACCTTGCGCACAAAGCCGGATTGCAGCATCTGCGCAGGTGACACGTTGACGGCGATGGGGCGGGGCCTTTCGCCGGCATCGATCCAGGCCTTGGCCTGGCGGCAGCTTTCCTCCATCACCCAGTCGCCGATGGCACCAATCATGCCGCTCTTCTCGGCGATCGGCACGAAGAGTCCGGGCGAGACGTAGCCGAGTTGCGGATGCTTCCAGCGCAACAGGGCCTCAAAGCCCACGATGCTGCGCGACGCCACGTGGTATTGCGGCTGGTAGTGCACCTCGAATTCCTGATTGCCGATGGCGGAGCGGAGCGCCTGGCTCAATTCCGTCTCGCGCTTGACGACATCATCCATGTCGGGCGTGAAGAACATGGCGCGTCCCGGGCCCAGCTTCTTTGCGGCATTTCCGGCGAGATCGACGTGGCGCAGCGCGTCGCTGACGTTGCGGCTGTCGCGCGGCATGATGGTGGCGCCTGCCGACAGGCTGAGGTGCAATTCATAGTCGAGGATCATGACGGGCTGGTAAAAGGCCGATTGCACGCGGGCAATCGTGGCCTCGGTCTGGGTGCCTGTGCCGTTGTCGGGAATGATCGCCGCAAATTCGTCGCCGCCCACGCGGGCGACCATGGTGGCGCTGCCTGCATTGTCCTTGATGATGGCGGCGACGTTCATGAGAATGGCGTCGCCGATGGAATGGCCGAGTGCGTCATTGAAGGTGTGGAAGGCGCTGATGTTGAAGAGTGCCACGCCCAGTGAATCATAACCACCGGTCAGGCCATCGAGGCTGTCCTGCAAGGTGCGCTGGAAGTTCGTACGGTTGGGAAGTCCCGTGAGCGGATCGTAGTAAGCAAGTTTCTGCAGGGATTGGTCGCGAAAGCGGATATCCGAGATGAGGCTGTTGAAGGCATCCACCATGAGGCCCGTCTCGTCGTCATTTTCGGCCTTCAGGTTGGTGTCATACTCGCGGTTTTCCTTGATCTGCAACATCGAAGACGTGAGGTTTCGGATGGGACCGGTGATGCGGCGCTGGAGCGGGATCGAGAGGAGCACACCCACGGCGGCGGCAATGATCGAAGCGGCTGTGACGACCAGCATAGTCTTGAGGAAGCGGTTGCGCAGATCGGAAATGTCGGCGACGATGACGAGCGACCCAACGGGCTGCCCGGATTTGATGACGCTGACGGAAACCGGAATCGTTGCGGTCTGCATCATCTCCCAGAAGCCGGGATCGGCGGAGACTGCGGTGTTGCGCAGCACGGCGCGCTGGCCCAGCGTTGCAACCAGGTTTGCGTTGGAATCGTAGACGGACGCCGAGATGACGCCAGGCACGCGGTCCACGGAGCGCAACACGGACTGAATGGTGTGTACTTCGCGCGCTTCCAGATGATCGGCGACGGCGGAGGCGAAAACATAGGCCGTGCCTTCGATGGCCGCCCGTTTCATGGATGTGTTTTGCATGGCCTGGTAGGCAGCCAACAGACCCGCCACGCAGAGAACGGTTGCCACCACAGCGGTGGAAACAAGCACGCCGATGCGGCGGCCGACGCCCATCTTCACGGATTTCAATTGCACGTCGCGTCCCTCATCACGGCTGTGAAGGTGCGCGTGTGGCCCTTACCAGCCGATAAAGAGGCACTGCACACTTGCAAGATTGGTAAATGACGCGTGGCGATCATCCGTGTGGTCCACGTGCAGATTTCGTTAACCATGCAGGGGTGATGGAAAGGCATCGGTTTTACCGAGCATTAGCTTCGAATTGTCGAACGCTTTGCGTGCGTCAGGCCATTCCACTATCGGTATGGGTGAAAGGTTCTTCTCCTTGAGCAAGTTTTGCAGGAAACGCCGACATTCGAGAGCCGCACTTCGCGGCACCTTTGCGCTGCTGGCGCAACTGATGGCGTCCGTATCCGGATCGACCGCGGTGTCATTCGCGGTGGCCGCACCTGCGTTGCTTGGCGCTGTTGGCATCGCGTCCGATTTCGCGGTTTACACGTTCAAAAAGAACCAGCTTCAGTCTGCTGCGGATTCGGCGGCCCTTGCGGCGACGCGTGAACTATCGGTCATCGCCAGTGGGGCGGCACCGGCAGGGGCGGCTTCCATCGCCGGTGCAAGCACTGGCGCCAGTCCGGTTGATGCCATCGCCCGCAGTTACGTCGAAACGGCGTTGGCCGACAAGAACGGTTCTACGGAAACCAGCGTCGAGATTGATGATGGGGCTGATTCGGTGAAGGTCGTCGTGACCGACTACTGGAAGCCATTCTTTGCACATTTCCTGGGCGCGAAGATCACGCCGATTGTTGTTGATGCGCGCGCCGAGCTTGTGGGCGAGTCCAAAATCTGCGTGCTTGCCCTCAATCCGAGCGGCACATCCGCCGTGTCGATGATGAATGGCGCCCGTCTGCAAGGGAATGGCTGCAGCGTCTATTCGAATTCGACACACTCCACCGGCGTCTACATGGGGGCGGGATCGTCGATCACCGCTGATCTCGTGTGCTCGGCAGGCGGCGTTTACAACAAGGGCGGCACGCAAGGCACGCCCGTGGTCACGGACTGTCCGGCCGTTGCCGACCCGCTTTCAAGCCGCGCTCCGCCTGCGGTGGGATCTTGCGATCACCTGCTGACGATCATTTCCGCCAAGACGGTGACTCTGAGCCCCGGTGTGTACTGCGGTGGCATCACCGTGACGAAAGGTTCGAACGTGACCTTCAAGGCGGGCAACTACATCATCAAGGATGGACCGTTCATCGTCGCAGACACGTCGAAGGTCACAGGCAAGAACGTCGGTTTCTATCTCACCGGAAATTTGTCGCTGATCCAGTTCTTTGACAATGCGACAATCGACCTCTCGGGTGCCGAGACGGGGGCAATGGCGGGACTGCTGTTCTATGAGGATGCCAATTCAACGCTGTTCCGCATCCACAACATCCGCGCGACAAATGCCTTCAACCTGACTGGCACCATCTATCTGCCGCGCGGCTTCCTGCTGGTCGATCCGGCGGCGACGGTCGCGGCCAAGTCGGCCTACACGGCCATCATTGCCAAGCGTCTCCTTGTTGAGAACGGCCCGAGCCTGGTGCTCAACACCGACTACGCTTCGACCCAGGTGCCGGTACCTGACGGCATTCGCTCGTCGGCAGATGTGGTTCTCTCGGAATAGTTCTGTTTGCCGTTCCTTAACCTTTTTCCGAAACGCGCAATTATCACATTCGATGCCAATCTGACACATGCTCCGGTTCTTTCAGGCCGGGCTGGCATTTGATTTTGTTGATGAGAGCCGCTTGGCAAGACGTGGGGTCATGGAACGGGTGAGGCAGTGTTTGCGGGCAGACGCCGGCAACATCGCACTCTCGACTGCGCTGGCTTTGCCTGCGCTGATGGCTGCCGTGGGCATCGCCTCCGACTATGCCCAATTCACCAGCAAACGGTCCGAATTGCAGACCGCTGCTGACCAGGCCGCGCTTGCGGCGACAAAGGAAATGTCGCTCGCCACCTCAAATGCCTCGACCGTCGAAGCCGCGGCCCGGTCATTCGCCAAGGCCGAAACGAATGCACTCATCAGCATGTCGGTCAACATCGACAAGAAGGCTGCAGCCGTCACGGTCGCGATCCGGGAAGACTGGACACCATTTTTCGCCCATTTCCTAGGTGCCGACATCACGCCGGTTCTGGCGCAGGCCACGGCCGAGATGATGGGGCAGGCCAACATCTGCGTACTTGCACTCCACAAGACCGTGTCCGATGCACTGTCCCTCGACAACAAGGGAAAGCTGACGGCGAATGGCTGCGGAGTCTATGTGAACTCGCGTGACAGCGAGGCGATTGCCGTCAAGAACATGTCTGTCATCAAGGCGGATATCACCTGTTCCGCCGGCGGGATTTCCAACAAGGGCATGATCACGCCAGCGGCAATGACCGATTGTCCCGCGGTTGAAGATCCGCTGTCCAGCCGGGCCGCACCGGCGGTGGGGGCCTGCAACTTCACGAAGCCGAGCTACAGTTCGGGAACCGTCACGCTCACGCCTGGCGTCTATTGCGGTGGGCTGGTTGTGAAAGGTTCGGCCAAAGTCACTTTCGCAGAGGGAACCTACATCCTCAAGGGCGGGCCGTTGACGCTCGGTGGCAATGCCATTGTTTCCGGCACGCATATGGGATTCTATTTCACAGGCAGCGGCGCGAAACTTGATGCCCAGGGAAGTGCGGTCATCAATCTTTCGGGACCAAAAGACGGCGATATGGCGGGCCTGTTGTTTGTGTCCGACCCTGCCAGTACGGAAGACCACAGGATCAGCAGCAGCAACGTTCAATCGCTGACCGGAACGCTTTATTTTCCGAACGGAAAGCTGCGCGTCGACCCGGGCGCGAAGGTTGCCGGCAACTCGGCCTACACCGCCATCGTCGCCAAGGAAATCGAGATCGACCAGGGCCCGGAGCTCATTCTCAACTCCGACTACGGCGCCACGGATGTGCCAGCACCCGAAGGCATCCGTTCCACCGCGCAGGTTGTCCTGACGGACTGATCACCGTCGTTCATTTCTCATTGCATGGCTCAAACAAAAACGCCCCGCTTCTCAGCGGGGCGTCGTGTTTGCGGGATGACGATGTTACGGCCGCCAGTAGCTGAACCAATCGGTGACACCAACGTCTTCGAAGTTGCCGCGCATGTCGATGAGCGGGGCATGCTTGTGGGCGAGGGCGCGCAGGCTCTCGGCGTCGAACTGCTGGCGGAAACAGGTGTGGGCCAGCGTCACAATGACGGCGTCATAGGGGCCAGCCGCCGCCGGATCATCGATGATCTTGGCGCCGCGGCCACCTTCGAAGTGATCATCGAAGGCGATAGGATCGAAGTTGTAGACTTCCGCACCACGGTTCCACAGGGCATCCATGAGCGGGAAGGTCTTGGAGTTGCGCGTATCGGGGCAATCTTCCTTGAAGCTGCGGCCCAGCACGAGCACCTTCTTGCCATCGAGGCCGTGGCGGCTCGCCGGCATCAGTTCTTCCACCTTCTCGACGAGGAAGCCCGGCGTCTGTTCGTTCACGGCGCGGGCGGAGGCCACGAGTTCCATGGCGAGGCCATGACGGCGGCCCGAGTCCACGAGGTAGTAGGGGTCCACGGCGATGCAATGGCCGCCCACAAGGCCGGGGCGATAGTGGTGGAAGTTCCACTTCGATCCCGCCGCTGCAATCACGTCGGTGGAGCGGATGCCCATCTTGTCGAAGAGCATCATCATCTGGTTCATCAGGGCGATGTTCACGTCGCGCTGGGTGTTTTCGAGAATCTTGGCCGCTTCCGCCACGCGGATCGATGCGGCAGGGAAGAGGCCCGCCTTGATGACGCGGCTGTAGAGCTTCTCAAGGAATTCGGTGCCCGCTGGCGTCGAGCCAGCGACGATCTTCTTGATGTCGGGCAGCTTGCGGGTGGGATCGGCGGGATTGATGCGCTCGGGCGAATAACCGAGATGGAAGTCCACGCCTTCCTTCATGCCGGAATGCAATTCGATCACCGGCAGGCAACGGTCTTCCGTAGTGCCGGGATCAACCGTGCTTTCGAACACGACGACAGCGCCGCGCTTCATGTGCTTGCCGATTGTCTTCGAGGCCGCGATCAGCGGGCCATAGTCTGGGCGGTTGTGGCTGTTCACCGGCGTCGGCACGCAGACGATAACAACATCAGCCTGTGAGAGAGACTCGGGGCTTGTGGTGAACTCGGCATCTGCCCCACGCAGTTCCGTGTTGGAGACTTCGCCTGTGAAATCGATGCCCGACAGCAGTTGCGCGATCTTCGGTTCGTTGATGTCGAAGCCGATTGCACGTGACGCCTTGGCAAAACCCAGGATCAGTGGAAGTCCCACGTATCCCAGACCGATGACGGCCACGCGTGCCGTCGCGGGATCAGGGAAGGCCACCGGCTCGCTTCTCACGAGCCGAACGGGCTTCACGCCTGCATCCTGCACAATATGTTGTTCCGTCCCCTTAACCGCCGTCATACCCATCGCCGTCCCCACTGTGTTTGTTTCGGGTTGTGGCCCAGACAAACATTTCCCGCGTGGAGAGCGGCTTAAAGAACAGGGTAAACGGATATGAGGGTTAACGGATGGATTCCGAATTTGCCGCGAGTGTCGGCGTTCCGCGTCTCAATACATTGATAAATCCTGAATTTAACCGGGCAGAAAGCATTCGTTGCTATCGGGAAGGGTGGCCGAACGTCCGGCCGGTGGGTGTGTTTGTACGGCGTATGCTTTCCCTGGTTGCTATCGAGTATCTGTTTGCGTTGCTGGTGTTGGTTGTTTTCACCAACCGGTACGTGCTGGGCAGTCTGTTGCGCCTCTCCGATAAGCGCACGCAGACGGCGTATGGGGACGACCCCCAGATCTGGCCGACGGTGGCCATCGTCGTTCCTGTCTATAACGAAGGCTCACACGTCCTGCAGACGGCGGCGTCGTTTGAGGCGCTGGATTATCCGCGCGACCGCCTGAGGGCGGTGTTCATCGATGACGTCTCGACGGACGACACCTATCAACATCTCCTGACGGTTGCGAAGACCTATCCGTGGATGCAGGTCATCCGCAACGAGAAGAACGTCGGCAAACGCATCGGCATCAAGAATGCGGTTCTCAAGACCCATGCTGACCTCATCCTGTCGGTCGATTCCGATGTGATCGTCGACAAGGACGCGCTGCGTGAACTGGTGCGCCACCTCTGCACCGCAGGCGTGGATGCGGCTGGCGGTTGCGTGTTCGTGTCGAATGCCGACACCAACTGGCTCACACGCATGCAGGCCGTGAAATACTGGATCGGCTACCAGTTCCTGAAGAACGTCGAGAACTATTTCAGCCACATCATGTGCTTGTCGGGTTGCCTCACGCTCTATCGCCGTGCGGCATTGCTGGCCGTAGACCATGACGTGGAGAGCCGCACATTCCTCGGCGATGAAGTGAAATACGGCGAGGATCGATTCCTCACACGCAAGCTGGTGGAGCGTGGATACAAGACGCGGCTGTGCTTCAAGGCGCGCTGCTTCACCAAGGCACCGCCCACCTTTGCAGGCTATATCAGCCAGCAGTTGCGCTGGCGCCGGTCGAACATCGTCGATTTCATCACGGCGCTTCCGTATCTGGGGCGCTTTCACCCGCTTGTGGTGGTGCATTACGTCTCGATGGCACTGCTGCTGCTGTTTTATCCGCTGACTTTGGCCAGCCAGGTGGTGCGCCTCGGGTTCATCATCCCGATGATCGAACATGCACTGCTCGTCACCACATTTGCGCTGGCCTATGAGCTGAACAAGCACAAGCTGCCGGAGATGGCGCGCACTTCCGGCCTGTGGTTCATGTCCATGGCCTTTGTGTTTCCGGTGATGTACCTCACGCTGACTCCGCTCGCGATTGCGACGCTGGGCACATCGTCGTGGGAAACGCGCGGCGGCGCCAAGAAGAAGACCATGCCGGCCAAAGTCTCATCCGCAACGGCGGGGGCGGGCTGATGGCGACGATCCAGCCGCGCACACCTCCAGCAGGACTGCCCGCTCCGGCGCGGCGGGTGCTTTATGTCGGGCCAGCGGCAGACGAGGTCTGCACCATCGTCACGCGGCATATCGGCGAGATCGACATCCGCTACGAATCGAGTGTGCGTGCGGCGCTGGACCTTGCGCGCCAGGTGCGTTTCGATACCGCCATCATTGACCAGCGTGACGAACAGCTGGCGACGAAACTGATCGTGCCGCTCTTTGCCGATCTCGGGTATCCGCTGCGCCTGGTGGTCGTCAGCGGATTGAGCGACGTCAGCCAGTATCTCAATGTCCCCGGTGTGGCACGGGTGCTCACGGCGCCGGTCCGCGAAGGTCAATTGTTGCGAGTCCTCGGGCTGGCGCCCCGCCCGGCACCGCGGCCCCATGGCCGACCCCCAGATGAAGCACAGCCAGCTCCAGCTGCGGCAGACACAGGTCCCGCGCGGCAGAGTCTCAGTCAGGCGGTGTTCAACCCGCTGATGGGGTTTGTCTCCAACCTCTACAAGCGCGCGGCGTTTCTCCTGCTGCTCGCGCTGTTCTGTGCCTTCGCCTTCTACGCCTTGCTGATCGCCTATTTCCTGCTGTCAAGCTCATGGGGTGCGCCCATGACGCTGACGCGCGGCCACGAGATGGTCAACAAGATCGACCGGGACCTCACGGAACTCCGCGTCTCCCTCGGCAAGATCGACCAGGAGATGACCGAGAATGCCATGCTGAAGACGCGGGCGACGCGCGACCTGCATGATGCGGAACTGCTGGTGAAATATTCGCTTGGAACCGTGAACAAGGAAATCAAGGCGAGTGCCCGCCGCCACAAGATGCTGAACGACAACATCGCGCGCATGACCAAGGTGCGGAAGGTGATGCAGGCGCAGATCTCGCATGGCGGCATGGAAGCCGACCTCGAGAAGCTGTACAAGAAGCGTCTCATCGACAGGAAAACCTACAATGCGGGTACGCTGGGCCTTGTGGAAGCAAGCCAGCGCCTGGCCGGTATGGATGCCGATATTGAAGCCATGCAGGGCGACGTGGCGACGCTGGATGGCAATGCCGATCTCTTGACGTCGCTGCGGGACGGACTGGAAAAGGGCGGTCCCATCGCTTCCATGGCGGCGGCCGATGCAAATCTGATGCTGCTGGTGAAGCAGGCGGTGGATGCGAAGGCGGCCATGGACCTGGCGCGCTCGTCTCTCGAGTCCTCTGCGGTGAAGACAACGCAATTGCAGGATAGCGCCGCCGTGCTGAAGCTGCAGATCTCGGCGCTCGAGTCTTCCGCGCTGGCGCGGGCCCTCAACGGACGCGTGGATGTGATCTTCGTGCCCTACACCAATCTCGCCAGCTTCTCGCCGGGCACGCCCTTGCACACCTGCGCCTTCACGTTGTTCTGGTGTGAACAGGCCGGTTTCGTAGGCGATCCGCAGCCTGGTGAATTCACCTCGGTCCATCCCTTCTTCGGGAAACCCATCCGCGGCATTTTCGTGGAGGCAAAACTGACCAAGCCTGTCGCCGCCACCCGGGAGATCGTGCATGGCACGCGCGCGCCGTTCTTCTTCTAGGTCGGTGCGGCCCGTCCTCGCGCTGTGGCTCGGCATGGGCGGGATGCTGGCGCTGGCAGGCTGTGCCACGCAAGGCCCGTTGCTCGACCAGTTCGGCGGCCTTCGTCTGGGCACCATCAACAGTGAACCGAAGGTCGTTGCCGCGCCGCCGCTCCGAAACACCATTGTCGAACCAGCCGCGTCGGTTGGGGCGCAGGCAGGCGATGTGACGGCGACGGCCAAGCCCGTTCCGGCCAGTGCGGAAATGCCCCGGTCGCATTGGTGCGATTATCTCCGCGAGGACACTGCGGCGCAGACCACCATTCTTCGTTCACCCACCCTGAGCGGAAGCGTGAGCGACGATGCCAAGACATCGGTCAGCCTGGGCATGTCGTTGACGGGCATCGCCAAGGCGGGGCTGATGGAACAGGCCGCCGAGGTGCGCTGCCAGAAATACCTTGCCGAAAATGGCCTGCAGAAACTCGTCTTCGTTTCGCCGCAGGGCCTGACGGCGGCGGGGCACCGGGCTCGGCTGAAGGCCATCGAGGGACAGAAGAAGGAAATCGCGCGGCTTCGTAAGAAAGTTGCCGGCGCGCTCAACACTGGTGCCATCAACCGCGAACTTGCCACGGCTATCAACGTGCTGGCGGATGAAATCCTCGCCGAAGCGGAAGCCTCGCGTTCGCAAGCCGACCGCCGCCTCGATGCGGCGTTGATGCCTTCATCATCGGCGGAAGCCTATGGCTCGGCCCTGCTGGCCGCGGAGGCGGACCTTGAAGATCTCAGCAGCCGCATGCGCACGTTCGACTCCATCGACGTGTCGGCCTCGGTGGGCTGGAACGATGACGTGAACGCGGATGGTCTCGATGCCAATGACCAGTCGTTCAATGGCAAGCTCAGCTTCTCGATGAAGCTCGGCGCGGTGATGCCCCAGCGTTTCAAGCATGAAGCCGCTGCCAAGGACGCGAAGTTGCGGGCGATCAGGAGCGAGGAGGGCGGTGCGTTGTGGCAGGTTGCGGTGCTCCGCCGTGCCCACGAGCGCGCCATCGAAGGGCTTGTGCAACAGGAGGCGCAGCTTGATGCTGCCATCCACAAGGCCGAGTCCCTGGCGCAGACGCTTGCCAGCGTCGACAATCCCGAATTTGAACCCCCGTTGATCCAGGCGAAGCTGCAACTGATCAAACTGCGCGCCGACCGGGCTGCCGTGGCCGGATCGATCACGGAAATCCGGGGCAACATGAAGAAGCTCAAGGCGGGCTGAAGCCGTTTCCGCCGAGGTGAGGACATCTCACCCCTGGCGCGGTGCTTGATCTTCCCATGCGGCACCATCAAAGGCATTCTCACACCATGAGCAAGAGCAACATCATCCTCGGCATCGACACGGGCGGCACCTATACGGATGCTGCAGTGATCGACGCCGGCGTGCACCGCATCCTGGCCTCGGCCAAGTCCATCACCACCAAGGGCGACCTGTCGATCGGCGTCGGCAACGCCATGGCGGCGGCGGTAGGCCAACTGGCCGGACAGGTGACGCCGCAGGATATACGCCTCGTCTGCGTCTCCACCACGCTTGCCACCAATGCCGTGGTCGAGGGCCACGGCAATGCGGCGGGGGTGATCCTGATCGGCTTTGATGATGCCATGGTGGCGAAGACCGGCATTGCCAGCGCCTTCCCGGGCGTACCGATTGCGCGCATCGCGGGCGGGCACGACCACAATGGCGACGCCGTGCGGTCACTCGATATCGCGGCGCTGACGGCCAGCATCGAAGCCATGTCGCCGTCCGTCACGGCGTTTGCCATCGCCGGGTCTTTTGCCGTGCGCAACAATGGACATGAAATTGCAGCGCGCGATCTCGTGACCAAGCTCACGGGAAAGCCCGTCACGCTTTCGAGCGAGTTGTCCAACGCGCTGGATGCGCCGCGCCGCGCGTTGACCGCGCTGCTGAACGCGCGGCTCATCTCGCGCATCACGCACCTGATCGAGGCGGTGCGCGCGGCGATGGACGGGCTTGGCATCGCGGGTGGCCTCATGGTCGTGAAGGGCGACGGCACGCTGGCGAATGCGGAAAGCGTGGCTCTCCGTCCCATCGAGACCGTATTGTCCGGTCCGGCGGCGAGCCTCGTCGGCGCGAAGTGGCTTGCGGGCTGCGATGATTTCATCCTGTCGGACATCGGCGGAACGACGACGGACGTGGCGATTCTTTCCGGCGGGCGGCCCATGGTCGCAACGCAGGGCGCGGAGGTGGGCGGTTGGCGCACCATGGTGAAAGCCATTGACGTCCGCACCGTGGGGCTTGGCGGAGACAGCGAGGTGCAACTCGATGGTCTCGGCAAACTTGTGATCGGTCCGCAGCGGGCCGTTCCCATTTCACTCCTCGCCTCGCGCCACCCCATCACCAACGATCTGCTCGATGCTGATCTCGCCGAAACAGAGGGCGGGTCCATGCTGGGCAAGTTCGTGGTGCGGCCTTTCGGCGACAAGGGTGGCGTTGCGTCCGGCGTAACGGAACGCGAGGCGGAACTTCTGGCCCGCATCGGCCAGGAGCCCTTACAGCTGCGGCGTATCGCGGTGTCGAGTGCCGATCAGCGGGCGGTCACCTCGTTGCGGCGCAAGGGGCTTCTGCAATACTGCTGCTTCACGCCATCGGATTCCGCCCTTGTGCTCGGCCTGCAAGACAACTGGCCCGCGAGTGCCGCCGTGAAGGCCGCGCGGTTGATGACGCGTTTCCGCTCCATGCGCATGCCGACGGACAGCGAAACCGATGCCTTCTGCCGCGAGGTATGGAGCAAGACCGTGGCGCTCTCTGCAAGCGTCATTCTCGAAACGGCGATGGGTGGGCGGGACAAGGCCAGTGCGGCCTGGGATGCCGTGTGTGAAGGCACGGGCCGGGTGGGCTTGGCCAAGGTGTCGCTGGCGCCCGCCGTGCCCATCGTGGCCGTGGGTGGACCGGCAAAGGTCTATTATGGTGAAGTTGCCGCGCGCCTCGACTGCGAGGTCATCTTCGCGCCCTTCTGCGATGTGGCGAATGCCGTGGGGGCGGCGGCGGGGCAGGTGGCGGACCGCATCACCATCAGCGTCGAAGGTGATGGCAACGGTGCATTCCGTGTGCATGGCGATGGTGCCATGCAGATCTTCGGCAGCGGCAAGCTGGCCTTGGCGGAAGCGCTCCGCCTTGCGGAAACACAGGCGCTGGGCCATGCGCGTTCGCGCGGTGCGATTGATCCCAAGGTGACAATCAGTGTCGAGAAGGCGCATCTGCCCGACGCGCGGGACGACGACGGCCTTCTCACCGCGCGCGTCACGGCGGAAGCCATCGGCCAGCCGGCGGGCTGATCAGGCGGCGGCGATCGCTGCCGTTGCACGCTCCGCCCCGAAGGCCTCGCGGATGTGGCGGGCCAGTGCCTCGGTCGCAGGTGTCGGCAAGCCATGGCGGCGCATCAGACCGATGCCGAAAGCACCGAGGCGCGGGAAACCTTCTTCCGGTGTGAGCACGCGCATGCCGGGGCGCACGCAGATGTCGGCAATGGCTGCCACGGCCAGGCCCTGAAACACAGCGGCATCCACGGCGTTGCGGTTGGGGCTGGTGTAGGCCACGCGATAGCGGCGGCCCACGGAATCCAGGGCCTTCGTTGCAATGCGCCGCCAGGAGCAGCTTTCATCCGCCGTGGCGATGGGCAGGGGATCGAGCGTGTGGGTGGAGTGGCGTGCCGATGTCACCCACACCAGTTCCTCGCGGCGCAAGACTTCGCCTTCGCCTTCGTTCTTGAAGAACGTGACGAGGGCGAGATCAATGTCGCCGCGGCGGATCTTCTCCATCAGCCGTTCGCTGGGCAGGCATTCGACGTCCACCGTCACCTGCGGATGACTGCGGGCAAAACGGGCGAGGACTTCCGGCAGGAAAAGATCGGCGTAATCATCAGGCGTGCCGAAGCGCACCGAGCCTGTGAGTTCGGGCCGCATGAAAGTTGCGACGATCTCGTCGTTCATGGCCACCAGTTTGCGGGCCTGCTCGACGAAGCGTTCGCCATCGCTGGAGAAGCGGCTGCCGCGCCCGTCGCGCACAAACAGGTTGCGCCCAATCGCTTCCTCCAGGCGCTTCATCTGCATGGAGACGGCCGATTGCGTCTTGTTCACCTCTTCCGCCGCGCGGGTGAAGCTGCCGGTGTCGGCAATGGCGAGGAAGGTTTTCAACTGGTCAATGTCGAGATTGGGGATCATGGACGTCACCATCAATTTTCGTGATCACATCATAAAATACATTCGTTGGAGTGATCAATGATTTTGTCATATATCTGGAGCATCAAAGAACACGACAGGCCACCCACCGGGGCGACCAACACACCGAAAACATTACGTTTTCTGTGAACGAGGAGATATTGCCATGAAGAACTATGCCCTCCACCAGGCTGAAGCCGAAGGTTTTGCACCGGGCGCGGCGAACCTCGGTACGCTGTACCGCAACTGGCAGGCCCGCCGGTCGGTTCGCAAGCTGCGCGACCTCGACGATCACATGCTCCACGACATGGGCCTCACCCGCACGGACGTTGATCTCGCCTCGCACCAGCCGCTGACGCGCAACCCCACCCTGTTCCTGGAAACCCGCATGCGCGGCTGAAGTCCACTTCAGCTTTTGCAATGACCAAGGGCGGCTTCGGCCGCCTTTTTCATTTCGCGGGCCCGCGCAATGATCAGGGGCGGCTTCGGCCGCCTTTATCATTTCTTCACCATGATGGAATTCTGAAGCGAAGATTGTATCCGCGAATGGCATTTGAACTGTAGCGGCAATGCGCCGTTAACCGCGTCCGCGATAGTTTCTCCAGACGTAGCAGGAGAGTTTCCGGATCATGAATGCGCCTTTCAAGAGCGAGTGGGATGAACAGGCCGCGCGTGCCCCGAGCTGGCGCATTGAAAAGCCAGAGTTGCGCCGCGCCACCACGGCTGCGGGTTTCTTCCCCGACCAGAACGGCGGCGTGTTCGAGCAGTTGCTGACACAGCTTCCGGTGATGCTGCATTGCATGGATGGATCGGGCCGCCTGCTTGCCGTCAACAATTCCTGGTGCGAGGCACTGGGATATGAGGCGCATGATGTGGTGGGCCGCCCGTTCAGCGAATTGCTGCCGAAAGAATCGCGCAGCCGGCTCGTCACCGAGATCTATCCGAAATATCTCGTCACCGGCACCTGCCGCGGTGAAGAGATCCTGCTGATCCGCAAGGATGGCGCATTGGCGACGGTGCTCTTGTCGATGACCGCCTATCGCGGCGACAAGGGCCGGCTGGAGCGTTCGGTCTGCACCATTGAAGACATCACGAAGCAGAAGCTCGCGGCCATTGCCTCGCAGCGCAGCGACCAGCGCTTCCGCAGCGCCTTCAGCGCTGCCGTGCATGGCATGGCGGTGGTTTCGCCCACGGGCCACGTGGAAGTGGCCAACGAGGCGCTCAAGTCCTTCCTCGCCAACCCCGGCGTGGAAACCGATCCGCAGGGTTTCGAGGATTTCCTCCACAAGGATGACCGCGGCCAGTTCCTCAACGGCATGCGGCAACTGCTGACGGGCGAAGCCCCGTCGCTGCAAATGGAACTCCGCTTTATCACGCCGGACAACCGCGTGATGCATGGTGCAACATCGGTTGCGCTGGTGAAGAATGAAAAGGGCGACACCGAACAGTTGATCGTTCAGGTGGTCGATACGACCGAACGCAAGACCGTGAACCAGCGCCTGCAGAAGGCGCAGAAGATGGAAGCCATCGGGCAACTGACCGGCGGCATCGCCCATGACTTCAACAATCTCCTGACCATCGTGATCGGCAACCTGCAGCTTCTCGACGGCAAACTCGCGGATGAGAAGGCCAAGAAGCGCCTGGCGGAATCCATCGACGCAGCGCAGAAGGGCTCGGACCTGACGCGCCAGTTGCTGGCGTTTGCGCGCAAGCAGGACCTCGCTCCCAAGGACGCGGAAATCAACGGCCTCGTGCGCGGCATGGAACCGCTGGTGAAGCGCGCCGTGGGTGAGAACATCGATGTGCACATCGAGACGATGGAAGGCGAGCCCCATGCGCTCATTGATCCGTCGCAGCTGGAATCGTCCATCCTCAACCTCGCCATCAATGCGCGCGATGCGATGCCCGATGGCGGGCGTCTGACCATCGAGACGCAGGCCGCCTATCTCGACCGTTTCTACGCTGAGAAGAATCCCGAGGTCGTGCCGGGACATTACGTGATGGTGGCGGTGTCCGACTCGGGCACGGGCATGTCGCAGGAATTGCTGGAGCAGGTGTTCCAGCCCTTCTTCACGACAAAGGCCAACGGCAAGGGATCGGGCCTCGGTCTTTCCATGGTCTATGGCTTCATCAAGCAATCGGGTGGCCACATCTGTATCTATTCGGAAGTGGGCCACGGCACCTCGGTGAAGATGTACCTGCCGCGCCGCATGCGCGCGGGCGACTCCACTCCTGCGCCTGTCGACGTGCCGGCGCCTGCGCCAACGGCTGCTCTTCCCGCAACGAATTCCACCAGCGAACCCGAGGCGGTGCGCCGCCCGAAGATCCTCGTCGTCGAAGATCAGGAGGCGGTGCGCATGGTGGCCTGCGGCTTCCTGGAAGACTTCGGATACGAGGTCGTTGAAGCCGGCGACGGGTTCGAGGCGCTTTCCAAGTTGCAGGAACATGACGACATCGACCTCATGTTCTCCGACGTGGTGATGCCCGGCGGCATGAATGGCTTCGATCTTGCGCAGGCCGCCCAGAGCCTGAAGCCCGCGCTCAAGATCGTCCACACTTCCGGCTATCCCAAGGGTGCCATGGTGCACCAGGACGAGCCGCGCTTCCGTGAAGGCTTCATCATCATGAAGCCCTATCGCCGCGAAGACCTGCAGAAGATCATCAAGGATGCGCTCGAGCGGCAGTGACGGGAGCCGGCCTCATCTGCCAAGATGAGGCATGGTGATTCACACGTTCTTCGACCTGCTGGCCGCCGTTGCTTCACTCGGGGTGACGGCGTTCTGCTATCGCTGGCGCCTGTCGGATGCAGCGGCCCGCATTGAAGCCGGCGGTGCGGGGTATGTGATGGCGTTGCTGCTGGGCGCGGCCGCGGGCGGATATGGCCTCGGCTCCCTCAACATGGTGCTGTCGGGAACGCCCATGGTGGCGCGCAGCGTTGTTGGTGCACTCGCTGGCGCGATCACGGCGATTGAACTCTTCAAGTGGATGCGCGGGCTCTCCGGATCCACGGGCCTCATCTTCGTCCCGGCTTTCGCCACAACTGTGATCGTGGGCCGGTGGGGATGCTTCCTGTCGGGACTTGCGGATGAAACCCACGGCACGCCGACCACGCTGCCCTGGGGTGTTGATCTCGGCGACGGGGTGGCGCGCCATCCCGTGCAACTTTACGAGAGCTTCACGATGGCGGCGTTCCTCCTTGCTGCCCTGGTGCTGATCGGGCGGCGAAATCCGTGGTTCATGCGCAACGGATTTTATGCGCTGGTGCTGGTATATGCGGTGCAACGCTTTGCATGGGAATTCCTCAAGCCATACGCGCAGGTTGCGGGGCCGTTCAATCTGTTCCATCTTGTCTGCGGCGGACTTGCCGTTTACGCCGTCACGATGATGCGGAGAAATCATGAACGCACCACTGCGTAAGGTCTCGCCCTATATCTTCCACGGGCAGACGACGTCGCTCTGCCCGGAGTGCCTCGCCCTTGTGCCGGCCAAGATCATCTTCGACGACGGAAATGTCTATTACCTCAAGCGCTGCAAGACCCATGGCGTATCGAAGGCGCTGGTCTCCACGGATATTCCCTACTTCAAGCTGATGCAGGACTACATCAAGCCGGGCGACCGGCCGCATGTGTTCCAGACGCGTACGGAGGAGGGTTGTCCCTATGATTGCGGCTTGTGCCCGGACCATGAGCAGCATTCCTGCCTTGGCCTCATCGATGTGAACGAGGCGTGCAACCTGTCGTGTCCGGTGTGTTTTGCAGAGTCCTCAACGGCCCGCACCTTCCATCGTCCGCTGGCGGAGATCGAGAGGATGATGGATGCGCTGGTGGCGAGCGAAGTGGAGCCGGACCTCTTGCAGATTTCTGGTGGCGAACCCACCATCCATCCCCAGATCATCGACATCCTGGAGGCGGCGCGGCGGCGGCCCATCCGCCATGTGATGCTCAACACCAACGGCATCCGCATTGCCCAGGACGAGGATTTCGTGAAGCAGCTTGCGTCGTTCAAGCCCGGCTTCGAGGTCTATCTCCAGTTCGACTCGCTCAGGCCCTCAGTGCTCAAGAACCTGCGCGGCGCAGACCTCACCCGAATTCGCAGGGAGGCGCTCGAAGTGCTTGAAAAATATAATATTTCAACCACGCTTGTGGTGGTTGTCAAGCGTGGCCAAAACGACGACGAACTGGGCGATATCATCCGCCATGCCCTGCAGTGGAAATGCGTCCGCGGCATCACCTTCCAGCCTGTGCAGGACGCTGGCCGCAATGAAGGATTTGATCCGTCCACGGATCGTTTCGTGCTGTCGGACATCCGCAAGGCGATCATTGCGGCGGGCACGCCCTTCACGGCGGGCGACATCATTCCGCTGCCCTGCAACCCGGAGTCCATCGCCATCGGCTATGCGTTGCGGAACGGAGACAAGATCGCGCCGATCACCTCCTACTTCCCCAAGGACATGCTGGTGGAGGCGCTGCCGAATGCCATCACCTTCGAGAAGTATCCGGAGCTTCACAAGGAGATCCTGAACTTCTTCTCGCTGGCGACGGTGGAGTGCAACAATCCGGAACGGCTCGATGCGCTGCTCTGCTGCCTGCCGCAGGTGCCGGTGCCGGAGGGCATGGGCTACGAGAACATCTTCCGCATCGCCATCGTGGAATTCCTTGATCCGCACAATTTCTGTATCAGCCGGGTGAAGCGCTCCTGCGTTCATTTCGTGACGCCGGCGGGGCAGATCATTCCGTTCGATACCTACAACCTTTTCTACCGGGACGAGGCGGCGCGGAAGCGGATGGCGCTGTCGAAGGGGGCAGCATGAAATATGTCCTCGCTGCATTGTGCGGCATTGTCGTTCTGTTCATGGGCGGGTGCGCCATTGTTTCGGTTGCGGCGATGCCGCTTCCCATCATTCCGGGCGGCATTGCCTTCCTGAATATTCTGATCCTCGGCGCACTGTTCGGCTGGAAGACGCAATGGCGTCCGGCTTTCTATATCCTCGGCGTCGTTGACATCCTGCTCGCCATCGGCGCGTTCGTGGGCGGCGCCAGTGCCGGGCCAGATGCTTCGTTTTTCCTGACGGCAGGCGCCGTGATCGGGCTGAAGGGCCTGCTCAGCCTGCTCTATGCCCGGCGCGTGGGAGAGGCTGCATCATGACGGCGCTGTTCTTCATCGGCTTGATTGCCGTAGGCGGTGGGTTGTTCTTCTGGCTGTTCCGCCGGGAAGAGAACCGCAGGGCTGCCGGATTGCCGCGCTTGTCCACATGGCGGCTCGTCATTGCGGCGATCTTCGGCCTTGTGGCGCTGTTCAGCGGCGGCTGTTCGCTGGTGTTTGTGCCGGATGCACTCAAGGGGAACCAGTACATCGACCCCGTGGCGGTTCTCGTGATCGGCGGCATTCCCTTCGCCGTGGCGTGTCTCATCGTGTGGCTTTCTCTGCGGCGCGGAAACGGCTAAGGCGGCGGACCGGAAACAAGAGGACCAGACATGTTCGCAGAACTGTCGCGCGAATTCGCCGAGCTTTTCACCTTCGGCGCCATCACCACGCTGATCATCCTGACGGCGCTGGAAACGGTGCTGGGATTCGACAACCTCTTGTACATTTCCATCGAGGCCAAGCGGGTGCAGCCGGACCAGCAGGCGCGGGTGCGCAAGCTGGGCACGCTGCTCGCCATCGTTCTGCGCATTGTGCTGCTGTTCGTGGTGCTGCTACTGATCCAGATGTTCCAGTCCAGCTGGTTCAAGATCGACTTGCCGTTCGTGCATGGTGATTTCAATGGCCACAGCCTGATCGTGCTGGCGGGCGGCCTGTTTCTCATCAACACCGCGCTCAAGGAAATCCGCCACATGCTTTCGGTGAGCGATCTGGAACATGAGGAGGGAGCAGGACCGAAGCATCGCAGCGTCGCTTCCGCGATCTTCTGGATCCTCGTCATGAACATCGTGTTCTCGTTCGACACCGTGCTTTCCGCGGTGGCGCTCACCAAAAACTTCATCGTCATGTCGCTGGCGATCGTGCTCTCAGGCGCGATGATGGTGCTGCTTGCCGACCATGTGGCGCGCTTCCTGCAGAAGAACCGGCTCTATGAGGTACTGGGCCTGTTCATCCTGCTGCTCGTTGGCGTAATGCTGACGGCGGAGGGCGGTCACATCGCGCATCTGGCCTTCTTTGGCTACGAGATCACCCCCATCGAGAAATCCACGTTCTATTTCATCGTGGTGGCGCTCGTGGTGGTCGATGTGTTGCAGGGGCGCTACCAGAAGCGGCTCGACCTGGAATCAGCCAAGGGGCCGCCCAACCCGTAGTTCAAAGGCTGGTTTACAGTCTGCCGAAACCTCTCTAAACCGCGCGCCAACTCACCCATTTGCGCAAGGTTTTTCCGACGTCATGGCACGCCAGTTCATCTATCACATGCAAGGCCTCTCCAAGTCCTACGCGGGCGGAAAGAAGGTCCTCGACAACGTTCATCTCTCTTTTTATCCGGACGCGAAGATCGGCGTGCTCGGCCCCAACGGTTCGGGCAAGTCGACGCTGCTGCGCATCATGGCGGGGATCGACACGGAGTGGAATGGCGAGGCATGGCTCGCCGATGGTGCAACCTGCGGCTACCTCGAACAGGAACCGCATCTCGATCCCGACAAGAGCGTCTTTGAAAACGTGATGGAGGGTGTTGCGGCCAAGAAGGCGATCCTCGACGAGTACAATGCCTTGATGATGGACTACACCGAGGAGAATGCCGACAAGGCTGCCAAGTTGCAGGACGTGATCGACGCGCAGAACCTGTGGGACCTGGACTCGCAGGTGGAGCAGGCGATGGATGCCTTGCGCTGCCCGCCTTCGGATGCCGATGTATCGAAGCTCTCCGGTGGCGAGCGCCGCCGTGTGGCGCTGACACGTCTGCTGCTGTCGAAGCCTGACCTGCTGCTGCTCGACGAACCGACAAACCATCTCGATGCCGAGTCGGTGAACTGGCTGGAGCACCACCTGCGGGATTATCCCGGTGCAATCCTGATTGTTACCCACGACCGCTACTTCCTCGACAATGTCACGGGCTGGATTCTCGAACTCGACCGCGGCCGCGGCATTCCCTACGAGGGCAACTATTCCGCCTACCTCGCGCAGAAGGCCAAGCGCTTCGCGCAGGAACAGCGCGAAGATGCGGCGCGCCAGAAGGTGCTGGAGCGTGAATCGGAATGGATGGGCAAGTCCCCGCAGGCCCGCCAGGCCAAGAGCAAGGCGCGTATCAAGGCCTATGACGAGCTTCTCAAGATCAACGAGGCGCGCGTGCAGTCTCATTCCGCACAGATCATCATTCCGAGTGGAGAACGCTTGGGCGACACGGTGATCGAGGTCGAAAACCTGAACAAGGCCTTTGGCGACCGGTTGCTGATCGAGAACCTGTCCTTCAAGCTGCCGCCGGGCGGCATCGTCGGCATCATCGGGCCGAATGGTGCGGGCAAGACCACGCTGTTCAAGATGATCACTGGCCAGGAGCAACCGGATTCGGGCACGATCAAGGTCGCGCCTTCCGTCAATCTTGGCTACGTGGACCAGAGCCGCGATGCGCTCGATCCGAACAAGACGGTGTGGCAGGAGATTTCCGGCGGCAACGATCTCGTCATGCTGGGCAAGCGCGAGGTGAACAGCCGCGCCTATGTGGGGGCTTTCAACTTCAAGGGCGGCGACCAGCAGCAGAAGGTGGGCACGCTCTCGGGCGGCCAGCGCAACCGCGTGCACCTCGCGAAGATGCTGAAGGCGGGTTCCAACGTGCTGCTGCTCGACGAACCGACCAACGACCTCGACACGGAAACGCTGGCAGCACTCGAAGAGGCGCTGGAAGATTTTGCCGGCTGCGCCGTCATCATCAGCCACGACCGCATGTTCCTTGACCGTCTCGCGACGCATATTCTCGCCTTTGAAGGCGACAGTCATGTGGAATGGTTCGAGGGCAACTTCCAGGACTACGAGGCCGACAAGATCCGCCGCCTCGGCGAGGACTCGGTGATGCCAAAGCGTATCAAGTACAAGCAGTTCGCGCGCTAATCCGTACGGTGGTGAAGGAGGGGCATGAGTGCGAACAGCACTTGCCCCGCCAGCCCCAGTTGCACGGGCAAAGTGCGGTAGCTTGCGGCGTATTCCGAAGGCGTGACGCCGCCCAGCGTCACGGCCAGCAGGAGTTCCGCGAGCAGAAGCAGGGTCAGTGCGGCGGCTCCCATGACGATCCGTCTGGAAGCCACCGGCGGGATATGGGTGCGCGCAATCGCCAAGCCGCAGGTCACCCATGACCATGCCAGCATCAGCGGGAGTTCGGCAGCAACGGCCAGCGTATGGCCCAGTGCCGGAGCGATCCAGAGGGTTCGGACGGTTCCCAGGACAAAGCCTGCTGCAAATACCAGCGAGGCATAAAGGCAGGCGGCGCGGAGCGAGGCGTACATGCCCTGATTTTGCGCAAGCCTGATTCAGGTGCAAGGTCGCTGTTGCATTTTCGTGATTGCACCACAATGTGAGCCACAGCAGCATAGGGAGCGGCAATGGCAAAGGGCAGGGGAACGGGAAGGCCACCGCGCAACGCTGCGCGGTCATTGCGATCAGCGCTTGTGGTGGTGAATGCGAAGGCAGGCACAGTCCGGTCCCGCGGGGCGGATTCCGTCAAAGCGCTGGTGCAGGAAAAACTCTCTCCGCATTATTCGCCGCTCGATGTGGTGCTGGCGGATGGTGATGTTCTCCCCGCCGTGCGCAAGGCGCGTGATGGCAAGACCCATGACGTCATCATTGCGGGTGGGGGTGATGGCACCATCACGTCGGTTGCATCGGAACTGCTGGAGTCCGGCGTGGTGATGGGTCTGTTGCCACTGGGCACCATGAACTTCTTCGTGCAGGCGCTGGGGTTCTCGCCGGTGCTTGAAACAGCGCTGGACCAACTGGGCACGTCGGTTGAACGCAAGGTTGACGTGGGGGTCGCGAACGAACGCATCTTCCTGCATCAGGTGTCGTTCGGGCTTCAGCCGCGCATGGGGCGCATCCGGGAGAGGATCGGATACAGTTCACGTTTCACCAAGATGCTGGCGGGGGTGCGGGCGTTCCTGCTGCTGGCGGCGCGGCCCAAGCTGGTGCGGGTGATCGTGGATGCAGATGGCGAGGTGCGGCGGGTGAAGTCGCCGCTGCTGGTCATCAGCAACAATCCGCTGGAGGGGGGCGAGAAACCGACGCTGCCTGCTTCGCTGGAGGACGGGCTGGTGGGCATCTATGCGCTGGGGCCACTGTCGTTCGGCAGCGTGTTCAGGCTTGGGCTGGACTATCTGGCAAACCGTGTCGTCAAGAATCCGGCGGTGGAGGCCCGTACGGCGGGCAAGGTCACGGTGGCGCGCACGGGCTGGCGGCAGCGGCGCAAGATCAGCAAGGGGCTGCTCGTCACCATGGATGGCGAGGTGATGGTGCTGGAAAATCCGGTGACGATCACCATCAAACCGAAAAGCCTCGCCGTGCTTTCACCCGCCGCTGCGGATAAGCCAGCAACCGCCTGAAACCTTCAGCGGAATAAACCCACCAATGCTGCGGAACCGGAGCCCCGCAGTGACGCTCGGCCTGACGGTCAGGACCGCTCAGGCGGCCTGGTTTGTCTTGGCCTTCATCGTCTCGATTTCATCCTTCAGCTTCAGCTTCTTGCGCTTGATGGCGGCGATTTCGGCGTCGGACGAGGCCGGATGGGCCATCGCGTCGGCCAGCTCGGCCTCAAGCACATGATGCTGTTCGATAAGTTCGCTGAGGGAAGAAGTGGGGTTCATGTAACGCCTCCAGAACGAGAGAGCCGACCCGTGCAGAGCCAGATCCGGCTCTTCATCAGTATGTCACAGAAGTGGGGGCTTGTCGAATGCGGCACAAGGGCATAGTGGAGAGCCGCGGGTGGAGTGCTGCCGTTTCATGGATGCGCTGGAACAAGTTCAACTGAGAACAAAATTGCGGCTTCTCGAGCAGGAGCATCGTGACCTTGATGTGGCCATCCTGGCGCTCGAAACGGCGGGGAACGTCGACCAGCTGCAGCTCCGCCGCCTGAAGAAGAAGAAGCTCAGTCTCAAGGACCAGATCATCCTGGTCGAAAACCAGCTCATTCCCGACATCATCGCATAAGGATCACTTTGACCGCTCCTGTCGCCATCATCATGGGCAGCCAGTCTGACTGGGCGACCATGAAGCACGCCGCTGACATGCTGGACCAGCTCGGCATCGCGCACGACGACCGCATCGTCTCGGCCCACCGCACGCCCGAGCGGCTCTATGAATTCGCCAAGGGCGCAAAGGCTGCGGGCTTCAAGGTCATCATCGCGGGAGCAGGGGGCGCGGCCCATCTGCCGGGCATGACGGCCTCCATGACGGCGCTGCCGGTGCTGGGTGTGCCGGTGGAATCCAAGGCGCTCTCGGGCCAGGACTCCCTTCTCTCCATCGTGCAGATGCCTGCGGGCATTCCCGTTGGCACGCTGGCCATCGGCAAGGCGGGCGCGGTCAATGCGGCGATCCTTGCGGCATCGATCCTGGCGTTGTCGGATGCGGCGTTGGAAAAGCGGCTGGAGGCGTTCCGCGGCAAGCAGACGGGTGCGGTTGCCATTGCGCCGAAGGACGAGGCGTGATGCCGGGCAAGCCTCTTCCGCCAGGCTCCATCATCGGCATTCTGGGCGGCGGCCAGTTGGGCCGCATGCTGGCGCTGGCCGCCGGGCAACTGGGCCTCAAGTGCCACATCTTCGCGCCAGAAGCCGACTCGCCGGCCTTCCCTGTGTCGGCGGCCCACACGGTTGCCGGTTACGATGACGAAGGCGCACTCGCGCGGTTTGCAGCGACTGTCGATGCCGTCACCTATGAATTCGAGAACGTGCCCGTTGATTGTGTCCGCTTCCTCGAGCAGCGGGTGCCGGTGCGGCCGGGTGCCAGGGCCCTGGAAGTGGCGCAGGACCGGTTGAAGGAAAAGGCACTGGCCCGGCAACTGGGAGCGGCCACGGCGGAGTTTGCCGCTGTGAATTCGCTCGCCGATCTTCAGGCGGCGGTGGCGGCGATCGGCACGCCCGCGATCCTGAAGACGACGCGCTTCGGTTATGACGGCAAGGGCCAGGCCAAGATCAATTCTGTTGCCGACATCGACGCCGCGTGGGCCCAGATGAAGGGGGCGCCGTCGATCCTGGAAAGTTTCGTCCGTTTCGAGCGCGAGGTCTCGGTGATTGCCGCGCGGGGGCTGGATGGCCGGATGGCCGCCTTCGAAGTGACCGAGAACGTTCACCGCAACCACATCCTCCATACGTCCACGGTTCCCGCCAATGTGCCTGAGGAACTGGCGGCCGAGGCCGTGTTCATCGCCCAGCGTTTTCTGGAGACGCTGGACTATGTGGGCGTGATGGGGGTGGAGTTCTTCGTGGGAGCGGACGTCATCTATGTGAACGAGATCGCGCCCCGCGTGCACAATTCCGGACACTGGACACAGGACGCCTGTACGGTGAGCCAGTTCGAGCAGCACATCCGCGCCGTGGCCGGATGGCCGCTGGGGGCCACGCTCCGCCATTCGGATGTGGTGATGACCAACCTGCTGGGCGCCGAGATTTTCAGCTGGGAATCGCTGGCGCGCGAGCCCGGTCTGGCCTTTCATCACTACGGCAAGGCGGAGGCCCGTCCGGGCCGGAAAATGGGCCATATCAACAGGGTCAAACCCCGTTGATAAGCGTCCAAAACCCCTCTCGACAGGGTATTTGGCCTATGCTAGGACGCGCGCAATTCCGGGGCCCTCGTGGCCCCTCGTTCCAACCTATTCTGCTCTGAGGTATCCGCTTGCAAGTCGTCGTTCGTGACAACAATGTTGACCAGGCCCTGAAGGTTCTCAAGAAGAAGATGCAGCGTGAAGGCATCTTCCGCGAGATGAAGCTCCGCGATGCGTATGAAAAGCCTTCGGTGAAGAGGGCTCGCGAACAGGCTGAAGCCGTGCGCCGCGCCCGCAAGCTGGCCCGCAAGAAGTTGCAGCGCGAAGGCCTGCTGCCGGCCCCGAAGAAGATCGAAAAGCCCCGCCGTCCGGGCATGGGTGCGGGCCGCGGTCCCTCCGCGCCGACCACGTAATTTTCCGCCGATAGCGGAACAGAAAAGCCGCGAAGGGTGACCTTCGCGGCTTTCACTATTTGGAATTGGGCTGATCTCTATTTGGTCAGCGCGCGCGGATCTTCATAGCGGACGCGGTGGCCCAGGAATTCGCGGCCGCCCTTGCCGAACTCGTCGCGGCCGCCGTGCGGATGGAGGTGGAAGGATTTGATGTCGAAGTCCTCCATGCAGGCCATTTGCGGTTTGAGATGGTCGTGCAACCACTTCCTCTCGCGCTGGTGGGCCGTCCGCTTTTCATCCTTTTCCGATTCGATCTTGGCAACAGGAATGATCGGCGTGTGACGCATAGATCTCGACATAAGCGACTCCTTTGCTGTCTGAGCGGTGACATCCTCGCCCGACAAAAGTTAATGTGTCGCTACTGACGCTGCGCCGCAAGGGTACAAAAAAAGTCAGTCAGATTGGCTGACTCATTTGCGGGTCTTCTGCGTCTTCATGAACTTCAAAGTGTGTTCAAAATCAACGACTCCGGCCTGCGAACCGAGGCCCGTTGCATTGAGCGCGGAGGTGGCCTGAGCAAAGCGCACGCGCGTTTCGGCGTCGAAATCCTTGACCAGGCCCACGGCATAACCGGCGTTGAAGGCATCGCCGCAGCCGCAGGTGCATTTCACCGTGATGTCGAAGGCCGGGATGGTGAACGTCACGCCGTCGCGGTCGTGGTAATAGGCACCGTCGCCACCCAGGGTGAGGACGCAGGCGCGCACGCCCATGTCGAGGAAGTACTTCGCTGTGTCGCCATAGTCGGTCATGCCGGTCAGGGCCTGGGCTTCCTCGATCGACGGAATGAAATAATCCGTATACGGAAGAACATCGGCGACGGCGGGGAGGTCTTTCTTCGAGCCGGCGAAGATATCGAGAGTGGTGAGCGCGCCCGCGGCCTGAGCCGCCTTCATGACTTTCGCGTTCTGGCTCATGTCGCCCTGGCGTGCGTCCATCGCTTCCGTGAGGCCCACGCCGCCGAGGTGGAAGACCTTGGCATCGGTCACCTGCGCGAACATGCTTTCATCCACGAAGAAATCCTTGGTGGCGCCGCGCATGTGCAGCGCCGGGCGTGAGCCGTTGGCCCGCGTGAGCACAATCGATGACGAGGTGCGCCAGCCGGGCTTGCGCTGCATGGTGGAGACATCGACGCCGAAGTGGCGGAGGCGTTCAAGTACCCAGTCGCCCATGATGTCGTCGCCGACGCCGCCCACGGCCAGCGTGCTGAGACCCATCTTTGCTGCCGCAATGGTCGCTGTTCCCGCCGCACCCGAAACCGCAAGCGTGATCTCATCGAGGAAGACGGTGCCGCCGCCGGGCGGGACTTCGGAGAAGGGCCAGCCCAGGCAATCGTAGGTGTAGAAGCCCATCGAGGAATAGTCGTAGCGCGGCATGGCGAGTCTCCCGGTTCGTTTGCTGTTCCGTCTGACATGAAAAGGCCGGGACATGTCCCGGCCGTCGTATACGTGATCAGGCGGCCTTGGCCTTCAGCATATTGTCCTGCCGCTGGCGCAGTTCGTAGATCTTGGAGGCCGTATCCACTGCGCAATTGGCCGTGGTGAGGAGTTCGCCCATCTTGATCGGTTTCGTGACCTTGCCACCTTCGAGGAGACCGCAAGGCACGGCCTTGGCAACCGCTGCCTCGCCGCGCTCCATGATCCAGGCGCGATAGGTATATTCGCCGATGGCATCGAGACGTTCGCCGGGGACAAGGTCCTTCTTGGCGACGGCGCAGACTTCCGAGACGGGCGCATCCAGCGGCACCATGTCGGCCGACTTGTAGAGCACGGCGCGAGCGCAGGAGAGCGGCACTTCGAGGCTGGTGAGGTGATAGGGGCGGATGAACTTGAAGTAGGGACCCTTGCCCATCTTCAGGTCGGTGAGGCGTTCGTGGATGCGCGCATGCGGAGCCTTGGTGATGACGAAGACACCCGGCGCCACGCCCTTGCCGATCGAATAATCCACAACACCGGTGCGCGAGAGCACGCCGCCGTCCTCCTTGGGGCACAGGGTTTCGGCGAGCACGTCCAGTGTCGCTGCGGGGCCGTGCATGCCGGGGCAATCCGGCACGAGGCCGGTGGCGTTGGAAATTGCGGCCATTTCGACCATGGTCTTCGAGCCGTCCACGAACTCCACCAGCATGCGGGCATTCATGTTGCGGGCCTTGGCTTCGGCGGCATACTCGTCGGGCGTGGCCTTGATGTTGAGCGGGTTGTTCTTGCCCTTGCCAGCCGCCACGATGGGGTAGCCAAGGCTCTTCACGAAGTTGATCAGTTCGATGCAGGACGACGGTTCATCGCCCGCGCCCAGCGTATAGACGACGCCGAGACGCTTGGCCTCGCGCATGAGATAGGAGCCGATGGTGACGTCGGCCTCGACGTTCATCATCACCAGATGCTTGCCGTGTTCCATGGCGGTGAGGCCGATCTCGGCGCCGACGCCCGGCCTGCCGGTGGCATCGATCACCACATCCACATGCGGGCTGGAGCAGACCAGTTGCGCATTCTCCGTGAGAGCGGTCTTGCCAGACTCGAGCGCTGCATCAAAGCTGGACTGCGTGTTGGCATCGCGGTGGCTGGCGGAATCGCGGCCTGCGATGTGCAGTGCCTTTGCCGCAGCCCCAGGACGGACCTCGGCGATGGCGGCAACGGTGATGCCCGTCATCTGGTCGCATTGGGTCACGATGTCGGTGCCCATTTCGCCGGAGCCGATCAGGCCCACGCGGATGGGACGCCCCGTGGCCGCAAGGCGGGCGGCGAGGTCGGCGGGCAGGTTGCCCGTGTAGGCCGGAGTCTTGGATGACGTCATGGGGTGTGTGTCCGCTTCCTTGAAAAAGTGGTCATTAAGATACTTTTGTTTTTACAAGTGTCAATATGTGCTATAAAGCGATCGGCAAGGCCGATTTGTGTGGTCCCGAGAGGCGGACGTTCGCCGTCCAATAGGGGCTCACCGGAGGCCGCTCAAGAGCAAGACGTCCAATGCGGCGGAGTTGGGAGGGAATAGGGACATGGCATCCATCAGCCTGAAGAAAGTCACCAAGGCCTGGGGCAGCGTCGTGGGCGTCGACGCCATCGACCTGGAGATCAAGGACAAGGAATTCATCGTGTTCCTCGGGCCGTCGGGCTGTGGAAAGACGACCACCATGCGGATGGTGGCTGGCCTCGAAGATCTCACCGGCGGCGACATCTTCATCGACGGCGAACGCATCAACGATGTGGATGCGCGCGACCGCGACGTGGCGATGGTGTTCCAGAGCTATGCGCTCTATCCCAACATGTCGATCTACGAGAACATCCGTTTCCCGCTGCGCATGCGTAACGTGCCGAAGGACCAGCACGAGAAGCTGGTGCGCGAAGCCGCAGCCATGGTGGAACTCGGCGACTACCTGGAACGCAAGCCCAAGGCCCTCTCGGGCGGACAGCGCCAGCGCGCGGCATTGGCCCGCGCCATCGTCCGGCATCCGCGCGTGTTCCTCATGGACGAGCCGCTGTCCAACCTCGACGCCAAGCTTCGTCTCACCATGCGGGCGCAGTTGAAGCACATCCAGAAGCGGCTGCAGACAACAACCATCTATGTGACCCACGACCAGATCGAAGCCATGACATTGGCCGACCGCGTGGCCGTCATGGACAAGGGCCGCATCCAGCAGCTCGGCACACCCGACGAAGTGTACAACGATCCGGCCAATGTGTTCGTCGCCGGTTTCATCGGATCACCGCCCATGAACCTCATCCAGGGCTCGCTGGAAAACGGCACGTTCATCGCGCCGGACATCCGCGTTCCGGGCGCCGGGAAGGGCAGCCTCGCCAAGGTCACGCTCGGCATCCGTCCGGAAGACGTGAGCGTCGCCAAGGACAATGGGCATGTGACCACGCGCGTCTATTCCGTGGAGCCCACTGGCGACCAGACGCTGCTGGCCGTGAACCAGGGCGGCAAGCTGCTGGTGGCGCGGGCCGACCGCAATTACCGCCAGGCCATCGACACGCCCGTGTCACTGAACTTCGACACCAGCCGCATCTATCTGTTCGCCGCGGACTCGGGGCAGCGCATTCGGGCGTAAATCCGTTGGCGTGAGATTAACACTCCGCCCGGTTGAGGTTTTTTCGGCACATGCCACCTTGAGATGGCGCGCGGCTTCAGACACAATGAAGCCATGACAACGCTCGTTTCCAGTTCCGATCCGCTCCTTCAGCCCTACACGCTCAAGCATCTGACGCTCAAGAATCGTCTGATGATCACATCCCACGAGCCGGCGTATCCGGAAGACGGGATGCCCAAGGACAAATACCGCGCCTACCATGTGGCGCGTGCCAAGGGTGGCATTGCATTGACCATGACGGCGGGCTCTGCCGCCGTGTCGAAGGATTCACCGCCGGTCTTCAACAACGTGCTGCTCCATCGCGACGAGGTGGTGGGCTGGCTGAAAAAGATGACGGACGAGGTGCATGACCAAGGCACCGCCGTGATGATTCAACTCACGCATCTTGGCCGCCGCACCGGCTGGTCCAAGGGCGAATGGCTTCCCGTCGTTTCTCCCTCGCACAACCGCGAGCCCTCGCACCGCGCCTTCCCCAAGGTGATCGAGGACTGGGACATTGCGCGCATCATCAAGGATTTCGGCGATGCCGCCGAGCGGGTGAAGGCCTCCGGCATGGATGGCATCGAACTCGAATGCTACGGTCACCTGCTGGACCAGTTCATCTCTCCCGCGACCAATGAAATGGACGGACCCTACGGCCGCGGCTCGCTCGATACGCGGCTGCGCTTCCTGTTCGACACCTTGCGCGAAATCCGCAAGCGCGTGGGCGAGAAGATGCTGCTGGGTGTGCGCTTCACGGCGGACGAAGCCATGGAGAACGGCATCACCAAGGCAGAAGGGCTGGAGATCGCCCGCCGCCTCAAGGCCTCGGGCCTGATCGACTTCCAGAACATCATCCGCGGACACATCGAAACGGATGCCGCGCTCACCGATGTCATTCCCGTGCAGGGCATGCCCAGCGCGCCGCATCTCGACTTCGCTGGTGAAATCCGCGCGGGCACCGATTTCCCGACCTTCCATGCAGCGCGCGTTCCTGACGTTGCCACCGCCCGCCACGCCATCGCCTCCGGCAAGGTTGACATGATCGGCATGGTGCGGGCGCACATGACCGATCCGAACATCGTGCGGAAGATCATCGAGAAGCGCGAGGACGATATCCGCCCGTGTGTGGGGGCCACCTACTGCCTCGACCGCATCTACCAGGGTGGTGATGCCTACTGCATCCACAATCCGGCCACGGGCCGCGAAGTGAGCATGCCGCATGACATTCCCAAGGCGGCGGTGAAGAAGACCGTGGTTGTCGTGGGTGCTGGCCCTGCGGGTTTGGAAGCGGCGCGCGTGGCGGCGGAGCGCGGCCACAGCGTCACCGTGTTCGAAGCTGCGGATCAGGCCGGTGGCCAGATCCGTCTCACCTCGCTCTCCAAGCGCCGTGCGGAGATGATCGGCATCATTGACTGGCGCATGGCCCAGTGCAACCGCCTGGGGGTGAAGTTCCGCTTTAACACCTATGCAGAAGCCTCTGATGTGGAATCACTTTCTCCCGATGTCGTGATCATCGCCACGGGTGGCCTGCCGCACACAGACGTGTTGAAGGACGGCAACGAACTCGTGGTTTCGGCCTGGGACATTCTCTCGGGCGACGTGAAGCCAGGCAGCAATGTGTTGCTCTATGATGACGCCGGCGACCACACGGCCCTGATGGCCGCGGAAACGCTGACGCAGGCTGGCGCCAAGGTGGAGATCATGACGCCGGACCGCTCCTTCGCGCCGGAAGTCATGGGCATGAATCTCGTTCCCTATATGCGGGCACTCCAGAAGCATGACGTCACCTTCACGGTCACGTTCCGGCTGGAGAGCGTGGTGCGCGACGGCAACCAGTTGCGCGGCATCATCGGCAGCGATTACGGCGGTGTGCGCAAGGAGCGGATGTTCGACCAGGTCGTCGTCAACCATGGAACGCGGCCGCTTGATGAGCTGTATTTCCAGCTCAAGCCAAAGTCGCGCAACAGGGGTGAGGTGGACTACACGGCACTGATCGCGGGCCAGCCGCAGACAGTCGTCACCAACTCCGCTGGCGCGTTTCAGCTGTTCCGCATCGGTGATGCCGTTTCGGCGCGCAACACACACGCTGCAATCTATGACGCGCTGAGGTTGATGAAGGACATCTGACCCGTTGCGAAGCGGCGCGGCTTTGTGCAACCTCCGGTCAGGAGGATACAATGCTCAAGTCGATCGATCCGCTTCTCAATGCAGAACTGCTGCATGCGCTGGCCAGCATGGGCCATGGCAACGACCTCATCCTGTGTGACTCGAACTTCCCGGCGGATGCCGTGGGACGTCTCACCACCTATGGACGGGCGTTGCATATCGCCGCCGATGCTCCCCGCGCTGCGCGTGCCATTCTCTCGGTGATGCCGCTCGATACGTTCGTGGATGGTGCGGCGATCCGCATGGAGATGGTGGGAACGCCGCAGGAAGTGCCGCCCGTGCAACAGGCGGTGCAGAAGGAGATCGACCGGGCGGAGGGGCGATCATGGCCGCTCGCCTCCATGGAGCGTTTCGCCTTCTATGAGCAGGCGAAGAGATCCTATTGCGTGGTGCAATCGCAGGAGCGCCGGTTCTACGGCTGCTTCCTGTTCAAGATGGGCGTCGTCACGCCCGATGCGAAGATGCCCGGAGATTCGTGATGACGGAGAAGTCGGGCGTCTGTGTTCTCGGGGTCTACAATGCCGACCTGATTTTCCGGGCGGACCGGCAGCCGGTGCTGGGCGAGACGCTGCTCGGCACGTCCTTCGGCATGGGGCCGGGCGGCAAGGGTTCGAACCAGACGGTCGCCGCCGCGCGCTCCGGCGCCAAGACGACATTCATCAGCAAGATGGGCCGGGATGATTTCGGCGCGGCGGGCATTGCCATGTTGGAGCGGGAAGGCGTCACGGTTCTCGTCGAACGGGTCGCCGACAACTCCACGGGTGCGGCCTATATCTTCGTGCAGAACGGAACCGGCTCCAATGCAATCATCGTGGTGCCGGGGGCGGCGGGCACGCTGACGGCTGCCGACATCGACCGTCATGCGGATGCCATTCGTGGCGCCAGCGTGTTTCTCACGCAGTTGGAGCAGCCCATTCCGGCGGCGGTGCGCGGGCTTGAAATCGCCAAGGCCTCGGGCACCATCACCATCCTCAACACCGCGCCAGCGGCGCCGCTGGATGATGCGATCTTCCGCCTGTGTGATTACGTGACGCCGAACGAGAGCGAGACCACGGGCATCACGGGCGTGGAGGTCACGGACCTTGCATCAGCCCGGAAAGCGGGTGACGTGCTGCTGCGGAAGGGCGCGGGTGCGGCGCTGATCACGCTCGGTGGTCAGGGGGCCTTGCTGCACAGCGCGGCGGCCTCAACCCATATTCCCATCTTCAAGGTTGGCAAGGTGGTGGACACCACGGGCGCAGGCGATGCTTTCAACGGCGGTTTTGCCGCCGCACTTGCGCGGGGTGAAGCGCCAGAGGATGCCGCCCGCTTCGGAGCGGCGGTTGCCGGCATTTCCGTCACGCGGCCCGGTGCCGCTTCATCCGTGCCGTCCTTGCAGGAAGCCCTGGCCTTGCTGGCGCGGGGCTAGCCGCCAACCGCTGCATCAACGCTGCCGACATCGATGCCGCGCCAGTTGGTGAGGGTGGTGTGCGCGTGAGATGTGAGAGCCTTGCGTTCGTCCGCCGTCCACACGTCCAGGGCAAGCAGCATCTCCGAAACGGCGGCCTCCGCGGCGCGGAAGGAACCGTCATCGCATTTCAGGGCAAAGCCCAGACCGGCGTGGGCAATGCTGCCGCAATAAACGCCCTCCGCCCCGACCTTGATGAAGAGGCGCGGCACCTGTTGCATGATCGTGGTGTCGTAACGGTTGCTGCCGGCGATCATGAAGGGATGGGCGCGGGCGGCGCGGATGATCCACTGTGCGCCCGCGTTGGCGGGATCCGTGAGGCGGGCGAAACCAAGCGCCATGTTGCGCAAAGGGAAGGCCCAGGTGGGAACGGAACAGCCGTCGATGCCCACGGGCGCTTCGGCGACATTCACATCGCAATAGCGATTGATGGCCTCCGCCACGGCCTGCTGCACGGGATGATCCTGCAGCACGTAGCCGTTGGGATCACTGCCCAGTTGCCGCGCCAAAGCCAGCATGCCGGCGTGCTTGCCCGAGCAGTTGTTATGAATGGCGCGCGGCTCCTCGCCTGCGAGCGCGAGGCCGATCACGTCCTTACGCTCATGGGGCCAGTGGACGCCGCACTCGTAGAGCGCTTCGCTGTTTCCCGCCTTGGCGAGGATGGAGGCGGCGACGCGCAGGTGTTCCGGCTCGCCATTGTGCGAGGAGCAGCACAGGGCAATCTCCTCGTCGGTGAGGCCGTAGCGCGCGGCGGCTCCGCTTTCGATGAGCGGCAGGCACTGGAAGGCCTTGATCGCCGAACGCGGGAAGACCGGGCTTTTGATGTCGCCTGCCTGGCGCACAATCCTGCCGCTGCGGTCGCTCACGGCGAAGGCGCCGCGGTGGCGGCTTTCCACAGTGCTGCCGCGTTTCACTACGGCGATGACGGGGTTGTCGGTCATGCGTTCTCCTTGCGGGGCAAAAGGTACCAGAGCAGGGCCGCCAGCTGCAAAGCAAGGCAGAGGCCCATGGCCCAGGCATAGGCGCGCGGGTCGTAGCCGGCAGCCACGGGCGCGAAGAGGCTGATCACCACGCCTACACCGTACTGGATGAGGAAGGCGCAGACGAACATGGAGAAGTTGATGGTGGCGTTGGCACGGCCTGAGAGGCTCTCGCCCACGTGTCTTGCAAACCACGGGAAGGCGAGGATCGCCGATTGTCCCACGGCGGCCAACACCAGCCAGGCGGGGAATGCCAGTGACTTCACCTGCAGCACGATGAGGGCTTGTGCCGCCGTGTGGAGGGCGAGGCAGCCGAGCATGGTCGTCATGGGGCCGATGCCGCGCCGTTGCAGACGGTCGGCAACGAAGCCCACCGTGAGGATTCCGCCCATGAAGGCCACCGCCATCCAGAAGAGGTGGCGGGCCACATCCAGTGGCGCAAGGCCCAGCACGTCGCGGTACCAGGGGCCGGCCCACAGCGTCTGGTAGGCGATGGGAATGCCTGCGGTGAGGCCGAGGAGTGGCGCCACACGCCAGAACAGGGGCAGCTTCATGATGTTGAGGAGATCGCGCCACTGCTGGCCAAAGCCTGCGGCCGCTGTTTTCTCCGTCCGCTCCGGCACGGCGAAGAAAATGAACATCGACGATGCCACGATGCAGGCGGCGAAGAGCAGGAAGACGTTGCGCCAGCCGATCGCGGCCGAGAGGAGTGCGGTCGGTTCGGTGGCGACCACAAGACCGAGCGCGCCCATGGACATGATGGTGGCATTGGCGAGCGAGCGCCGCTCAAGCGGCACCCAGAGCGAGCTTGCCTTGTAGCTGGCCATCAGACCGGCCGAGAAACCGAGGCCGATCACGGCGCGGGCGAGGACGAGGGTGACGAAGCCGGGGGCCACGGCGAAGGCGGCGCAACCCGTGGCCGCGACCAGCAGCAGGGCTGTTTGCACCCGGCGGGGGCCGAAGCGGTCCAGCAGCACGCCCAGCGGCAATTGGAAGGCGCAGAAGGCCAGCAGATAGGCTGCGGTGAGGAGGCCGAGTTCCGCGGGGCCGATGGCGAATTCCTTTACCAGCTCCGGGGCAACGACGGCATTCACAGCGCGCAGCAGGTAGCTGAGGAGGTAGCCCAGGGCGAAGGGGAAGAGGGCGAGGAAGAGGGTGCGGCGGGTCGTCGTCATGATTTGTTTACAGGTTTGGCGGAAGGACGGCGGAGGTCAATCGAATCCTTGCATTCTGATTCGTTCGCCCTATGTAGCGCGTTCCCGTTTTCGGATTGGACAGCAATGATCTCACGCGCCCTTTGCTTTCAACACATGGATGATGAGCCGCCCGGCCTGTTCGGCGCGTTTCTGGCCGCCCGCGGCGTGTCCCTGGATACCGTCATGCTGCACCGGGGCGAAGCGATCCCATCGCTTGCGCCGTATGATTTCCTGCTGGTCATGGGCGGGGCCATGGACGTGTGGGAACACGACGCGCACCCTTGGCTGTTGGCGGAAAAACAGGCGATCCGCGAGTGGGCGCTGGAGCGCAACCGTCCCTATTTCGGCGTGTGCCTGGGCCTGCAGCTTCTGGCGGAAGCCGCGGGCGGAACCGTCGGTCTCGCGCGGGCGGCGGAGGTTGGCATTGGCCGCATCAAGGTGACGTCGCGCCATCCCTTCGTGGCGGGCCTGCCGCGCACCATCCGCATGATGCAGTGGCACCACGCGGAAGTGAGTGCGCTGCCGCCGGGAGCCGAGGTGCTGGCCTCGTCCACCATCTCGCCCGTGCAGATCATGGCGCTGGGTGATTGCATGGTGGGCACGCAGTTCCATGGCGAGTTGACGCCTGCACTGGTGGATCGCTGGGCGCACCTGCCGCAATATATCCAATGGCTGGAAGCAGCGCTTGGCCCCAACGCCTATTGGCGGGTGCGCGCGGAGGCCCTGCCGCTGATGCCTGCGATGCGCCGGGTCAGCCAGTCCATGTTCGATGCGCTGGCGGATGGTGTGAGCCTGCGCAAGGCCGCCTAGACCGCCTTCATCGTCTGACGGTATTTCTCTGCGTCCCAGTTCAGGAGCTGGTCGATTTCGCCTGCCGTGAGAGCCTTGAGCGGTGCCGTGGCCGGAAGGCGGCGGAAAACGTCGCCGGCGCAGCGCACCATGGGTTCGATCGAGGGCTTGGCCGCGACGTTCACCAGCACGCCCTTGCCCGGTATGGCGACGGCGGCAGCGCCGGAAGCCATGTCATCCGGAATGGATGTGCCCAGAAACACCACATGGTCGGGGTAATAGACATTGGTGCAGGCGGCGCGGCGCGATGGCTCGTCGAGGGCGATGGCGTGGCATTCCGGGTCTTCCGGCAGGCGGTAGGCGCTTCCCGCGGCCATGGCGGCGAGGGCGGCCAGGTCGGGTTTGCCGAAGTCGCGGACAGGGGCTTCGAGGGCGGCCACGACGCGGTTCAGCAACGCTTCCGCTTCCATGACGCTTCCGGCGGCGACGGCAAGCCCATGGTTGCCGAGGACGAGGACATCCACGCCGGGGCGATAGGCCTTGCGGATGGCCCGCGAGAGCATGAGGCCGGGGCGGGCATAGGGCACGAAGGCCCAGTTGAAGGCCTTGAGCCTTGCGCCCAGCACTTCTTCCGCATCGCTGCGGATGGCAAGCGCGATGGTGTTGACGCAATGGACATGGACCACGATCTTCTGCGGCATCAATCCGTGGACGGATGTTTCGATGGACGGACGCAAGCCCAGCGGGTTGATGTCCTGTCGCACGAAGTCGGTGCAGGATTCGCAAGCCGGGTCATCGGCTGCGAGCGCCGCCGACAGGCGCGCCATGTCCAGCGGTACGAAGATGTCCTTGGCGGCGGCGTCGCGCAGCCAAGTGCCCGACGCCTTGATCCACATGACGTCGCCCTGCTTGATGGAGGTGTTGCCACCGGCGGCCTGGACCAGGAGGGGATCGCTGCCCACCTTGGCGGAGAGGCGGCGGAGGGCGTGGAATTCGGGGCTGTTCACGACAAGAGTTTCCTGACTGCATCTTTCCAGCCGGCGTACTTGGCGTCGCGCTCGGCGGATTTCATTTTGGGGGAGAAGCGCTTGTCACGGGACCAGCGGGTGGCGAATTGTTCGGGAGGCGGCAGCAGGCCGGCGTGCAGGCCTGCGAGATAGGCGGCACCCAGGGCCGTTGTTTCCAGCACCTTGGGACGGTCCACGGGAGCATCGAGCATGTCGGCAAGGTTCTGCATGGTCCAGTCGGAGGCGGTCATGCCGCCATCGACGCGCAGAACGGTGCTGCCGGTGGAACCCCAGTCCTTCTGCATGGCCTCCAGGAGATCGCGCGTCTGGTAACAGACAGCTTCCAGCGCGGCCTTTGCCAGTTCGCGGTTGGTGGTGCCGCGCGTCAGACCGAAGATGGCGCCGCGCGCCTCGGCATTCCAATACGGTGCGCCAAGCCCCACAAAGGCGGGCACGAGATAGACCTGCTGGGTGGCATCCGCCGCCTTGGCCAGCGCGCCCGTGTCCTTTGCCGATGAGATGACCTTGAGTCCATCGCGCAGCCATTGCACGGCGGCTCCGGCGATGAAGATCGCGCCTTCCAGAGCATAAGTGCGCTTGCCGTTGAGCTGATAGGCGACGGTGGTGAGGAGGCGGTTCCGCGAAGGCACGGCCTTTTCGCCCGTGTTGAGGAGCGCGAAGCATCCCGTGCCGTAGGTGGATTTCATCATGCCCGGTTCGAAACAGGCCTGGCCGATGGTGGCAGCCTGCTGATCGCCCGCCACGCCACCGATCGGAATGGCGGCGCCAAGGAGTTTCGCGTCGCACATGCCGTAGTCGGCGGCGCAATCCCTGACCTCCGGGAGGAGGGACCGGGGAATGTCGAGGAGGCGGAGCAAGGCGTCATCCCACGCGCCGGTGTGAATGTTGTAGAGCAGCGTGCGCGACGCATTGGTTGCGTCCGTGGCATGCACCTTGCCGCCCGTGAGCCGCCAGATGAGGAAGGTGTCGATGGTGCCGAAAGCCAGTTCGCCCGCTTCGGCCTTCGCCCGCGCGCCCTTTACATTGTCCAGAAGCCAGGCGAGCTTCGTGCCGGAGAAATAGGGATCGAGCAGCAGTCCTGTCCTGGCGGTGAAGAGGTCTTCGTGGCCCTGGTCCTTGAGGTCCTTGCAGGCCCCGGAGGTGCGGCGGTCCTGCCAGACGATGGCCTTGTGGATGGGTTTGCCCGTCTTGCGGTTCCACACCACCACGGTCTCGCGCTGGTTGGTGATGCCGATCGCGGCGATGGCGGAGGCTTTCACTTTCGCCTTGCGCAGCGCTACCTTGCAGGTGGCGAGAACGGAGGCCCAAATTTCTTCCGGATCGTGTTCCACCCAACCGGCCTTGGGGAAGTACTGCCTGAATTCCTGCTGGCCTGATCCCTTCGGCTTCAGGTTCTTGTCGAACACGATGGCCCGCGACGAGGTGGTGCCCTGGTCGATGGCGAGGAGATGCGTGCTCATGACGTTTCCTTCACCTTTTTCTTCTTGGCGCCTTTCGCGGCGCTTTCGAAATAGTCGCGCAGGGCCTGCTGTTCTTCCGGCTTCATGTGAAGGCCAAGTTTCGAGCGCCGCCAGAGAATGTCGTCGGCAGTTTCGGCCCATTCCCTTTCGCGGAGGTGCGCGACTTCGCGCTCGCTGAGCGGCCCGAAGCTCTGGCCCAGGTCGGAGGCGAAGCGGGCGCCTTCGAGAATGCCTTCCGCCTCCGTGCCATAGGCGCGGAAGAGGCGGCGGATGATTGCCGGCTTGAGGAACGAATAGGCTTTCTGCAAGGCGCTGATGCGCTGCTCGACTTCATTCCACGGAAAGTCTCCGCCGGGCAGGGCGGCATTGGCGGTCCATGATCCCTTCATGGTGGGGAAGAAGGGCTGCAGTTCCTTCATCACGGCTTCCGAGAGTTTGCGCGCGGTCGTGATCTTGCCGCCGAAGATCGAGAGCACGGGCGCGGTACCTTGCGGATTGTCGAGCTTCAGCACGTAGTCGCGCGTGGCTTCCTGGGCCTTCGATGCGCCATCGTCATAGAGCGGGCGGATGCCCGAATAGGCCCAACGCAACTGCTCGCGCGTCACGGGGCGGCGGAAATATTCGCTGACGGACTTGAGCAGGTAATCCGTCTCCTGTTCTGAAATTTCCGGTTTTCCGGGGTCGCCGTGGTGATCCATGTCGGTGGTGCCGATGAGCGTGAAATTCTGCTCGTAGGGAATGGCAAAGCAGATGCGCCCGTCGCCATTCTGGAAGATGTAGCAGCGGTCGTGGTCATAGAGGCGGTCAACGACGATGTGGCTGCCCTTCACCATGCGGATCTTGTCGGGGTCGTTGCGGCCCACTACCTCGCCCAGAACCTGGCTCACCCACGGGCCGGCGGAGTTGACCAGTACGCGCGCCGAGATGGTTTCCGTCTTGCCGTCGCGCTCAATGCCGATCTTCCACACGCCATCCTCGCGGCGGGCAGAGGTGCATTTCGTCCGTGTACGGATTTCGGCGCCGCGCTTGGCGGCGTCGCGGGCGGAGAGGACGACGAGGCGGGCGTCCTCCACCCAGCAATCGGAGTATTCATATCCCACGCTGTAGTCGGGCTTCAGCGGCTGGCCGGTCACGTCCGATGTCAGGTCGACGGTGCGGGTGGGCGGAAGAATCTTCCGGCCGCCCAGGTGATCGTAAAGAAACAGGCCAAGGCGGAGCAGGGCGCGTGGGCGCAGGCCGTCGTGGTGAGGCAGGACAAAGCGCAACGGCCAGATGATGTGGGGCGCGGATCTGAGCAGCACCTCGCGTTCGATCAGCGCTTCCCGCACCAGCCGGAATTCATAGTGTTCGAGATAGCGCAAGCCGCCGTGGATGAGCTTCGTCGACTTGGACGAGGTGCCGGAAGCCAGATCGTTCTGCTCGGCCAGGAAGACGCTGAGGCCCCGTCCCGAAGCGTCACGGGCGATGCCGCAGCCATTTATGCCGCCGCCGATGATGAAGAGATCGTACGTCTTTTCCTGTGTCATGTCAGGGGCTTGCCTCGGTCTTTTCTGTTGCCAGTTCAAGGTTCACACCCTTGCTGCGGCAGATTTCCATGATGGGGTCGGGGGGCTCGCGGTCGGTCACGAAGGCATTGGTCATCGACATGTGGCCGATGCGGACTGGCGCGGAGCGCGTGAATTTGGTGGCGTCGGCCACGAGGATGACGTTGCGGGCGTTTTCCATGATGGCCTGCGCGGCGCGCACTTCGCGAACGTCGAAGTCGAGGAGCGAGCCGTCTTCGTCGATGGCTGACACGCCCATCACGGCATGATCGACCTTGAACTGGCGGATGGTGTCGACGGTCGACTCGCCCACGATGCCGCCATCGCTGTGGCGGATGGAGCCGCCAACGATGATGACTTCGATGCGGGGCGAAGGCAGCAGCGTCTGGGCCACGTGAATGTTGTTGGTGATGACCAGCAGCCCCTCGTGGTGGATGAGGGCGCGGGCCACTTCCTCGGTCGTCGTGCCAATGTTGATGAAGAGCGACGAATTGTTGGGAATGAGTTGTGCGGCGCGGCGGCCGATCATCGCCTTCTCCAGCGACGCGATCTGGCGGCGGGCCTCATAGGCCATGTTCTCCACACCCGACGACAGCATGGCGCCGCCATGGGTGCGCGAGAGGAGCCGGCCATCGCAGAGTTCGTTCAGGTCCTTGCGGATGGTCTGGGGTGTGACTTCGAAGCGCTCGGCGAGTTCGTCCACGCCGACGGCGCCGGTCTGGCGGGCGAGGATCAGGATCTGTTGCTGGCGGGGTGAGAGAGCAAACATGACAGTGAAAACATCAAGACGAGAGAGGTCATACTTTCATTTCCTTTCGTTTGCACCAGGAAATTTTCATTTCGTCTTTGTTTTGTGCGTTGCAGCACGTCGGGGCGTTCGTTTGTCTTTCCATTCCGCCGCGGCAGGCCAGCCTTGCGGTTCTGTATTCTGATACATATTGACGTTGCGGTGCGAAAAGGAACATAAGGGTCGAAATCTTCAAACCGGGCTTTTGGCCCGCCACGCGAAGGGCACCCATGGCAAGCAAATCCTCCGGACCTGCGGCAGCGCAAGGCAAGAACGCGCGTCCGTTTTACGCGAAACATTCCACCGCGCAGCTCAAGGACGCGCTGCGTCGCATGCACCTCATCCGCCGCTTCGAGGAAATGGCGGAAGAGAGCTACGTGCGTGGCCTCACCCACGGCACCATGCATCTTTCCGTGGGGCAGGAAGCAACGGCGGTGGGGGCCTGCATGGACCTCAGCAATGCCGACTACATCACCTCCACGCACCGCGGACACGGCCACTGCATCGGCAAGGGTGCCGACGTGAAATTCATGTTCGCCGAATTCTTCGGCAAGGAAGAAGGATATTGCCGCGGCCGGGGCGGCTCCATGCATATCGCTGATCCTGCGACGGGGAACCTCGGCGCCAACGGCATCGTGGGCGGCGGGCTGCCGCTGGCCACCGGTGCCGCACTTGCCATCAAGCAGCGCAAGGGCAAGGATGTTGCGGTGTGCTTCTTCGGCGACGGCGCGCAGAACGAAGGGGCCTTCCATGAGTCGCTCAACATGGCGGCGGTGTGGAAGTTGCCGGTCGTCTATGTGTGCGAGAACAACCAGTACGGCATGTCGGTTTCGACGGCGCGGTCCACCGCGGTGAAGGACGTGGCCATGCGGGCCGCTGCCTACAACATGCCGGGCACGATCGTGGACGGCAACAATATCGCCGATGTGAACGAAGCCGTTTCCGCCGCCATCGAGAGGGCGCGCAACGGAGAAGGCCCGAGCCTGGTTGAATGCAAGACCTACCGCACCAAGGGCCATTCGCGCTCGGACCGCAACCGCTACCGCAGCAAGGACGAGATCGAGGAATGGAAGGGCAAGGACCCTATCCCGATGTTCGAAAAGGAACTTGAGGCCCACGGTATTGCGTCGAGCGACGAGATCAGCGCCATCCGTGAGTCGGTGGAGAAAGAAATCCAGGACGCCTTCACCTTCGCCACGCAGGGAACCAATCCGGTCACCGACAGCCTGCTGCGCGGCGTCACCACAACAGATGATATTGCGATGGGAGTTGAGGCATGAGCGAGGTTCGTGAACTCAGCTTTTCCGCCGCCGTGCAGGAAGCACTGGCGCAGGCCATGGAGGCCGACGAGCGCGTGTTCCTCATGGGCGAGGACATCGGTGTCTATGGCGGCGCGTTCCAGGTGACGGGTGATCTCGTCCAGAAATTCGGCGAAGACCGCGTACGCGACACGCCGATTGCCGAACTGGGCGGTGCCGGCCTTGCCGTGGGCGCGGCGGTTGCGGGCGCGCGTCCCGTGTATGAATTCCAGTTCTCCGATTTCGCCACGCTGGCGATGGAGCAGATCGTCAACCAGGCCGCCAAGATGCGCTTCATGCTGGGTGGCAAGGTTTCCGTGCCCGTGGTGTTCCGCATGCCCTGCGGCTCGGGCACCGGTGCGGCGGCCCAGCATTCGCAATCGCTGGAGGCGTGGTTCGGGCATGTGCCGGGTCTCAAGGTGGTGGAAGCCTCCACGCCGGAAGACGCCAAGGGCCTGCTGCTGGCGGCAATCGAGGATCCGGATCCGGTTCTCGTGTTCGAACACAAGCTGCTCTACAAGGTGAAGGGCCATGTGCCCGCCGAAATGTACCGCACGCCCATCGGCAAGGCGGTCGTTCGCCGCCCGGGCAAGGATGCCACGGTCGTTGCCGCCGCCATCATGGTGCACAAGGCGCTTGAGGCGGCGGAGGAACTCGCCAAGGAAGGCATCGACATCGAAGTGATCGACCTCCGCACCATCCGTCCTATCGACGGCGCAACCATCATCGAAAGCGTGAAGAAGACCTCGCGCCTCGCCTGCATCTATGAAGGCGTGAAGACGCTGGGCATCGGCGCGGAAATTTCTGCACTGGTGGCCGAGAGCGAAGCCTTTGACTACCTCGATGCGCCGATCCTGCGCATGGGCGGGGCGGAAAGTCCGATCCCCTACAGCCCTATCCTGGAAAAGGCCGCCGTGCCGCAGACCGATGGCATCGTCGCGGCCTTGCGGGACCTCGTGAAGGGCAAGATCTGACATGGCCACCGAAGTCATTCTCCCCAAGGTCGACATGGACATGAGCACCGGCACCATTGCCGTATGGCATGTGAAGGACGGGGACACGGTGAAGAAGGGCCAACCTCTCTTCGACATCGAGACCGACAAGGCGGCGATGGAAATCGAAAGCCCTGCCGAAGGCGTGATCAGGATTGGCAATGCGCCGGTGAAGGCCGTGGTACCGATCGGCACCGTCGTCGCGATGGTCTATGGCGCGGGCGAAGAGGCCAAGCCGTTCACCGGTGGTGTGGCCGCACCTGCTGCCGCTGCGCCCGCTGCGGCCGAGGTTGCGAAGACTGCGGCGGCACAGCCTGCCGCTGCCGCCCCAGCGACTGATGCGAATGGCAAGGTGCGGGCCACTCCGCTGGCGCGAAGGCTGGCGAAACAGCAGGGCATCGCCCTTGCTGCGCTCTCGGGCTCGGGTCCGCGCGGGCGCATCGTGTCCGCCGATCTTGCAACGGCCAAGGCAGTATCGGCGAAGGCCCCGGGTGCCACGGCGCTTGCGGCCGGCATGGACGGCGATGCCGTGCGTGCGCTCTATCCGCCCGGATCGTTCAGCGTCACGCCGCTTGACGGCATGCGGCGCACCATTGCCCAGCGCCTGGTGCAATCGAAGCAGACGGTTCCGCACTTCTATCTGACGGCAACCTGCACGCTGGATGAATTGCTGGCGGTGCGCGAGCGGCTGAACGCCCATGCGCCGAAGACAGCCGACAAGACTCCGGCCTGGAAGCTGTCGGTCAATGATTTCGTCATCAAGGCCTTGGCGCTCGCCTTGCAACGCGTGCCCGCCGCGAACGTCACCTTTACCGATGAGGGCATCCTGCAGCATCAGGTGAGCGATGTGGGCGTTGCGGTGTCGGTCGACGGCGGCCTGTTCACGCCCGTCGTGCGCGCTGCCGAAACAAAATCCCTGTCGCAGATTTCCATCGAGATGAAGACGCTGGCGGCCAAGGCGCGGTCGCGCCAGTTGAAGCCTGCGGATTATCAGGGCGGCACCACGGCTGTTTCCAACCTTGGCATGTTCGGCGTTGAGCAATTCAACGCGATCATCAATCCGCCGCATGCGACGATCCTCGCGGTGGGTGCCGGTGTTGAAACCTTCGTGCCGGTCAATCGCCAGCCCGTGCTCAAGACGCAGATGAAGGTAACGCTCTCGTGCGATCACCGCGCCGTTGATGGCGCGGTTGGCGCGGAGCTGCTCAAGGCGTTCCGTGAATTCGTGGAAGAGCCGGCGCTGATGATGGCCTGATCAGGCCGTCTCGGGCAGGCGCCAGTCGATTTCCGGCTGGCCATGGTCGCGCAGGAATGCATTGGTGCGCGAGAAGGGCCTGGAGCCGAAGAAGCCGTTATAGGCGGAGAGCGGCGAGGGATGCGGTGACTTGATCACGTGATGGCGCGACGTATCCACGAAGGCCGCCTTCTTCTGCGCGTATGATCCCCACAGGATGAACACGACCGGGCGGCCGAGATTGTTCACCTGCTTCACGACCTCGTCGGTGAACGTCTCCCAGCCCTTGCCTTGGTGCGAGGCGGCGCGGTTTGCTTCCACCGTCAGCACCGCATTCAGCATCAATACGCCTTGCCGCGCCCAGTGTTCGAGATGGCCGTGGCGCGGTGGCGGGTAGCCCAGGTCGGATTGCAGTTCCTTGTAGATGTTTACCAGCGAGGGCGGCGGGGGCACGCCCGGCTTCACCGAGAAGCACAATCCGTGTGCTTGTCCCTCGCCGTGATAAGGGTCCTGCCCGAGAATGACGACGCGCACCTGGTCCAGCGGCGTGGCATCGAGCGCATGAAACCATTCGCTGCCCTTGGGAAAGATGCGCTTTCCGGCCTCGCGCTCCTGCGCAAGGAATGCGCGCAGGTTCACCATATGCGGCGCGTCGAATTGCGGCTGCAACACCGAAAGCCAGCTGGGGTGCAGGTTGACCATGGAGCGCGCCCTCAGGCCGCCGCCTCGCCCTGCGCGGGCGCACCAAGGCCCAGCACGCGGCAGATGGCATAGACGAGGTCGGAGCGGTTGAGCGTGTAGAAATGGAAATCCGTGACGCCTTCGCGCTGGAGTGCAGTCACCTGTTCGGCCGCCACCATCGCGGCCACGAGATTGCGCGTCTCGGGATCCTTGTCCAGTCCGGCGAAGCGCTGTTCCAGTTCCGGTGGAATATGTGCGCCGCACTTCGCCGCAAACTCGCAGACGCGGGCGAAGTTGGTGATGGGCAGGATGCCGGGCACCAGATTGATCTTGATGCCGCGCGCGGCGATGCGGTCGCGCAGGCGGAGGAAGAAAGCGTTGTGGAAAAAGAACTGCGACAGCGCCCGGGTGGCGCCATTCTCCGCCTTGTCGGCCATGAAGGCGAGGTCTTCCTCGATGGAAACGGAATCGGGGTGGCGCTCCGGATAGGCGGAGACGGAGATGTCGAACTGGCCGATCTCGCGGATGCCGCGCACGAGGTCTGCGGCGTTGCGGTAGCCGTCCGGGTGCGGGGAGAAGCGCGTGCCGACGCCGCCCGGCGGATCACCGCGAAGGGCGACGATATGATTGACGCCCGAGGCCTTGTAGGCGCGGATGACGGCGTTCACCTCGTCCCTTGATTTGCCCACACAGGTGAGATGGCCGGCGGCGCGGAGCGTTGTCTCCCCCGTCAGGCGGGCGAGGGTCGCGAGCGTCCGGTCCTGCGTGGTGCCGCCCGCGCCATAGGTGACGGAGACGAAATCCGGCCCGATCGTCTCCAGGCGGCGCACGGTCGCCCAGAAACTGTCCTCGGCATCGCCCACCTTGGGCGGAAAGAACTCGAAGGAGACGCGCAGCGTGTTGGTCATCGCGAAACCTCCGCAAGCGAGGGGAATGACGTGCGTACCGGCGTGCCTGCTTCGGCCAGCCAGAGCGACACTGTGAGACCCTTGCGTGACTTGAGCCAGGGCGGATCGAGGACGACGTGGCGCGTCAGTTTCAGGCTGGCGCGCTTGAGCCATGCGGTCATCTGTTCGGCAGAAATGCCAAGCCTGCGGTGAGCATGGTGCTCGCGCAATTCATCAAGGTCATGGGGTGCGAAGTCGACGATCAGCAACTTGCCGCCGGACCTCAGGATGCGGCGGGCCTCCTGGATGGCGCGTTGCGGTTCATCGAGGAAGTGCAGCACCTGATGGATGGTGACGAGGTCGGCCATGCCATCGGCGAGGGGCAGGGCATAGATGTCGGCCTGGCGCAGTTGCGCCTGGCGGAAGCCGTGCTTCTCGAGGTTGGAGCGGGCGATGGCGAGCATCTCGCGGCTGGCATCAATGCCATAGAGGTCCTGCGCCAGCGGACCGAAGAGTTCCAGCACCCGGCCGGTGCCGGTTCCCAGATCCACCAGCGTGTTGATGCCGCGCGCGCCCGCCAGGTCCTGCATGGCGGTCTCGACGCTCGCTTCATCCACGTGGAGCGAGCGGAGGTTGGACCAGTGTTCGGCATTGGCGCTGAAATAGGCCTGGGCGCGTTCCTCGCGCTGGCGGCGTACTTCGTCGAGACGGGCGAGATCACCCGTGAGGATGGCGTCGCTTCCCGGCAGCATGTCCACGAGGGCACGGGCGAGGGCTCCGCCCAATCCTTCGTTGCGCAGGCGGAAGAGCACCCAGTTGCCTTCCTTGTTTCGCGACAGCAGTCCGGCCTCCGCCATGAGTTTCAGGTGGCGGCTGACGCGGGGCTGGCTTTGGCCGAGGATGTGGGTGAGTTCGGTCACGTTCAATTCGCCGTGGGAGAGGACGAAGAGAATGCGGATGCGAGTCGTCTCCGCAATCGCCTTCAGGCCGGCCAGCAATTCATCCATGTCATCCTCCAAAACGACATAAACATATCCTTATATGAATTGCAAAGCATTGTTCGCATTTGTCGGAAAAGTGTCGCAAACGCACTACGCCGTGACGGTGGCTTGATTTCGACGCAATAACCCCTGTAACTTCGCTGGGCGAGTTCTGAAGCGGGGCAACCGGATCAGAGGCAGTAACGTAGGATGATCATGACCACGCTTTTTTCGCGCCGTGCTGCGCTTTCTCTTATGGCAGCTGCGGCGGCCTCCGCTGTGACCGCCGGCGATGCCACCGCCGATGCGGTGGCCGAAACCTATGTCGCCAAGATCGGCAAGGAAGTGTTGCGTCTCGCCAATGCGGGGACGCGTGGCAAGGCCACCCGGAACAAGTTCGCGGCAATGCTCAGCAAGTATGTGAACCTGCGCGGCATCACCATGGCCTCGCTCGGCACCTACCAGAAACAGCTTCCTCCAGGCGACAAGGACAAGCTGAACGATCTTGTCACAACCTATGCGGCGGCGCTGTTTGCCTGGTTCGTGGATGACTTCAAAGGCCAGGATTTCGTGGTGGACCGCACCGCGCAGCAGGGCAAGTACCTGCTGGTCTACAGCAAGATCGTCAAGCCCGGCGCGGATGAGCCGATTGTCTGGTACCTCTCGCCCCAGGGGGACGGCTACCGCATCGTTGACCTGAGCGTGCTGGGGGTTCGCCTGTCCAGCGCCATGCGCCAGCGTTTCAGCGACGAACTGAAGAAATCCAAGGGCAACTTCGAGCCCCTCTATGCCATGCTGCGGGAAGCCGAGACCTGGTAGGTCTGCCGCCCGTTCAACATCTGTTAACCCTAGCACCGCCACAGTTCCGGCGTTAGAAACCGAATCATGCTCACTCGCCGTTCCGTTCTTGCGGGGTTCGCCACCGCATTGCTCGCCGCACCGGCCTTGGCCGAGGATCACCCGTCGCTTGTCTACATGCGTCAGGTGGCCAAGGACATGCTTGCCGCCCACCGCCAGGGAACGGTCGCCGCCTTCCTGCGCGTGGTGCAGCGCCATGCCGACATTCCCGATATTGCCCAGGACGCGCTGGGGAAATACAGCGGCAGCCTGCAGGCCTCGCAGCGCGGGCGTTACCAGAAGGGCGTGGCGACCTATCTCGCCCGCTATTTCGCGCTGAGCTCGCGTGACTACACGGTGGCGAAGTATGAACTGGGCGACGCTTCGGTGAACAAGGACAAGGACGTGCTGATTTCCAGCCGCGTCTACCTGATGACGGGGCAGACCTACACGGTGTCGTGGAAGCTGGTCTGGCGCGGCGGGCACTACAAGGTGCGGGACGTGAGCGTGCTGGGCTTCTGGCTCACCAATTTCCAGCGCAAGGACTTCACCGACTACCTCGCCAAGCGCAACGGCAACATCAACATGTTGATCACTGCCCTCTACGGCTGAAGTCACCCTCCCTTAACCATATCGCGGCATGGTGCAGCCACGTTCCCGGGGGTGGGGGCGGTGTGAGTTGTGTCCATGCGTCGTATTATGTCTGTGGCAGGAACGATCCTGCTTGCGGTGGCCCTTGTCGCCTGTTCGGGCGGCCGTGAAAGGCCCCGTTCTTCCCGTCAGGTTGAAACGCCGCCGCCGCCCATGGCGTGCGCGGTTGATCCGCGCCAGTTCGCCGAGGCCGAGAAGGTGCGCGATTTCGGCAATGGCCGCGGCTGTGGCGTGCGCAATGCCTGGCGAGTCTATTCCATCAATGGTGTCCGTCTTTCGCAGCCCACCGTCGTCAATTGCGCCGTGGCCAACACCCTTTCGCACTGGCTGACGGACATCGTGCAGCCCGCCGCCGAGGACCGTTTCGGTGAGCGCGTGACGGAGATCGCGGTTCCCGACGGTTACTCCTGCCGCACCCGCAACAATGTGCGGGGCGCGAAGCTCAGCGAACATGCACAGGGCAATGCCATCGACGTCTCCGGCTTTACCTTCGAGGGCGGGGACAAGATCACCGTGGAGCAGGGCTGGTTCGCGGGCCGCAAGACGCGGAAATTCCTTGCCGACGTGCGCTCAGAGGCCTGTGGTCCCTTCAAGACGGTGCTCGGACCGGGAGTGGCCTACCACAAGGATCACCTGCATTTCGACCTGCAGCGGCACCGGAGCGGCGGCAGCTACTGCCGCTGAGCTGGCCGGGAGACATTGCAATTCCGGGGCCGGACGCGCATATGGGCGCCATGGACCAGGAAATCATCACGCCCCCCAACACCCCCAAGGGCCAATCCCACGCTTTCGGCCCCGTGGCCTGCTTTCTCGCGGCAGCGGGCGCGACGCTCATGACCCTGAGCCTTCTGGGTGCGGCGGCGGCTGCCTCCGTCTGGGCTTTTGCCAAGTTGCTGGGTCTGCCGGACATGGTGCTTTACGCCGTCCTCGCCGCAGCCTTCCTGCCGGTGCTGTGGGCGACAGTCTGGATTGCCGGGCGCTCGTGGCACGTGGAACAGCGGCTTGCCAACAACCTGGACGTTGATACGCCGGTCTTCCGCGTCACCCACTACTTCAAGGCCATGCGCAAGGCCTGAGGGCCTTTTTGCCCCAGAACGGCGGCTTCGAGCCCCTTTCTTGCGGCTCCGAATCCGGTAAAATGTTTTCATGTCCATCTGGTCAAACATTGCCGGGGCGGCGCAATCGCTTGGCTCCTCAGTCGGTGATTTCTTTGCGGGGTTTTCCGGCAAGAGTTCCGTTCCCGAAAAATCCGTTGCCTTCACCATCGGCATGATTGCCCTTGGCGCGAAGATGGCCAAGGCCGATGGCGTCGTCACGAAGGACGAAGTGCTCGCCTTCAAGCAGGTGTTCCACGTTCCCGAGAAGGACATGGCGGCGGTGCAGCGGGTCTTCGACCTCGCCAAGCAGGACATCGCCGGATTCGAAAGCTACGCCGAACAGGTGGCCCGGCTCTTCGTGCCCAAGTCATCCGTGCTGGAAAACGTCCTGGACGGCCTGTTCCACATCGCCAAGGCAGACCACGCCATTCACGAGCGCGAGTTGGAATACCTTGAAGCCGTGGGCGTCATCTTCGGGTTCAAGGGCGAGGAGTTCGCGCGCATCCGGGCGCGGCATGTGTCGATCGCGGAAGACCCCTATGACGTACTCGGCGTGACGCGCGGCGCATCGGCGGATGAAATCAAGAAGCACTACCGCAAGCTCGCCCGTGACCTGCATCCCGACAGGCAGATCGCCGAGGGCGTGCCTGAGGAAATGGTTGAACTGGCCAGCAACCGGCTGGCGCGCATCAACGTCGCTTATGAGCAGGTCATGAAGGGACTGCCGGCGTGATCGGCACGAAATTGCCGCGCCGCGCCGTTCTCTCTCCCAACATCGAACCGCGCGCCGCCGGAAAATTTCCGAAGTTCCTCATCCTGCATTATACCGGCATGGAAACCGCCGACATTGCCTGCAACTGGCTGTGCGTGCCGGAGTCGCGGGTGTCGTGCCACTATCTCATCGACGAGCAGGGCGGCATCGTCCAGATGGTGGGCGAAGAGATGCGGGCCTGGCATGCCGGCGTTTCAAGCTGGGAGGGAGAGACCGATATCAACTCCTGCTCCATCGGAATCGAGATTCACAACAGCGGCCACGGGGGCGACTATGCCGATTTCCCGGCCACGCAGATGCGGGTGGTGGCCGCGCTGAGCCGGGACATCGTTCAGCGTCACGGGATTTTGCCACAGCATGTGCTCGCCCATTCCGACATCGCACCGGGGCGCAAGATTGACCCCGGCGAAAAATTTGACTGGCGATTTCTGCACGGGGAAGGCGTGGGACACTGGGTTCCACCCGCAGCGATTTCCAGCGGCGCCTATCTTCAGCAGGGTGACGGCGGCACCACGGTCCTCGCCTTGCAGGGATTGTTGAAGATGTACGGCTACGGGATTGACTTGACTGGAGAATACGACGAACGCACGCGCGTGGTGGTGGAGGCGTTCCAGCGCCATTTCCGGCCCACCCGGGTGGATGGAGTAGCAGACCAATCGACCATCGCCACCCTGCATGCGCTGTTGCAGGCACGGCCAGCCGGTGCAGCGGCGTGAGCGGATCTATTTTGTGCGGCAGAGTTTGAACAGGTCATCCAGATTGGCATCGAGCAAGGGATACGTTGCCTCGTGCTTGCCGATCTTCACGCTGAAGCGGTCGGCCTTGTTGAGTGCGATCATCACCGGATCATCAAGCGCGAGTTCGGTCTCGATGGACGTTGCACCGGTGTTGGCGTTGGCCGTTGTCTTGCCCTTCAGCGTGTGTGCTGCCTTGTCGATGGTCAGGACAAAATCGGCCGAGGTGTCGGGCTTCAGATCAGCCGAGCCTTCGGGGAAGAAGATCTTCACCTTGCCGCTGGCGAGCTTGCACCAGAAACTCACGCCCACATCATCTGATTCCGGAACACCGAAGACGAGGAAGGCATCCTCATCGGCGGCATCGAGCAGCCATTCCCGCTCCTGGGCCCGGACGGGCTGGGGCAGGGCGATGGCGCAGGCCATGAAGACGGCTGATAGAACGGGTCGCAGATATCGCATGAAACAATCCAGTCGCGGCGTCTTAGCTGATGTCGGCTGGAATTGCACCATGGCAAGAGGGCCGCGTGCAATCGGAAAACCTCCAAGGGAGTGCACGGCATGGCCGAACTGATCATCACCAATGGCAAGGTCCTCACCATGGACGAGGCGCGGCCTTCAGCCGAGGCGGTTGCCATGGCGGGAGGGCGCATCATCAAGGTCGGGCGCAGCCGGGACGTGATGGCCGAACGGGGCCGCAGGACGCGGGTCGTCGATGCAGGGGGCAAGACGGTGCTGCCGGGGCTGATCGAGGGGCACATGCACATCGTGCCGGGGTCGCTTGAACTGTCCATGCTGAATGTGACGGGCTTGAACGGACTTGAGGCCGTGCGCTCCGCCGTTCAGGCCTACGCTGCTGGCCATCCCGGCGGGGCGCTGATCGTGGGCAATGGCCTCTCCTATGTGGCCTTCGGCAATGGCCGAGCCGCGACCCGTCACGACCTCGACCACTGCCTGCCCGACAGGCCGCTGGTGCTCTATGCGCCCGACCATCACACCGCCTGGGCCAATACCAAGGCGCTGGAACTTTCAGGAATCCTGCAGGGCCGCGCATTGCCGCCAGGCCATGAGATCGTCATGGGGCCGGATGGGCTTGCGACGGGCGAACTGCGCGAGCCTCTGGCCATTGCACCCGCCGTTGCCGCAGCGACCGACTATACCCGGGCGCGAGCGGGGCTGGAGGGATTGGAGATCGACCCGCATCCGGGTGAAGACGCGTTCGCGGCGGATCTCGCCGTGGTGAAGCGCGGCCTCGTCCATCTCGCCGAGCATGGCATCACCTCGTTCCACAACATGGACGGCAATATCTACACAATGCAGTTGCTCCATGCGCTGGAGCAGCGGGGAGAACTGACGGCACGGGCGCGGGTGCCGTTCCACTTCAAGCCCTTCATGGCACTGGCGGCGCTGGACCGGGCGCGGATGCTCTCGGCTGCCTACCAGTCCGACATGCTGCGGGGCGGAGCCGTGAAGATGTTCATGGATGGTGTTCTGGATTCAGGCACGGCGGTGGTGCTGGACGATTACCCCGATGCGCCGGGGTGGCGGGGTGATCCGCTGTTCTCGCAGGAGCGCTTCAACGCGGTGGCGATTGCCGCAGACAGGCTCGGCCTGCAGATCGCGGTTCATGCCATCGGCGATGGCGCAGTGCGCATGACGCTCAATGGCTACGAAGCCGCGCGCAAGGCCAACGGCAAGCGCGACAGCCGCCACCGCATCGAGCACATCGAAATCCACCATCCCGATGATCTCCGCCGCTTCAGGTCGCTCGGCGTGCTGGCGTCCATGCAGACGTGTCACGCGCCGGGGACCTCCGGGCTTTCGCTGGAACCGACGATCAGCAAGATCGGCAAGGACAAGTGGCCTTACGCCTTTGCCTGGCAGACGATCCGCAAGGCGAAGGTGCCGCTTGTCTTCGGAACGGATTGGCCAGTCTCCGACATCAACCCCCTGCGCGCCATTCACGCCGCCGTCACCCGGCGGGAATGGGGTGACAGCATGAAACCGCAGCGGCAATCCCTGCACGACAGCTTGCACAGCTACACCGTGATGGGGGCCTATGCGGAGTTCGCCGAGGGCCGGAAGGGTGTGCTGAAGCGCGGCGCAATGGGTGATGCGGTGGTGCTTGATGCCGACCTTGAAACAATCGCGCCGGACGACATCGAACGCGTCAAGGTGCAGGCAACCGTGGTGAATGGCCAGGTTGTCTACGAACGCTGAGTCTTCTTCGATTTTTCAAGGAATTCAGAGAGAAGCCTGAGGTTTCTCGTGTTCGCCTTGAAGAAGAGATCGAACACGTCTCCGGCCACGGGGATGCTGCCGACGCCTGCATCGATGGCGGCATTGGCGAGCATCTTCACGAGCAGCGCAGGTGGTGCTCCCATGCGGTGCGCGAGGATGACGGCGTAGGCGGAAATGCCGAAGCCGATGGCATCGCCCGCTCCCGGCACAAGACCCAGCACCGAGTCCATGCCGAAGCGCAGGCGCGTGAAGGGAATGCCCCAGGCCGTGTCCATGAGGCGGGCCAGCCGTTGCAGTCGTTGCAGTTGCTTTGCGTGGTCGATGGTCTTGGTCATGGTGCCCCCCGGACCGGGTGTTGCCGGCGCGCGATAGATGGTCCCGCGGCGGCGCAATTCAAGTGCGGACGCGGACGTTGTTGACGGGAGCAGCGGCCACGCCTAACGGAGGCGCGCCAGTCGGCCGGATGACCGCTGCCGCATCAGCCGAAAGGCTGCGGGAGAGGAAAGTCCGGGCTCCACGGAAGAACGGTGCCGGATAACGTCCGGCGGGGGCGACCCCAGGGACAGTGCCACAGAAAACAAACCGCCGGAGCATGCTCCGGCAAGGGTGAAACGGTGCGGCAAGAGCGCACCGCGCGCCTGGCAACAGGAGCGGCAGGGCAAACCCCACCGGGAGCAAGACCGAATAGGGACGGCACGGCGGCTTGTCCGCCAGGGCTTTTTCCGGCCTGCTGTCCGGGTTGGTTGCGAGAAGCATCCGGCGACGGATGTTCCAGATGAATGGTCATCCAGCGTCCCTGCCTTCGCGGGCGGGGGCGCGGACAGAACCCGGCTTACAGGCCGACTGGCACCTTTTCCTGTAGAACAGCCTTTGGGCGGCCGTTTTTCGCCCCATTTGTGGGTGGAAATGAATCGCCCCTGAAACTGTTTGTTAAGATTCGCCGGAGCATTGTCGGGGTTCCGTTAACATCTTGTTCACCCTGTTGCTTTTGCCCGTGTCAACGTCTCCCCACTCCCCCGGTCCGGCACCTGAGGCCCATCCCGCGCAGCACATTCCCGTGCTGCTGGATGAGGTGTTGCAGGCGCTTGCGCCTGTGGCAGGCGAGGTTTTCATCGATGGCACATTCGGGGCGGGCGGATATACGCGGGCCATTCTTGGCCACGCCGATTGCCAGGTGATTGCTATCGACCGCGATCCCGCTGCCATCCGTGATGGGCAGGGGCTCGTTGCCGTTTCCGGCGGGCGGCTCAGGCTGGTCCACGGCACCTTCGCCACAATGGAAGACATCGCCGCCGGGAAGGTGGATGGCGTTGTCCTGGACATCGGCGTGTCCTCCATGCAGCTCGACCAGGCGGAACGGGGATTCTCGTTCCTGCGCGATGGTCCGCTCGACATGCGCATGTCGGGGGAGGGGTTCTCCGCGGCGGATGTGGTCAACACGCTGCCAGCGGAGGCGCTGGCCGACATCATCTTTGTGCTGGGCGAGGAACACAAGTCGCGCAGCATCGCCCGCGCCATCGTGAAGGCGCGCGAGACGGAACCGTTGCGCACGACCTTCGACCTTGTGCGCGCCGTGGAACGCGCCACGGGGCCGCAGCGCGCCAAGGACCGCACGCATCCTGCCACGCGCACCTTCCAGGCGTTGCGCATTCACGTGAATGGCGAACTTGACGAACTGGCGGCGGCGCTGTTTGCAGCCGAACGCATTCTCAAGCCCGGCGGGCGGCTGGTGGTGGTGACATTCCATTCGCTGGAAGACCGGCTGGTGAAGCGCTTCTTCGCCCTGCGGAGCGGCCATGTTCCGTCGGCCTCGCGCCATGCGCCGGGCCTGGAGCAGAAACCGGATCCTTCGTTTACGTTGCCGTTCAAGGGTCACGTCGATGCCTCCGCTGCTGAATGCGCCCGCAATCCGCGCGCCCGCTCCGCCAAGCTGCGCGCCGGTGTTCGCACTGATGCTCCCCCGATGGCAGCCGATGCGGTGCTGATCGGCAATCCCCAACTGAAACCGGTGAGACACTGATGCTCAAGATCATCAATGCGTTCCTCGTGATGACCGTGCTGGTGTCTGGCTACGCGCTCTATGGGCTGGAACATGCCACACGCGGCGAAGAGCGGCGCATCGCCGCCAGCAAGCGCAAGATTGATGAAGCGCGCGAGGCGATCAAGCTGCTCAAGGCGGAATGGAGCAGCCTGACGCGGCCGGAGCGCATCCAGAAGCTCGCCCAGCAAAGCCTCAACCTCGAGCCCACGCGGGCGCAGCAATTCGTGAGCCTTGACGACCTCCTGACGAAGGTGCCGGAAAGTGTGCCGGTGAAACTGGAGGAAGACGGCAAGGACCCCATTGGTGACATCCTGAAGAAGATGCAATGATGTTGCGACACAAGACCATTACGCCCCTTGCAGGTACACCGCGTCTGGCGGGGCAGAACCGCATCCGCCTGCTGGGCCTCGGTTTCGCGCTGGCCTTCACGGCGATCGGCGGGCAACTCGTCCGCATCAATGTGCTGAAGCCCGCGGAAGACGTGAACACCGAACTTGCGAAACACCAGGACCGGATCCCGCGGCCCGACATCGTGGACCGTTACGGCAATGTGCTGGCGACCGACATTGCGGTTGCTTCGCTCTATGCCGATCCGCGCAAGGTTCCTGACGTGGATGAAGCGGTGGAATTGCTGAGTGCTGCCTTGCCCGACGTAGATGCCGCCGACCTGCGGCGCAAGTTGCTGAAGCCAAAGAGCGCCTTTGCCTGGATCAAGCGCCAGGTGAGCCCGGAAGAGCGCGATGCCGTTTACAATCTCGGCATTCCCGGCGTTGCCTATATCAACGAGCGCAAGCGCGTCTATCCGCAGGGACGGCTTGCGGCCCACACGGTGGGCTATGTCGACATGGATACAAAGGGCATCGCCGGTATCGAGAAATACCTCGACAATGCAGGTGCGATCTACACCGCGTCGCTCGCTGATCCGCAGAAGCAGATTGCAGCACCGGCCGAGCTTTCGCTGGACATTCGCGTGCAGCACGTGATGACGGACGAGATCGGCAAGGCCATCGTCAAGTTCAAGGCGATTGCCGGCGGCGGCATCATTCTTGACATCGAGACGGGCGAGATCGTGGCTCTGGTGTCCCTGCCGGATTACAATCCAAATGCCGAGCCCAAGGTCTTCACCAAGGACCAGCAGAACCGCATGCTGAGCGGTGTCTATGAACTCGGTTCGGTCATCAAGGCCGTGACCTTCGCCATGGCCTTTGACTACGGCACGATCACCATGAGTTCGAAATTCGATGCGCGCTTCCCGCTGGCGATCGGCAGTGCGCGCATCAACGACTTCCATGCGCAGCGCCGCATCCTGACCGTGCCGGAGGTTTTCACCAATTCGTCCAACATCGGCACCGCCAAGATGGCGCTGGATGTGGGGCTGGAGCGTCACCAGGCGTTCCTGCGCAAGGTCGGCCTGTTCGACAAGCTGGAGACGGAAGTGCCGGAGACGGCCCATCCGCTGCTGCCGAAACGGTGGAGCCGGATTGTGTCGGCCACGGCTGCCTTCGGCCATGGTTTTGCCGTGCAGCCCTTGCAAGGCTTGTCGGTGGTGGCGGGCATCCTCAACGACGGGAAGCTCATTCCGCCCACATTCATCAAGCGCTCAAAGGAAGAGGCTGAAGTCTTGGCGCAGCAGATCATCAAGCCATCCACCTCCGAGAAGATGCGGACGTTGTTCCGCCTGAACGCCGACGAGGGTTCGGCGAGCAAGGCCAATGTCATCGGCTACCGCGTGGGCGGCAAGACGGGCACGGCTGAAAAGGTTGTGCACGGCCGCTATTCCAAGGACCGCCGCCTGTCCTCCTTCATCGGGGCCTTCCCGATGGACAAGCCAAAATATGCCGTGTTCGTGATGCTGGACGAGCCGCAAGCCCTGCCGGAAACCTATGGCTTTGCCACTGCCGGCTGGAACGCTGTGCCGACGGCGGGAACAATCATCGAGCGCATCGCCCCCATGCTCGGCATCGAACCCACCTTCACGGAAGCCGATCTCGAAAAACTCGCCAAACTGGAAAAGCAGAAGAAGAACTGAAATGCCGCGCAGCCTTTCCAGACTCGTCGCCCATGATGCCGCGCTGCCTGCTGCGGCGGCCTCGCTTGCCGTGACGGGACTGACGTCCGACAGCCGCGCCGTGACGCCAGGCACGGTCTTTGCCGCGTTGCCCGGAACGAAGGCCGATGGCACGGCTTTCATTCCGCAGGCATTGGCCAATGGCGCCGCTGCCGTCATTTGCGCGCCGGGCCGTTACACCGGACCAGGTGTTGTCATCACCAGCGACAACCCACGCTGGCTTCTGGCGCGCATGGCGGCGCGCTTCTACGATCGCCAGCCAGACACTGTCGTTGCCGTCACGGGTACAAACGGCAAGACATCCGTCACCGTGTTCGTGCGGCAGATCTGGGAGGCGATGGGCTTTCGCGCCGCGAGCCTCGGCACCATCGGTGTTGTCGGTCCGCAAGGGGCGGAATACCTGCAACATACGACACCGGATCCGGTGCAGTTGCAGGCGCTCGCCGCAAGGCTCAGCGAAGACCACGTCAGCCATCTCGCCATCGAGGCCTCCAGCCATGGGCTTGCGCAATACCGGCTCGACGGCTTGCGGCTCACCGCTGCGGCCTTCACCAACATCACGCGCGACCATCTCGATTATCACGCCACCTTCGACGAATATTTCGAAGCGAAGATGCGGCTGTTCACGGAATTGACGCCTGCGGGTGCGCCGGCCGTGATCAACATGGATTCGCCCCATGGCGAGGAAGTGCGGATGCGGGCCGAAGCGCATGGCCTCGCCACCTTCACGGTGGGGCACAAGGGCCACAATATCCGGCTCGCCTCGGTGACGCGCGAAGGGCTTGAACAGCATTTGTTGCTGGAGACGCCTGCGGGCATGCATACCGTCACGCTGCCGCTGGTCGGTGACTTCCAGGCGTCGAATGCGCTGGTTGCCGCGGGACTCGTGATCGCCGCCGGTGGCGAGGAAGAAATTGCGCTGCGCTCGCTCAGCCTTCTCAAAGGCGCCACAGGCCGGCTCGACCTCGTGAGCACGACGCCTGCGGGTGCATCGGTCTTCGTTGATTATGCGCACACGCCTGATGCACTGGAAAATGCGCTGCAGGCGTTGCGGCCCTATGTGAAGGGGAAGCTCATCACCGTGTTCGGCTGTGGCGGCGACCGCGACAAGGGCAAGCGTCCCCTGATGGGTGCTGCGGCGGTGCGCCTTGCCGATGTGGCAATCGTGACGGACGATAATCCGCGCACGGAGGATGCTGCCGTGATCCGCCGCGAAGTGTTGGCGGGGGCGGTGGGTGCGACCGAGATCGGCGACCGTGCCGCGGCCATCCGCAAGGCGGTAGCGATGGCCGGTGCCGGTGACATCGTGCTGGTGGCGGGCAAGGGACACGAGGAGGGGCAGATCGTGGGCAAGGAGGTGCGGCCGTTCAGCGACCACGCCGCCGTACGCGCCGCCGTCCGGAATGAGGACTATCATGGCTGAGTCAGAGATGAGCCCGCTGTGGACTGAGGACGAGTTGGTGGCCGCAACGGGTGGCCGGCTGACACGGCCGATCACGCGCGTGATGCGCGACGTTTCAATCGACTCGCGGAGCCTGGGAGACGGAGACATCTTCGTCGCCATCAAGGGCGAGAAAATGGATGGCCACGATTTCGTAGTGAAGGCGCTGAAGGCGGGAGCCGGGGTTGCCATCGTCTCGCGGACGTCGCCCGAGATGGAAGCAGCAGGCCCCCTGCTGGTGGTCGAGGGCGATCCGCTCTCGGCACTCGAAAAAATGGGCCGCGCCGCGCGGGCCAGAAGCGCTGCCCAAGTGGTGGCGGTGACGGGAAGCGTCGGCAAGACCAGCACGAAGGAGATGCTGCGTTCCGCACTTGGCGCCTCAGGGCTCACGCATGCCTCGGCCGCTTCCTTCAACAATCACTGGGGCGTGCCGCTGACGCTGGCGCGCTTTTCGCCCGACGCGGCCTTCGGCGTGTTTGAAGTGGGGATGAATCATCCCGGCGAGATCACGCCGCTCGTTGGTTTCGTGAGGCCGCATGTGGGGATTGTCACGACCATTGCGGCAAGCCATCTCGGCCATTTCAAGTCGCTGGACGAGATCGCGGAGGCCAAGGCGGAGATCTTCTCCGGCATTGTGCAGGGTGGCGCTGCCGTCATCAACCGCGACACACCCTATTTCGACCGTCTCGCGGCTGCGGCGCGGGCCGCCGGCGTGAGCCGCATCTTTGGTTTCGGACGGCATGCGGATGCCGACGTGCGCATGACCCAGCTGGTGTTGCACCCCACGTGCTGCTGCATCACTGCCTCGGTGTTCGGCGAACAGGTGATCTACAAGCTCGGCCTGCCGGGTGAACACATGGCGGTCAACAGCCTTGCCGTGCTTGCGGCGGTCAAGCTCATGGGTGCCGACCTGGCGCGTGCGGCGCTTGCCCTCGCGGAGGCCAAGCCGGCGAAGGGCCGTGGCGTGCAGCAGGCATTGCGCATGCCGCAGGGCGAACTGTTGCTGATCGACGAGAGCTATAATGCCAACCCCGCCTCGGTGCGCGCGGCGCTGGCGCTGCTGGGCCATGCCAGGCCTGGCAAGAACGGCCGCCGCGTCGCGGTGCTGGGCGACATGCTGGAACTGGGAGAAACCGGTCCGGCCCTGCATGCGGGCCTGGCGGAAGCATTGGACTCGGCTGGCGTCGATGTCCTATACGCCGCAGGCCCTCTCATGGCCCACCTGTGGCAGGCCACGCCGGAACAACGGCGCGGTGCTCACGCGGCCCAATCCGAGCAGTTGAAAGACGCATTGCTCGCCGGACTCAAACCCGGTGACGTGGTGATGGTGAAAGGCTCGCTCGGCAGCCGCATGGGACCCCTCGTCGAGGCAATGAAGGCACAGTGGCCCGCGGCCAAGGATACATGACCGGATGCTTTATTTCCTTCTCAGCTTCTTCTCGACGGAAATCCAGGCGCTCAATGCCTTCCGCTACCTGACCACGCGGACGGGCGGCGCCATCCTGACGGCGTTGCTGTTCATCTTCATCTTTGGCCCTCGCATCATTTCGCTTCTCAAGGTGAAGCAGGGCAGGGGACAGCCCATCCGCACCGATGGGCCGCAACGTCATATCGTCGAGAAGCAGGGTACGCCCACCATGGGCGGTCTGATGATCCTCTCCGGCGTCTTCGTCGCGACAATCCTCTGGGCCGACTTGCGGAACCTTTATGTGTGGGGCGTTCTGTTCGTGACGCTCGGTTTCGGCGCCATCGGCTTCTATGACGACTATCTGAAAGTGACGCGCGCCTCGGTGCGTGGCTTCTCCTCGCGTCTGCGCCTCTTCGCGGAATTCGCCATCGCCGGAATCGCCGTGGGCTGCTTCATGTGGATCGGCGACAAGCCGCTGTCGATGTCGCTTGCCGTGCCGTTCTTCAAGGACGTGCTGATCTATTTCGGGCCGTTCTTCCTTATCATCGGCGTGCTCGTCGTGGTGGGCGCGGGCAATGCCGTCAACATCACCGATGGACTCGACGGTCTTGCCATCATGCCTGTGATGATTGCCGCTGCGAGTTATGGCCTCATCGTCTATCTCGTCGGCAATTTCGTGTTTGCCGAATACCTGCAACTGCATTTCGTGCGCGGCACCGGAGAATTGGCGGTGATCTGCGGAGCCTTGGTGGGGGCAGGGCTGGGCTTCCTGTGGTTCAACGCGCCACCGGCCATGATCTTCATGGGCGATACGGGCTCGCTCTCGCTGGGCGGCGCCCTGGGTGCCATCGCGGTTGCCGTGAAGCACGAGATCGTGCTCGCCATCATCGGCGGGTTGTTCGTGCTCGAAACCGTCTCGGTGATCGTGCAGGTCATTTCCTTCAAGATGACGGGCAAGCGCGTCTTCGCCATGGCGCCGCTGCATCACCACTATGAACAGAAGGGCTGGAAGGAACCGACCATCGTCATCCGTTTCTGGATCATCGCCTTCGTGCTGGCCCTCGTCGGCCTCTCAACCCTGAAGCTGAGGTGATGGCCTGATGTTTCCCGTCAAGCAGTTCATGGGCAAGCGCGTCGCCATGTTTGGCCTGGCCCGGTCGGGCATTTCGTGCGCGCGGGCGCTTGCGTCCGGCGGCGCCGAGGTTTTGGCCTGGGATGATTCCGAACCGGCCGTTGAAAAGGCGCGCGCCGAGGGCTTGCAGGTGACCAACCTGCACACAGTCGATTTCAAGACGCTTGCTGCGCTGGTGCTGAGCCCCGGCGTGCCGCTCACCCATCCCGAGCCGCACTGGACTGTCGTCAAGGCGAAGGCGGCCGGCGTCGAGGTCATTGGTGACACCGAAGTGTTCGCACGCGCCATCCAGGGCACGGGGGCGCGCATGGTGGCGATCACCGGCACCAACGGAAAATCCACGACGACTGCGCTGACGGGACACGTGCTGAAGGAAGCGGGACTCGATGTTGACGTGGGCGGAAACATCGGCCAGGCCGTGTTCAACCTCCGCTCGCCCGCGCGCGAGCGCATCTATGTGCTCGAGCTGTCGTCTTTCCAGATCGACCTGATGCCCGGCCTGTCGCCGGACGTGGGCGTGCTCACGAACCTCACGCCCGACCACCTCGATCGCCATGGCAACATGGAGCACTATGCCGAGGTCAAGGCCCGCATGTTCGGCAAGCAGCGCGACGGGCAGACGGCACTCGTCGGCGTTGATGATGACTGGTGTGCTGCGATTGCGGACAAGATTCACGTGGGGCCGGACGTGCGCCGCGTGTCGGTGACGCGTGCACTCGGTGATGGCATCTGCGCGCCGGACGGCATCCTGCGCGACATGCGGAACGGCGCTGTCGATGCGACCATTGACCTGCGCGCCATGCCGGCGCTGCGCGGCCGCCACAACTGGCAGAACGCTTGCATGGCCTATGGCGTGGCGCGGGCGATGGGCGTGGATGCGCCGGCCATCGGTGCTGCCATGCATAGCTTTCCCGGTCTTGCACACCGCATGCAGGAAGTGGGACGGGCGGGTGCGGTTTCCTTCGTCAATGATTCAAAGGCGACCAATGCCGATGCGGCGGAGAAGGCGCTTGCCTCCTACAGCAACATTCACTGGATCGCCGGCGGGATCGCGAAGACTGGCGGCATCGCGCCGCTTGCGCCCTATTTCCCGCGTATCCGCAAAGCCTACCTGATCGGAGTCGCTGCCGCGGAGTTCGCCGCCACGCTGGACGGCAAGGTTGCCTACGAGATTTGCGAGACGCTGCCCCGCGCCGTGCAGGCCGCCGCGCGCGATGCGCAAGCCGCGCAGGAGGCAGACCCCGTGGTGCTGCTATCGCCGGCCTCCGCGTCCTTCGACCAGTACAAGAATTTCGAGGTGCGCGGCGACGCCTTCGTCGAGCTCGTCTCTCGCCTTCCCGGCATTCACATGACAACAGAAGGGAACAGCTGATGCTGATCTCGCGCAGTGACCGCGGCACGCTGGCCCGCTGGTGGTTCACGATCGACAGGCCGCTGATTTCGGCGGTGTTGCTGCTCATGTCGATGGGCGTGCTCATCAGCATGGCGGCAAGCCCGCCGGTGGCGGAGCGCATCGGCCTCGACAGCTTCCACTTCTTCAAGAGCCAGCTGTTCTATCTCTTTTTCGCGGTGATCTGCCTCATCACCCTTTCGTTCTTCGATACGGGATGGGTGCGGCGAGCCTCTTTCCTCGGTTTTGTCGGCGCGCTGATACTGATGGCGGCGGCGCTGTTCTTCGGGCCCGAAATCAAGGGCGCGCACCGCTGGATCAATTTCGGCCCGATCAACCTGCAGCCCTCCGAATTCGCCAAACCCTGCTACGTGGTGGCGGCAAGCTGGTTCCTCGCCGAGAAGACGCGGCGGCCCGACATGCCGGGCCACATCATTGCCTATGCCATGGCTGCCGTGTTCCTCGGCATGCTGGTACTTCAACCTGACTTCGGACAGGCGGCACTGGTGGTTGCCACCACGGGTGCGATGCTGCTGGTCTTCGGCATTCCGTGGGTGATCGTGTTCGGCCTTGCGGGCTGCGGCGTGATCGCGGGCGTTTTCGCCTACCTCCTGGTGCCGCATGTGGCTTCGCGCATCGACCGCTTCATGAGCCCGGAGAAGGGTGACACCTTCCAGACCGATACGGCGATGGAAGCCTTCCGCAACGGCGGCCTGATGGGCACGGGGCCGGGCGGCGGGCAGGCCAAGCTCGTGCTGCCGGACGCGCATACGGATTTCACCTTTGCCGTCGTGGGCGAGGAATTCGGCATCATTGCCTGCCTCGCCATCATGGCGCTGTTCATCTTCATCGTGATGCGCGTGCTGCGCCGCGCCAAGACGGAGCAGGATCCGTTCTCGGCGCTGGCGATGGCGGGCCTTGTCACCATGTTCGGCTTGCAGGCGGCGATCAACATGGGCGTCAACGTGGCGCTGCTGCCAGCCAAGGGCATGACGCTGCCCTTCATCTCCTACGGCGGTTCGTCGCTCCTTGGCACGGCCATGGCGATGGGCTTTGTGCTGGCACTGGCGCGCGGCATGGCAGCGCCGCAACCGGCACCGCTCGCCCTGTCAGACCAGGTGGGGTGACGTGGCGGTTCACGGACAAAACAATCTGGTGATGCTCGCCGCCGGCGGGACTGGCGGACATCTCTTTCCAGCGCAAGCCTTGGCGGAAGAACTGGTGGGGCGCGGCTACCGCATCCACCTGATGACCGACGAGCGCGTGCGCGACTACGGCAAGTCGTTTCCAGCGGAGAAGGTGCATATCGTGCCGTCGGCGACACTCTCGCTCTCGGACCCGTTGCGCTTGCCGGGGCGCCTGTTGCGGCTGGCATCGGGCTACAGGCTGTCGCGCCGGCTCATCCGTGAGAGCGGAGCGGTCGCGGTCGCGGGCTTTGGAGGCTACCCCTCGCTGCCGCCGCTGATGGCTGCGGCGCGGATGGGCGTACCGTGCCTTGTGCATGAACAGAATTCGGTGCTGGGCCGGGCCAACAGGCTGCTGGCCTCGCGCGTCACGGCGGTTGCGACGTCCTTCGACGAGGTGCGGCTTGTTCCCGATGCGGCGCGGGCCAAGGTCACGCTCACGGGCAATCCGGTGCGCGGCGTCGTCAAGTCCGTGGCCGCGGCGCCCTATCCGGCACTGGTGAGCGACGGCGATATCCGACTTCTCGTTTTCGGTGGCAGTCAGGGTGCACGGTTCTTTGCCGACATGATGCCGGGCGTGGTGGCCGCCTTGCCGGATGATGTGAAGCGCCGCCTCGTGCTCACGCAGCAGTGCAGGGAGGAAGACCTTTCCCGCACCACGGAAGCCTATCGGGCGTCCGGCGTCCGGGCCGAACTCAATCCCTTCTTCATGGACATGCCGCAGCGCATGGCGGCCAGCCATCTCGTGGTGGCGCGTTCGGGAGCATCCACCATTGCGGAACTGGGCGTCGTCGGGCGGCCGGCTGTTCTCGTGCCGCTGCCGCATGCGCTGGACAACGACCAATTGCGCAATGCCGAGAGTTTCGAGCGCGCAGGCGCCGGCTGGGTGAAGCCCCAGGGAGGCATTGATTCCGCTGGTTTTGCGGCCTTCCTTGCGGGATTGCTGTCGCAGCCCGAACACCTTAAGGAGGCCGCCGCGGCGGCGCTCCGGCATGGCAAACCGGATGCCGCCCGCCGCCTTGCCGACCTCATGCAGAGCATCATGGCCCGCTGACGCAGGGCTGACCGGAGACTTGAGACTGATGAAACTTCCACGCGACGTAGGCCCCATCCACTTCATCGGCATTGGCGGCATCGGCATGAGCGGCATCGCCGAAGTGATGGCGACCCTGAACTACAAGGTGCAGGGCTCCGACATTTCAGACAACTACAACGTGGCGCGCCTGCGCAAGCACGGCATCGCGGTCGCCATCGGCCACGAGGCCAAGAACCTCGGCGAGGCCCAGGTGGTGGTGATCTCGTCGGCGGTGAAGCCGGACAATCCCGAACTGGTGGAGGCGCGGCGCCGTTTCCTGCCCGTTGTCCGCCGCGCCGAAATGCTGGCGGAACTCATGCGCTTCAAGTCCTGCGTTGCGGTGGGTGGCACGCATGGCAAGACCACCACAACGTCCATCGTCTCGGCGCTGCTGGATGCGGGCGGCCTTGATCCGACGGTCATCAACGGCGGCATCATCAATGCCTATGGCACCAATGCGCGCCTCGGGAAGGGCGACTGGATGGTCGTGGAGTCCGATGAATCGGACGGCACCTTCGTCAAGCTGCCCGCCGATATTGTGATCGTCACCAACATTGATCCCGAGCACCTTGATCACTACGGCACCTTCGACAAGGCCAAGGAAGCCTTCCTCGCCTTCGTGGAGAACATTCCCTTCTATGGCTTTGCGGTGATGTGCATCGATCATCCTGTTGTTCAGGAGATGATCGGCCGGGTGCAGGACCGCCGCGTCATCACCTATGGCCGCAGCCCGCAGGCCGATTATCGCCTGCTGGATGTGGCGTTCTCCGATGGCGCCACGCGCTTTGCCGTGCGCGTGACTGACCGCGTTTCCGGCAAGGCGACCGAGATCAGGGACCTGGCGCTCCGCATGCCGGGCGACCATAACGCGCTCAACTCCACCGCCGCCCTCGTGGTGGCGCGCGAGCTCGGACTGACGGATGACCAGATCCGCAACGGCCTCAACAGCTTCGAAGGCGTTAAGCGCCGCTTCACCCGCACGGGCGAACACAATGGTGTCACCGTGTTCGATGACTACGGCCACCATCCCGTCGAGATCGCGGCCGTGCTGGCCGCGGCGCGGCGCGTGACCAAGGGCAAGGTCGTGGCGGTCATGCAGCCACACCGCTACACGCGGTTGTCGAGCCTCTTCAATGAATTCTGTTCGTGTTTCAACGATGCGGACTCAGTCATCCTTGCGCCCGTCTATGCGGCTGGCGAGAGCCCCATCGAGGGCGCCTCGCACACGCATCTGGCGGAGGGCATTCGCGCCCACGGCCATCGTTCCGTCCTGCACATCGACGAGCCCAAGCAGTTGGCGCCGCAGGTGAAGCATCTGGTTGAGCCGGGTGACATCGTCGTCTGCCTCGGTGCCGGAACGGTGACGCAATGGGCCTATGCCCTTCCGGGCGAACTCGCAGCATTGGACCAGTGATGACCAGGATCAATGGTGAAGCCCTTCTGAAGCAGCTGCCGCAGGTGCGCGGGCGGCTGGAAGCCAACGCGCCTCTCGCTGATCTCACATGGTTTCGCGTCGGCGGGCCGGCGGAGGTGCTGTATGCGCCGGCGGACGAAGCCGACCTTGCGCACTTCATGAAGAACACGCCCACGTCTGTTCCGATCTACCCGATCGGCGTCGGTTCCAACATGCTGGTGCGCGATGGTGGCGTGCCGGGCGTCGTGATCCGGCTGGGGCGCGGCTTTGGCGATGTCAGCGTGGAGGAGGGGCACCGCATCCGCTGCGGCACGGCGGTTCCGGATATCCGCGTGGCGCGGTTTGCCGCCGACAATGGTATCGATGGGTTAACCTTTCTGAGAGGTATACCGGGCACGATTGGCGGCGCGCTTCGCATGAACGGCGGTGCGTACGGCGGCGAAACCAAGGACGTGCTTGTGGAAGCGCGGGCCGTGGACCGTGAGGGAAACATCCGCGTGCTCAGTAACGCCGACATGAAATACACCTACCGCCACAGCGGCGCGCCTGATGACCTGGTGTTTACCCAGGCGCTTCTGCAGGGCCGGCCTGGCGTGACGGCGGATATTCTCGCCGCCATGGACAAGATTACCGAAAGCCGCGAAGCGACGCAGCCCGTGAAAAGCCGCACTGGCGGATCGACCTTCAAGAATCCGCCCAACAACAAGTCATGGCAACTGATCGACAAGGCCGGAATGCGCGGATTTGCCGTTGGTCCCGCCAAGGTGTCGGAGATGCATTGCAATTTCCTCATCAACGAGGGCGGCGCCACGGCGGCGCAGATTGAAGAATTGGGCGAGACGGTGCGCCGCAAGGTGAAGGAGACCTCGGGCATCGATCTCGACTGGGAAATCAAGCGCATCGGCCTCGCAGCGGAGGAGGCGGAATGAACACGACGAAGCCACGCCTTCATCCGGACGAAACGACAGTCGCGGTGCTGATGGGCGGCTGGTCGGCGGAGCGCAACGTGTCGCTCGCGTCGGGCGAGGCCTGTTTCGGGGCGCTGCGCCGGGCAGGATTCAACGCCATCATGGTCGATGTGAAACGCGAGACGATTCACAGCGTGCTCCTCGACATGAAGCCGGAGGTGGTGTTCAACGCGCTGCACGGCAAATGGGGCGAAGACGGCTGTGCCGCTGCCCTGTGCGAGACGTTGCGCATTCCCTACACCCATTCCGGCGTGCGCGCTTCGGCGGTGGCGATGAACAAGGAGATGTCCAAGGTCCTGTTCCGCGCGGCCAACATTCCGGTAGCCGAGAGCAAGCTCGTCGACATTGAACTGGCTGCGGAAGAGCATGCTCTGCCGGTGCCCTACGTGATCAAGCCGGTGGCGGAAGGGTCCAGCGTCGGCGTTCACATCGTGACGGAATCCAAGAACGGGCCGCCCAAGATCATCCTGGAGCAGCGCGAGATTTTTGGCGAGCGGGTGATGGCGGAGCGCTTCGTTCCGGGCCGCGAACTCACCTGCGCGGTGATGGGCGATGTGGCGCTGGGTGTCATCGACATCGTGTCCAAGGCCTCGGGCTGGTATGACTACCAGTCGAAATATGCGCCAGGTGGTTCGCAGCATATCCTGCCGGCGGAGCTTTCGCCCGATCTCTATCGCAAGGTGCAGCTTTATTCGCTGCTGGCGCACCAGGCGCTGGGCTGCCGCGGCATCTCGCGTTCCGATTTCCGCCTTGATGACGGGCCCGGCAAGGAGCCGGAACTGATCATCCTCGAAACCAACACCCAGCCCGGCATGACGGGAACATCGCTCGTGCCGGAAATGGCGGCACACGCCGGACATTCATTTGAGGAACTCGTGACATGGATGGTGAACGACGCTTCGCTCGACCGGTGAAACGTGCCCGCAAGGGCCGCATCGAGACAGCACTGACCAGCCTCACCACGCGCATCGCGGTGCGGGGCTTTGCCGTACTGTTCCTCGGCGCCAGCCTGATCGTGGGTGGCGTGGATGGCGGCGCATTCACCTATCCCGAAAGCCCATTCAACAATTTCAACGGGCGCGTGGCTTCGATCTTCGGCATGGCGGCGCAGGACATTCGCATCTCGGGCCTGATGCACCATGATCCGGAAGACGTGCTCGCCCATATCGGCGTGAAACCCGGCGGTAGCCTTGTCGGCTTCAATGCGGACGATGCCCGCATTCTTCTCGAATCACTGGATTGGGTGGCGGATGCCGAAGTGCGGCGCAACTTCCCCAACTCCTTGCAGATCACCCTCAACGAACGTGAACCCTTCGCCATCTGGCAGAAGGACGGCAACTATTCGGTGATCGACCGTGCAGGCGTCGAGATGAGTGGCCTCAACCCGCTGTCGCTCCGCCAGCTTCCGCTGGTCTCGGGGAAGGGCGCAAATGTCGCCGCGGCCGACTACGTTAACCAGATGGAAGCCATACCTGCCTTAATGCTCAAGGTTCAGGCGGCAGCACGTGTGGGTGAGCGCCGGTGGACACTGTACCTCGACAACGGCGTCAAGATCGACCTGCCGGAGGAAAATGTGGACGCCGCTCTCAAGCGGGTTGCCGAGCTGGACGCGACACAGAATATCCTCTCGAAGGGCATTCGCGAAATCGACCTGCGGACGAACGACCGCATCGTGATCGCCCTGGCGGAGGCCGTCGACCCCAAGAAGGCCGGCGATCAGACTTCGCAGCTCCAGCACTGACGTCCTGCCGGCCGTTGCCGGCGCTGTTGGGTTCGAGTTGGGAGCAGTTCGTATGACGCGTGGCAGTCCATTGGGATTCCGGACAAAGGGGCGGGATGCCGTCGTCGCAGATGGCCCGGTCGCCGCGCTTGATCTCGGTTCCACCAAGATCAGCTGCGTCATCGCCGAGCCCTCGGAGCGCTTCGTCCAGGGCCAGGACTATCGCAACGCTCTGCGCATCACGGGTCTTGGCACCACGGCGTCGCGCGGCATCAAGAACGGCGCCATTTCCAATATCGAGGAAGCCGAGCGTGCCATCCGCATTGCCGTGGATGCAGCCGAACGCATGGCGAAGCAGGCGGTACGTGCCGTCCACGTGAATGTGTCCGGCGGGCGTCCCGCCTCCATGTCGTCCTCAGGTCATGTGAAGACACAGACGGGCGTTGTGTCGCCGCGTGACATCGAACACGCTGTCTCGGCGGCGATCGGCAAGGCCGACATCGGCAAGCGCCATATCCTGCATCTCAATCCGGTCGGTTATTCGCTCGATGGTGTGACGGCAGACCGTCCGCCGCTCGGCATGCACGGTGAAGTGCTGGGCGTCGATATCGGCATCGTCACCCTTGATGCCTCGCACCTCCGCAATCTGACGCTGGCCATCGAACGCGCCCATCTCAAGGTCGCAGGCGTCGCGCTTTCGGCCTACGCCGCGGGGCGCGGCACGCTGCTCAACGATGAACTGGCCATGGGCACCGTGGTCATCGACATGGGGGGCGGCACCACGAGTTACGCGCTGTTCCGCAACGGAAACCTTGCCGCCTCCGGGAGTGTCGCCGTCGGTGCGGCCCATGTGACGGCCGATATTGCGCAGGGCCTCGCCACCACCATCGCCCATGCCGAGCGCCTCAAGACGATGTTCGGGTCGGTGCTTCCCTTCGCCCATGAGGACCGCGAGATGCTGGCGGTTCCGCTTCTGGGCGAACGCGGGGTCGATGCGATCCAGCAGGTTCCGAAGCATGTGCTGAACGGCATCATTCTGCCGCGCGTGGAAGAACTGATCGAAATGGTTCGCGAAGACCTTTCCCGCCATGCTCCGCCGGAAGCGATCACGCGCGTGGTGCTCACGGGCAGTGGTGGTCAACTGCAGGGTGTGCGCGATCTTGCCGCCCATCACTTCGGTTGCCCGGTGCGGATTGGCCAGCCGATCCTGGGGCAAGGTGCACCGGAGGCCGCCCAGCAAGGCGGAATGGCCGTCAGTGCGGGTCTTCTCGCCCTGTCGCTCAAGCCGGACCGCCGCATTTCCATGCCCACGGAAGCGCGGGAAATGCTGGAACGGCAGCAGATGGGTTACGCCCGCCGGGTGGGCCGCTGGCTCAAGGAAGCGCTCTGAGAGTGAACAACCGGCAACCAACCTGACCCGACCTGACTCACTTTGAACAGAATATTGTTCTCCATGGTTAGCATTCGTTAACCATTTCTTAGGGCTTTGAGAAACAAAGTCTTATCAGCCCAAATCAGTACCGGAATCGACTCATGTCCATCAATCTCACTGTCCCCAACCTGCACGAGCTCAAGCCGCGGATCACGGTCTTTGGCGTAGGCGGCGCGGGCGGCAATGCCGTCAACAACATGATCGAAAGTCGCCTCGAAGGCGTTGAATTCGTTGTGGCAAACACCGATGCGCAGGCGCTCCTTCAGAACGCCGCACAGCGCCGGGTCCAGATGGGCACGGCCCTCACGCAAGGCCTTGGTGCCGGTTCGCAGCCGCAGATCGGTGCAGCCGCCGCCGAGGAAGCGCTTCCGGAGATCCTCGACCATCTCGCGGGCTCGCACATGGCTTTCATCACCGCTGGCATGGGCGGCGGCACGGGCACGGGTGCAGCGCCGATCATTGCGCGCGCCGCCAAGGAGCAGGGCATCCTCACGGTGGGCGTTGTCACCAAGCCGTTCCATTTCGAAGGTGCGCGCCGCATGATCACGGCAGAGCGCGGCATTGACGAACTCGCCCGCTACGTGGACACGCTGATCGTCATTCCCAACCAGAACCTTTTCCGCGTCGCCAACGAAAAGACAACCTTCGCTGCGGCCTTTGCCATGGCAGACCAGGTGCTTTACTCGGGCGTGGCCTCGATCACGGAACTGATGACCAAGGAAGGCCTCATCAACCTCGACTTTGCCGACGTCCGCGCCATCATGAGCGAGATGGGCAAGGCGATGATGGGCACGGGCGAAGCCTCGGGCGAAAAGCGCGCCATCGAAGCCGCTGAAGCCGCGATCTCCAATCCGCTGCTCGACGATGTGTCGATGCGCGGTGCGCGTGGCCTTCTGATCTCCATCTCGGGTGGTCCCGATCTCACGCTCTACGAAGTCGATGAAGCCGCAACCCGCATCCGCGAGGAAGTGGATCCGGAAGCCAACATCATTCTCGGCGCCACCTTCGATGACTCGCTGGAAGGCACGATGCGCGTCTCTGTCGTTGCGACAGGCCTGACGCCGGAAGCCATTCACGGCGCGGACGAAGACACCTCCGCCGCGCACGAACCCGTTCGCACCCAGGTCGGCTACACGCCGGCCATGGCACCTGCCGAGAGCGTGAAGGTGGTGAAGCCTGCGCCGATGGCGGCGCGTCCTGCCGCCGCCGAATTGCGCGCCGAAGCAGCGCCACAGCCCGTGCCGGTGGCACAGCCGGCATCGCGCGTCACCACGCAGCGCATTCCGCCCATCGAAGACTTTCCGGTGATCGCGCAGAAGCAGATCGCCGCACAGCAAAGCCGCATCGAGGACATCGCCGAGCATGCGCAGAAGCGCAAGAAGGGCATCTTCGAACGTCTCGCCACGGTTGGCCTTGGCCGCCGCGATGAGACCGCACCTGCGCCCCAGCCGGCACCGCGCCGTGCCGAACCGAAAATGACTCCTGCTGCAGCGGCCCGCACGGCCACGCGCCCGCAGCCGCAGCCTGACCCACATGCCCATGTGGAACCGCCCTACGAGGACGACCAGCTTGCCATTCCGGCGTTCCTGCGCCGCCAGGCCAGCTCGTAATCCTGCCCGGCAATCTTGCCTGTTCACGGAACCCGGCGGTCACACTTCCGCCGGGTTTCGTTTGTCATAAGCAACCTGTACACGACCCTTCACGGCAGGGGTGACACAGGCTAGAACCCCGCAGCACATGACCCACCGTAGCTTTCTTTCCCACACGCGCCATGCGCTTGCCCTTGCCCTGACACTTGTCGTCTTGGGTGGCTGCGCCTCATCGGGTGGTTTCAAGCGCCTGCTGGACCGGGGCGACGGGGACACCGGTACGACCAGCAATGTGGTGCCGCGTGGTGGCGTGATTGCTCCCGACATGGCTTCGGCGGACGAGAAGGCCGTGGCGACACTCTACAACGGCGGCCTCGCCGAGATGCAGGCCGGCAACTACAGCCGCGCCCAGAAGAAATTTGCCGAAGTCGAGCGGCAGCATCCCTATTCCAAGTGGGCCACCAAGGCGATCCTGATGCAGGCCTTCTCGGCCTATCAGCGCCGTTCCTATGATGACGCCGTGAATGCCGCCAAGCGGTTCACCACACTTCATCCCGGCCACAAGGATGCGCCTTACGCCTACTACCTGATTGCACTCTCGGAATATGAGCGCATCGCCGATGTGCGCCGCGACCAGAGGCAGACCGAAAAGGCCGTCGAGGCCCTGGAAGAAATCGCGCGCCGCTATCCCGATACGCCCTATGCCGCCGATGCCAAGCAGAAGGCGAAGCTGGGCTATGACCGACTCGCCGCGAAGGAAATGGATATCGGCCGCTATTACGTGAAGCAGGGCGATTATCTTGCCGGTATCAACCGCTTCAAGAAGGTCATCATCGATTACCAGCAGACGACGCAGACGCCGGAAGCGCTCTATCGTCTCACGGAAGCCTACATGGCACTGGGCATCGTTTCCGAGGCGCAGACCGCTGCGGCTGTATTGGGCCAGAACTACCCCAACAGCGAGTGGTACAAGGATGCCTACCAGCTGGTGACCACCGATGGGAAGCAGCCTGTTGCCAGCGAGTCCTCCTGGATCGTGAAAGCCTTCCGCAGCGTCACGGGCTGAAGTCCGGGCTGACGTTCCCTCTCGCAAGGTTCGCGGAGACTCGGCTATAACACCGGGATGCTGACCGCTCTCTCCATCCGTGACATTGTTCTGATCGAGAAACTGGACCTGACGCTTGAGGCCGGGCTTACCGTGCTGACGGGCGAGACAGGCGCGGGCAAATCCATCCTGCTGGATTCGCTGGGCCTCGCACTGGGCGCGCGGGGCGATTCCTCGCTGGTGCGCGCGGGGCAGGCCAAGGGCATGGTTTCGGCGGCTTTCAATCTGCCGGACGGCCATGCCGTGCGGAGATTGCTGCGCGACAATGACGTGGAATGCGACGGCGAGATCATCGTGCGGCGCATCCAGAATGCGGATGGGCCGAGCCGCGCCACCATCAACGACCAACCCGTCAGCCTCAACCTGTTGCGGCAGGTGGCGGCCGAGCTTGTCGAAATTCATGGCCAGCATGCGGACCGTGCGCTGGTCGACGTGTCGGCGCACCGCCGGCTGCTCGATGCCTTCGGCGGGCTTCAGGCGCAGGTCGAGGCTGTGTCGGGGCTTTGGCGGCAGTGGAGCGGTGCGGCCTCGGCGCTGGAAGACCATCGCGCCCTGATGGCAAAGGCGGAAGCGGAGCGCGACTATCTGGAACATGCCGTAGCCGAGTTGGCCAAGCTCTCGCCCGAGCCCAACGAGGAGCAACAGCTTGCGGAAGCGCGGCAGCTGATGATGCAGTCCGAACAATACATCGGTGCGCTGGATGAGGCTGATACTGCGCTCGCCGGAGATGGCGCGGCGGAATCGAAGATCAACGCGGCGCTGCGGCGGCTTGAGCGGCGCAAGGATAGCGCACACGGACGCCTTGATTCCGTCGTTGCGGTGCTGGACCGGCTGCTCGCTGAATATGCGGAAGCAGGGCGCGTGATCAGCGAGGCGCGCCGGGCCTTCGATTATGATCCGCGCGAACTGGAACAATCGGAAGAACGGCTCTTTGCACTGCGTGCCGCGGCGCGGAAGTATCGATGCACGGTTGACGACCTCGCCACCGTGCGGGGGCGCTTCGAAAACGAGATGCAGGCCCTGACCGACGGTGGCGCGAAGCTGGCGGTGCTGGAGAAGGTCCATGCCGAAGCCAAGCTCGCGTTCGAGGCTGCCGCCGACAAGTTGTCTGCCGCGCGCCGCAAGGCGGCGAAGGCGCTGGACAAGCAGGTTGGGGATGAGCTTCCGGCGCTGAAACTGGAAAAGGCGCGCTTCGAGACGCAAGTCGCCTCTGATGGCGCGCGCCCAGGGGCCCATGGGGTGGACAGGGTGGAATTTGTCGTGGCCACCAATCCCGGCACGCCGCTCTCGCCACTGATGAAGATTGCATCGGGCGGCGAGTTGGCGCGCTTCATGCTGGCCTTGAAAGTGGTGCTGGCGGCCAAGGGTTCGGCACCCGTGCTGATCTTCGACGAAATCGACACGGGGGTGGGCGGCGCGGTGGCGGACGCCATCGGCAAGCGTCTGGCGCGGCTGGCCGGGGGATTGCAGGTGCTCGCCGTCACGCACTCGCCGCAGGTTGCCGCGCGTGCGGCCCAGCATATGCTGATCTCCAAGATGGAAGACGTGAAGGCCAAGCGCATGGTCACGCGCGTGCAGCCGCTCTCGGCGCAAAGCCGCCGCGAGGAGTTGGCGCGCATGCTCTCGGGTGCCATTGTCACGGACGCAGCGCGCGCGCAGGCCGACCAGCTGCTGGCCGGGCAGGGCTGAGAATGGCGAAGAAGCCCGTTGCCGTGGAGGGCTTGTCTCCGCTCGAAGCAGCGGCGGAACATGCCGCGCTGGCGGAAAAGATTGCAGCCCACGACATCGCCTATCACCAGCAGGACGCGCCGACCATTTCGGACGCGGACTACGATGCGTTGCGGCGGCGTCTCGCGGCGATCGAACACAATTTTCCGGATCTTGCCCGCGCGTCGGCAGTCTCGCGCAGTGTGGGGGCAGCGCCTCTCGGCCGTTTCGCCAAGGTCAAGCATCGCGTGCCGATGCTGTCGCTCTCCAATGCCTTCGGCGATGAGGACGTGACCGATTTCCTGGACCGCATCAGGCGCTTTCTCCGTCTGGGGGAAAATGCCGACATTGACGTCACGGCGGAGCCGAAGATCGACGGCCTTTCCATTTCGCTCCGCTACGAGAAGGGCGTGCTGGTGGAGGCCGCCACGCGCGGGGATGGGGCCGAGGGCGAGAACGTCACGGCCAATGTGCGCACCATCGGCGACGTGCCGGAGCGGCTGAAGGGTCACGCACCTGATGTGATCGAAGTGCGCGGCGAAATCTACATGGCTCATGACGATTTCGAGACGTTGAACGCAAAGCAGGAGGCGGCGGGCGAGCGCACCTTTGCCAATCCGCGCAACGCTGCGGCGGGTTCCCTGCGGCAGCAGGATTCAAGCATCACTGCCGCGCGGCCGTTGCGCTTCTTTGCCTACGCCTGGGGCGAGGCGCCCGAGCTTCCCGCCGAGACGCAATGGGGCGTGGTGAAAGCCTTCAAGCAGTGGGGCCTTCCCGTCAATCCGCTGATGAAACTTTGCCATACGGGTGCGGAATTGCTTGCGCACTACAGGCTGATCGAGAGCCAACGCGCCGATCTCGGCTATGACATCGATGGCGTGGTCTACAAGGTGAACGACATCGCCCTGCAACAGCGGCTGGGATTCGTGTCGCGCAGTCCGCGCTGGGCCATCGCGCACAAGTTTTCCGCCGAGCAGGTGAAGACGGTGCTCGAAAGGATCGACATCCAGGTGGGGCGCACGGGTGCACTCACGCCCGTTGCGCGGCTCAAGCCCGTGACGGTGGGCGGCGTGGTCGTGGTCAATGCGACGCTGCACAACGAGGATGAAATTGCGCGGAAGGATATTCGCGTCGGTGATACCGTGGTGGTTCAGCGCGCGGGCGACGTCATTCCGCAGGTGGTCGAGGTCGTGAATGAGAAGCGCCCCGCCCATGCCGAACCCTACGTCTTCCCGCATGTGTGCCCGGTGTGTGGCAGTCACGCCGAACGTGAGGAAAAGGGCGGCAAGGCGGATGCGGTGCGCCGTTGCACGGGAGGTCTCATCTGTGCCGCGCAGCGCAAGGAGCGGCTCAAGCATTTCGTGTCGCGCAATGCCTTCGACATCGAGGGGCTGGGCGACAAGATCATCGAGGAGTTTGCCGATGAGGACTTGCTGAAGGTGCCGCAGGACATCTTCACGCTGGAAGACAAGATCGGCAGCAGCCTGAGATCGCGCGAGGGCTGGGGCGAGACGAGTGCGGCCAATCTCTTTGCGGCCATCAACGCGCGGCGCGACATTGCGCTGGACCGGTTCATCTTTGCCCTCGGCATCCGTCACGTGGGAGAGACGACGGCGCGCGTTCTGGCACGGGCCTATGGTTCGGCGGAACGTCTGCGGGACCAGGCCCGCGAGGCCAAGCCCGGAACGGAAGCCTGGGACGAACTCACATCCCACGACGGCATCGGCGACGTGGTGGCGGAGGCAATTTCGCAGTTCTTCGACGAGCCGCACAATATTGCCGTGGTGGATGCGCTGCTGGGTGAAGTCCGGCCGCAGGCCCTGGCCGCTGTGGCGAGCGGTTCGCCCGTCTCGGGCAAGACGGTGGTGTTCACCGGCGCGCTGGAGCGGATGACGCGCGAGGAGGCCAAGGCCATGGCGGAGCGTCTCGGTGCGAAGGTTTCTGGCTCCGTTTCGAAGAAGACTGATCTGCTGGTCGCCGGTCCCGGCGCGGGTTCCAAGCTCAAGGATGCGCAGAAGCATGGAGTCGAGGTGATCGATGAAGCCGAATGGTTCAACCGCGTGGGTGAGCTCTCGGCATGATGCGTGATTTCTGGCGGGGGTTCGGCGAAGTGTGGCCCATGCTGCTGGCCTATGCGCCCATCGCTGCGCTGTGGGGCGCGGTGGCAGCGGGGCAGGGCTTTTCTCCCCTCGAAGCCGTGCTGGTCAGCAGCATTGTCTATTCCGGCGCGGCGCAGTTTGTTGCTGTTGACCTGGTGAAGGTCGGCACGCCGCTGTCGCTCCTTGTGTTCACCATTGCCACGGTGGGCTTGCGGCATGTGCTCATGTCGGCGTCCATCTCCCGGCATGTGCAGCACTTCCCGAAATTGAAGAGTTCGATCCTGATGTTCTGGCTCACCGACGAGGCCTGGGCCATCCTTGAGCGGCGCGCCCTGCATGAGAAACTGACGCCTGCCTATTTCCTCGGTGCCTCCATGCCGCTGTGGCCGAACTGGATCCTGTTCACGGCGATTGGTGCAATGATCGGCAACAAGCTGGGCGATGGGGCCGCGATCGGACTCGACTTCGCCTTTGCTGCCATGTTCATCGCCGTGCTCGCCGGGTTCTGGAAAGGCCCGCGGACGGGGGCCATCCTCGCGGCCAGTGCGTTTGCCGCGTGCATGGCAAAGCTGTTCGTTCCCGGCGCGTGGTACATCCTCATCGGCGGAGTCGCCGGCATGGCCATGGCGGTGGGATTGCACAGCGAGCGCGAAGCATGACCGTCGATCCGTACTTCTTCCTCGCCATCGTGTTGATGGGACTTGCCACCTATGGCACGCGCCTGTCGGGCTATCTGCTCCTGCGCGGCCTGAAGATCGAGGGCCGGGTGAAGGCAGCGATTGATGCAGTGCCGCCCGCCATTCTCACCGCCGTCATTGCGCCTGCGGTTTTCCTGCAGGGCTGGGCCGAGATGATCGCCGGGGCGGTGACGCTCGGCGTTGCCCTGCTGCGCGCGCCGCTTCTCGTCACCATCGGTGCGGGTGTGGCCAGCGTCGTGGCGCTCCGCCATATCCTCATGTGAGGGGGGCGCAGGCGTCCTTCAGCCAGGCTTGTGTCGCGGCATCCACCTGCGGTGAAATCTGTTCCAGCACGCGGGCATGATAGCCGTTGAGCCAAAGCAGTTCTTCGCGCGTCAGCAGCCGCGCATCGATGAGGGCGCGGTCGATGGGGGCAAAGGTCAGCGTCTCGAAACCCAGCATCGGCCGGTCGCCGCCCTCGATTTCCCCGGCCTCGGTGACAAGCAGCAGGTTTTCGATGCGGATGCCGAAGGCGCCCGCCTTGTAGTAGCCCGGCTCGTTCGACACGATCATGCCAGGTTCGAGGGCCGTGTGTCCGGCCTTGGAAATGCGGGCGGGGCCTTCATGCACCGAGAGATAGCTGCCCACGCCATGGCCGGTGCCATGGTCGAAATCCAGTCCCGCCTTCCACAGCGCGGCCCGCGCCAGCGCATCAATGTGAGCGCCAGTGGTGCCCTTGGGAAAGCGCAGCACGGAAAGTGCAATCATGCCCTTCAGGACGCGGGTGAAGCGGTCTTTCATTTCACCGGTCGGCGTGCCGATCATCAAGGTGCGTGTGACATCGGTGGTGCCGTCGAGATATTGCCCGCCGGAATCGATGAGGTAGATCTCGCCCGCCGCGAGGGGCCGCGCGTCATCGGGTGACAGATGATAGTGCGGGATCGCCGCATTGGGGCCGGAGGCCGAAATCGATTCAAACGAGAGCCCGCGGAGCATGTTCGACTCCGCGCGCATCTCGCGCAGTACCTCCGCCGCCGTCGCTTCGCTGTGACACCCTTTGGTGGCATTCTCGCTCACCCATTTGAGGAAGCGCGTGAGGGCACCGCCATCACGGCGCTGCGCCGCCCGCGCGCCTTGGCGCTCCGTCTCGTTCTTGCGCGCCCTGGGCAACACGCACGGGTCTTGCGCCTCAATGACTTTTGTGCCCGCCTTGACGAGGGCGAGGCGCGCCGCCTCAGGCGCAAGGGCCGGATCGAGTGCCACGGTCTTTCCAGTCAGGGCGGCGAGGCGGGCGGGCAGGTCGCCGGGTGGCTTGCACTGCACGATGTCCTTCAGGGCTTTTCGCGCGTCGGGCGTCAGGCGCGCGATGTCGGCAAAAAGCTCGGCCTTGCCCTTGCGGCGGAGCAGGGCATAAGCGAGCGGAAAGGGCGTGTAGGGCACATCGCTGCCGCGGATATTCAGGGCCCAGCACACCGAGGCGGGATCGGCGAGCAGCACGGCGTCTGCTCCCTGCTTCAGCAGTGTTGCAGCAATGGCGCTGAGCTTCTCCGCTGCCGCGACGCCGGCATGTTCGATGCCATGGGACTCGATCGTGTTGGCGGGGCGGGCGGGTTGGTCTGGCCACACCATGTCGATGGGGTTGCGAGGCAGGGGGACCAGCTTGGCGTGAACGGCTTCGGCGGCGGCGCGCAACTTGCGGGCCTCGGCGACCGGCGTCACCCAGGGATCAAATCCGATTTTCTCGCCCTTTTTCAGGTTCGCCGCAATCCAGTTGACCGGCGGATCCTCCATGAGATGCCGGGGCTCGAACAGCGCGGTATCCGTCTGCTGGCGCACCTGCAGGGTATAGCGGCCATCGACGAAAATCGCCGCCTTGCGCAGACCAACGATGGCCAAGCCCCACGACCCCTTGAAGCCCGTCAGCCATTGCAGGCGCTCCGCATAGGGTGCCACGTACTCGCCCTGGAATTCGTCCTGACGGGGAACGATGACGGCGGCGAGGCCGCGCTGCTTCATCAGTGTGCGGAGCGCTTTGAGGCGGGTGCTGTGTGTGTTCATCTGTTTTCTTGCCGATGCAAATGTATCAATTGGCGATCGATTGTGGTCGGTGGCCACGAATCTCGCAAGTCCTTCGGGACAAAGGCTCTTGCGCAGGGAAGTTGGGTGTATCATAACGTCGCACATCGACGATTGGCCGGACGTTTGGCCGCTCTCGCTTGCCTTCACGCATGCGCTTGCACGACGCCCCTGATTTTCGACTGGTTTGTGAGGCGTCGAAACTTCCAATCAAGCCAACTGCAACGCAACTGAAGGACTTTAACTAATGGCCACCGGCACAGTGAAATGGTTCAACACCCAGAAAGGCTTTGGCTTCATTCAGCCAGACGACGGCGGCAAGGACGTCTTCGTCCACATCTCCGCCGTAGAGCGTGCGGGTCTCAAGGGTTTGAAGGACGGCCAGAAGATCACCTTTGAAATGATTACCGACAAGCGGACGGGGCGCACGTCGGCAGGAAACCTCGTCGTCTCCTAACGGCGCGAGCGATACATTCATTCGGAATGCCCGGCTTTGCCGGGCATTTTCATTTTGCGCCGCAACATTTTTGCCGCAAGTCCTTCCAATCCGTTATGCGGATTCGCCGCATTTCGATGTCCCAAATCCGCCATTTCGTGAAAATGCGACATACGCTGGTGAGATCGCGGCATGCCATCCCTTTCGAAGACTGTAGAAAAACTGCCATATTTCAAGGCTATTTGAGTTTTCGTCGCTGGCCGTGAAGGTTAACCGAGAGTGAACAGAGATATGCGTTGAACGCATATCGAACTGCTGAAAGCAACTCTGGTTGACGGGGGGTCCAACGCATAGATGTGCACTGCAATTGTGCAGCGCACAAAGAATTTGGGCAGGCGCGGAAATGTTGCCGCTGCCGCCGCAATCAGGAGAGAAGACAATGACAACGATTTCGATGGGCCGTGAAACGATCCGCAACCAGGGCTTGGGCGCTGCTCCGGGTCTCATGAACACGGTGAAGGCCTATTTCGCCCGCACCCGCGCCGAGCGTCAGCTCCGCCAGCTCGATGACCGCCTGCTGGCCGACATCGGCCTGAAGCGCGCTGACATCGCCCGCCAGGTTTGGGGCCACTAAGCCCCTTTATCCAAGCTAGGCATCCAGCTCCCAGCCGGGGGCACGGGATGTGATTTGCAGACGTCCGGGTTTTCCGAAACCCGGGCGTTTTGCTTTTGTGCCCGGCCGCCGCATCACCAGGGCCACCCAGTTGCCCATCACGATGGTGCGGGCGTGGACGAGACCCCGCGCGGTGTAGCAGGCCTTGATCCAGCGCAGCTGATCCCGCGTCAGTCCCGACAGGATGAGGTTTCCGCCCGGCGCCAGCAGGGTGGACAGGCCCTGCGCCAGCGCGGCGAGGGGCGGGCGAGGATGTTGGCGAAGACCAGATCATAGGGTGCCGATTGGCGGATTACCGGGTGGTGCAGCCCCGCGGCGGTGCGGGCGCGCGTCAGGGGACCGAGCGCATTGAGCTTTGCGTTGGCGATGGTGACGCGCACGGCCTCGGGATCAATGTCGGTCGCGAGCACCGCTTGCCGTGTGGCGCGCGCGGCGGCGATGGCCAGCACGCCCGTGCCGCAGCCCAGGTCAAACATGCGGCGGGGCGTCTGATGTTTCAGGATACCGTCGAGCGCCAGGAGGCAGCCCGCCGTGGTGCCGTGGTGGCCCGTGCCGAAGGCCGTGCCTGCGTCGATCTCGAAGGATTGTCCGCCGGCGCGGCGGCGGGCGCGGTCGTGGGAGCCGTGCAGGAAGAACCGTCCCGCCGTGACGGGCGCCAGTCCCTCCAATGATTTGCGCACCCAGTCGACGTCCGGCACAGGCGTGATGTCGCCCCCCGCACTCATCACATCGCGGGCGGCGCTGGCACTGGCTTCATCGGGGAAATAGGCCGCCGCACACCACAGGGCTTTCGCTTCGTCCGTCTCGTTGACGGTGACGGCGAGGGCATCAATGGCAATGTGGCCGTCGATCGCATCGGCGAGCGCCTGGGCTTCATCCAGCGAGGCGGACGGGAAGGTGAGGATGAAACGGGCTTCAGTCATGCCCCGCTATGGCGGGACATGGCGTTGCGGGCAAGGGTGTGCGTGACTTACGTCAGCGGCTGGATGGTGATCTCGACGCGGCGGTTGCGGGCCTTGCCTTCGGCGGAAGCGTTGGTGGCAATCGGTTCTTCCTCGCCACGGCCTTCCACGGAGAAGCGGTTGGGATCGAGTTGCTGGGCGGTGAGGTAACGAGCGACCGACGAGGCGCGGCGGCGCGAGAGATCGTCGTTGTAGTCGGCCGAGCCATCGGAGTCCGTGTGGCCGACGACGTCGATCAGCGTCTGGTTATACTCCTGGAAAACGATCGCCACGGAATTGAGCGTGTCATAGAAGGCGGGCTTCACGTCGGACTGGTCGCTGTCGAAGGTGATATTGGACGGCATGTTGAGGACGATCGAGTCGCCCACGCGCGTCACCGAGACGCCGGAGTTGGCGAGGCGCTGGCGCAGCTTGGCTTCCTGGTTGTCCATGTACATTCCGATGCCGCCGCCCGCCAGCGCACCGAGCCCAGCACCCACGAGGGCGGCCTTGCGCGTCTTCAGGGAAGTCGTGTGGCCGAGCAGTGCGCCTGCCGCAGCACCCACGGCGGCACCCGTTCCGGCACCCAGCAGGCCCTTCGAGACCTGCTGCTCGCCCGTGTAGGGATTGGTGGTGCAGGCCGAGAGCAGCAACGCCGCAGCGGTGGCGGAAACAATGGCAAATTTCATGAGTCGGAACCCCCTTCGCATGGGTGGCTGAATGTTGGGGGCATGTGGCGGCATTTAGGTTAACGGGTGGTTATTGCGTGGCGGGGAGGGTCACTTCCCTCAGCCGTCCCATCGTCCCGTCAACCGGGCAGTCATGTTCAGAACGGAATTGCGAGTTGAGCCTTGAGTGACTTCGCAGTCGCGCCGTGGTCGAGGCCAAGGCCGGAAAGTTCTCCCAAGGCGCTGGCCGTCACTCCGCTGGATCCCCGGACATCGAAACCGAGTCCAACACGCGCAGACATCCCGTCCACCAGCGACTCAATCGTGGCGTCACCGCTCGAGAATCGATAGTCGCCGAACCCGGTGATGAAGGGTGATATACTCGCGCCGCCGTCGATGTCGAAGCGATGCATGATCTTCGCCCCTGCCGATACGCGACCGAAGTTGAAGTCCCGCGCGGCATGGGCCACGGCGGCGGAATCCGTATAGCCATCCTGCCACTCCCAAGTGCCAGAAAAGCGTGCTGTGGGTTCAATTGTCAGAGGTCCGGCATCAAGTGCATGCGCAAGCCCCCCGCCTACGATCAGGCGAGTGCCCTCCGTTGCGCCGGTCACGGCACCTGCCGCAATGTCGTAGTCAAGGAATGAGGCATGGGCCTGCGCGTCAAAGCGGAGACCGTTGCCCAATGCGCCGCCCAAATATGCACCGACATTGATGCCTTCGCCCTTGAGAGTGGCGCTCACAGAATCTTCGTAGTCCTGATTCTCGTAACCGGCGGCCAGACCTGCAATGAGGCCGCGATCAAGGAGCACGGACGCACCGATCATTGCGTTGATCTGCTCTCCGTCCAAAGCATTGGAGTCGAATTCGCTGTAACGCAGGCTGCTCCAGATGCGCCATGTGGCCAGGCCTGACTCACCTGATGTGATGTCGGCCGTTGGAGTGATGACCGTTCCCTTGCCCATGCCGGGGGCATAGACAAATCCCACTTTGCCATCAGAGGCCGACACGACTTGAATCTGGCCGGAAATGGCCGATGCGATCTCCTCGGAAACGCTGTCGGTGATGAGGTCCGTCGCCAATTGTGCGGCGACACCGGTGGCAGCCTCCTGCACGTCACTCAACTGCTGGCTCTCGTCTGTGACGGGGCCAGAAGACAAATACGTCACTGTATTGTCTGTGCTCGTGGAGGCCCCGTTCAGGATGCCGCTGCTGGAGGCCTGCGCAACTCCGGCAGTGACGACGGCGATGACATCGCCCGGGCCTGTCATGCCCGTCACTGTCACCGTGTAGGTGTCGCCGGAACCTGCAACTGCGGCAGTTGTCGCGCCCGCCGACCCCGAAAGCGTCAGATCGGATTCCGTAAAACCGGTTACAGGTTCGCTGAAGAGGACCGTGAAGTCCACGGACGGCGTGGTGGTGGGGTCAGGCTGACTGCCGGCCTGGTTGATGGTGACGGACAACGGAGTTGCTGAAAATATTACCGTGTTGTCCGTGCTTGTGGATGCCAAACTCAAATCATTCAACGCAGACTTTGCGACACCTGCGGGAATGGTTGCGACCACGTCACCGGGCCCGGTCATGCCGGTGACTGTTACGGTGTAGCTTGCGTTTGAGCCGGAAACCTGGGCTGTCGTCGCGCCTGCGCTTCCCGACAGAACAACATCTCCCGTCGTGAATTCGGTCACGGACTCGCTGAATGTGACATCGAAGACAATCGAAGGTGTTGTTGTCGGATCTGGCTGGCCGCTGCCTTGTTCAATTGTCACTGTCGGACCGACGGGTTGGGCGATGGCGCCTCCGCTTGTCATCACGAACCCGAAAATCAGGGTCCCGGCCAGACCGATCGACATGCGCGAAAAACGTGTCATCCCAAGCTCCGCTACCTCTGGCCTTGCAATATCACTGACAGGCGTACCTCGCCCGCGTTGCGCCCGTCAATGCAGGTTGAATGAAAGGCGTAGCAACCTCCAAGAAGAGGGCAAATTCAGAGTTGCATTCCTGAGAAGTTTTCCCGATTTGCGAGAGGCGCAGACTCCGAAGACGCGCGTCCTCACTCCGCCGCTTCCGCCGCCTTGATGTCTTCCGGGATGAGAAAGCCGCCGCTTTGCCTCGCCCAGAGGCTCGCGTAGATGCCTTTTTTCCTTTTCAGCAGTTCGGCGTGGGTGCCTTCTTCCACGATGCGGCCCTTGTCCATGACCACGAGGCGGTCCATGGCGGCGATGGTGGAGAGGCGGTGGGCGACGGCGATGACGGTCTTGCCTTCCATCAGCGCGTTGAGGTTTTCCTGGATCGCGGCTTCCACTTCCGAATCCAGCGCCGAGGTGGCCTCGTCGAGGATGAGGATGGGCGCGTTTTTCAGCAACACGCGGGCGATGGCGACGCGCTGGCGCTGGCCGCCGGAGAGTTTCACGCCACGCTCACCCACATGGGCGTCATAACCCTTGCGGCCATTGGGATCGGTGAGGTTGGCGATGAACTCGGAGGCGTGGGCCTTGTCGGCGGCGGCTTCGATCTCCGCCTGCGATGAATCGGGACGGCCATAGCGGATGTTGTCGCGCACCGAACGGTGCAGCAGTGAGGTATCCTGTGTGACGACGCCGATCGCCGCGCGCAGGCTTTCCTGCGTGACGTCAGCGATGTTCTGGCCGTCGATGTCGATGTGGCCTGCACCCACGTCGTAGAAACGCAGCAGCAGGTTGGCGATCGTTGACTTGCCCGCACCGGAGCGGCCCACAAGCCCCACCTTTTCGCCGGGCTTGATGGTGAGGGTGAGACCGGAGATGACTTCGCGCTCATCGCTGACGGGCTTGCCATAATTGAAATGGAGATCACTGATGGTGATCTTGCCATGCGTGACGGCGAGCGGCTTTGCGCCGGGCTTGTCCTTCACCGCATGTTCGCGCGCCACCACGTCCACGCCGTCTTTCACCACGCCGAAATCCTCGAACAATCCGGCGATTTCCCACAGCATCCAGTGGGCCATGCCGAGCATGCGATAGATGAGGCCGACGGAGAAGGCGATGGCGCCCACGGTGATGGCGTTGGTGTACCACAGCCAGGTGGCCAGTGCCGCCGTTGAGGTGAGCAGCAGGCCGTTGATGAGGTTCAGCACCAGGTTCATCATCGTCGAGGCGCGCATGGAAGCGTAGACGCTCTGCAGCATCCAGCTCATGCCTTCGCGTGCGTAGTCGTCTTCGCGGGAGGCGTGGGCGAAGAGTTTGACCGTGGGCATGTTGGTATAGGTATCGACGATGCGGCCGGTGACGACCGAGCGCATGTCTGCCTGCTTCTCCGACAATTTGCCGAGGCGCGGCACGAAATAGCGCATGGTGATGGCATAGAGGACCAGCCAGACGAGCAGGGGAATGCCGAGGCGCGGATCGTAAATGGAGAACGAGGTGATCGCCGTGATGAGATAGACGACCACATAGGAAATGACCTGTGTGAGCTTCATCACGACGTCGCGCACGCCAAGTGCCGCCTGCATCACCTTGGTGGCGACGCGGCCGGCGAACTCGTTGTGGAAGAACTCCATGGACTGGCGCAGCATGTAGCGGTGCGCCATCCAGCGGATGCGCATGGCGTAGTTGCCGCGCAGGCCCTGGTTCTCGATGGCGTCGGTCAATGCCGAGAGCAGGGGTTGGATCAGAAGGGCGAGGGCGCCATAAAACAGCAGGGCGCCCTTGTTGTCGGCCCAGAAGGTGGCACGGTCGGCGCCGGTGAGCGTGTCCACGAGGCTGCCCACAAAGGCGAAGAGCCGGACTTCGATCACGGCAATCACCACGGACAAGGTGAGCCCGGCCACGATCAGCGGCAGGAAGGGCCGCGAGTAATAGCGGATGAAGCCCCACACGCTGGGCGTGGGCTTGTCGGGAAGATCGGTGGGGAAGGAGGGCACGCGGCTCTCCAGCCATGTGAACAGCCAGTTGAACATTCGTATCTCTGTGTGGGGAGCGAGGGCACCGGCGCAACCCGACCGGTGCTGCACCAGTTGGGCCGGTGCAGCCCTCCTTTCTAGCCGAGGCGGCGCATGACAGCAATGCGGGCGGGCGGCATTCGCGGGAATGTGACTGGCGTGTTACAGGAGCGTCCATGTCTTCCACGGCGTCCTTCAATGCGCGAATCCTGCCGCTGGTCATCGCTTCGGCGCTGTTCATGGAGCAGATGGATTCCACCATCATCGCCACCTCGCTGCCGGCCATTGCGGGCGACCTGGGCGTGAGCCCGGTGGCGCTGAAACTCGCCTTCACCACGTATCTGCTCGGCCTCACCGTGGTGCTGCCCGTGAGCGGCTGGCTTGCCGACCGCTACGGCGCCAAGACCGTGTTCCGCACGGCGATCGTGATCTTCACGGCGGGTTCGGCGGCCTGCGGCTTTGCCGAAAACCTGCACTGGCTGGTGGCGGCGCGGGGGCTGCAAGGCGTGGGAGGGGCACTCATGGTGCCTGTGGGGCGCATCATCCTGTTGCGCTCGGTGCAGAAATCGGAACTGCTGGATGCGATTGCCTGGCTGACCATTCCGGCGCTCGTCGGGCCGGTGATCGGACCGCCCATTGGTGGTTATATTACAACAGTTTATGACTGGCGGTGGATCTTCTGGATGAACCTGCCGTTTGGCGTCATTGCCTTCGGGCTGGCGAGTTGGCTGATGCCCAACCTGAAGATGGAGACGCCGCCGCCGCTCGATGTGCGGGGCTTCCTGCTGTCGGGCGGCGGCTTGACGCTCGCGGTGTTCGGGCTGACGGTGGCGGGGCGGGGTCTCTACACCGACACGCAAGTGGTGGTGATGATGCTTGTGGGCGGCTTGCTGCTGGTGGCTTATGGCCTCCACGCGGCGCGCGTGCCCGATCCGATCCTCGATCTCCGGCTGTTCCGCATCCCGAGCTACCGCCATTCTGTGAGCGGCGGAAACCTGTTCCGCATTGCCGTGGGGGCCATGCCCTTCATCGTGCCGCTGATGCTGCAACTGGGCTTCGGCTTTTCCGCCTTTGCCAGCGGCATGATCACCTTCGCATCGGCGCTGGGGGCGGTGTCGATGAAGTTCACGGTGGCACGCCTCGTCCGCCACTTCGGCTACCGCAGCCTGCTCATCGTCAACGGCATCCTGTGTTGCGTGATGTTTGCACTGCAAGCACTGTTCACGCCGCAGACGCCGTACTGGATGATGTTTGGCGTGATCCTGGCGGGCGGTTTCATGCGCTCGCTGCAGTTCTCGTCGCTCAACACGCTGGCCTATGCGGATGTGGAGCACGCCGAGATGGCGAAAGCGAATACGCTTTACACGGTGCTGCAGCAGCTTTTCCTGGCGCTCGGCGTGGCGGCGGCGGCGTTCCTGCTGGATGCGCGCATGTGGTGGTATGGGCGCAACAGCCTGGAGGCGTCGGACTTCTCCTTCGTGATCGTGGTGGTTGCGCTGATTTCCGGATTCTCCGTCATCACCTTCATGAAGCTCGATACGGATGCCGGGGCCAGCATCTCGGGCCGCGAGAGATAACCCCCGCCTTCACGGCAGCTTGAACAGGTGTGAGTGCACTTCCGGTCCGCAAGGGCGTATCTGTTGCATACGGGAGACCAGAACCATGAACCGCCGCACCGCTTTTACCTTCGCCGCCTTGTCGGGCCTGTCACTTGTTGCGCTCGGGGCCGCGCGCCGCAATTCCCGCGCCGAGGAAGGCAGTTTCGAAATCACCAAGACGCCGGAGGAGTGGAAGAAGATCCTTTCACCCGCCGCCTTCGCCGTGATGCGCGAGGAGGACACAGAGCGGCCGTGGACATCCGCGCTTCTCGACGAACATCGCAAGGGCACGTTCAACTGCGCGGGCTGTGCCCTGCCGCTTTATGCCTCCGAGACCAAATTCGATTCCGGCACGGGCTGGCCGAGCTTCTTCGACGTGCTGCCCAGCGCCGTGGGCAAGAAGGACGACAACACGCTGTTCACCACGCGCACCGAAGTGCATTGCCGCCGCTGCGGCGGGCACCTGGGCCATGTGTTCGATGATGGCCCGCAGCCCACCGGCCTCCGCTATTGCATGAACGGCGTGGCACTGGCCTTCGCTCCCGCTGCCGCTTGAGTTGCGCCAGCCACGGAACAGTTGTGCACCCATGGGCGTTGTACCCCGATCAGGAGGAGCAGCGCTTCATGGAACAAGAGATCATCACGCTTGAGCATGCCTTTTGGCAGGCGATCGTCGAGAAGGATACGGCCACGTCCATGTCCATGATGGACGGCCACAGCATTCTCACGGGAGCGCAGGGCGTGAACGTGCTGACGCGCAGCGGCTATGCCCGCATGGCGGCGCACTCCGATTTCACCATCCATGGTTTTGCGCTCGACAACATCCATGTGATCTTCCCCAGCCCGGAGGTGGCAGTGATCGGCTACACGGTGCGGGAAGACGTGACGGTTGGTGGAAAGCGCATGACTCTCAACGCGGCGGATTCGTCTGTCTGGGTGAAGCACGACGGGCGCTGGCTCAACGTGCATCACACCGAGGCAGTGATGGGCGATCCCTTCGCCCGCACGCAGCAGGCGGAGCCGGCGCGCCGCGTGGCAGCGGAGTAGCGGTGCCGGACACGCCCGCTCTTGCGTCCCGCCCGGAGCGTGGCAGACTCACGCCATGAACAGTCGCGCACCCCAGTCCCCACCCGCCGGAAGCACACCGCCGCAACAAGCCCTGTGGTGGCTGAAGCAGGGCGGGTTTTGCATGGGGCCGGAATGGCAGAAGGCCCACATGATCTGCCAGCAAGACGAGGGTGAATTCGCCCATGACCTTGTGCACGCACTCTGCCACTGGATCGAAGGCGACCTCGGCAACCGGGATTACTGGTACCGGAGGGTCGGTCCGGACTGGACGCCCGCTGCAACGATTGCTGCGGAATGGGAGAAGGTGCAGGCGCGGCTGGGGTGAACTATTCCGGCCTGCGGTGTTCAGGCCCCGGCAGGCCAGACCCTATGACCGGAAACATTGTCGTCACACGAGCGCAAAAAAATACGGCCCGCCGAAGCGGGCCGTACATCAATCCGTGATGGATTAGAAGTTCCACCAGGTCACGAAGGCAGCGTGCATCTCGGTTTCGTCGCGGGTCAGGACGCTCGAGTCGATTTCGACCCAGCTGGCCTGTGCACCGATCTTGAGCTGGGACACCGGCGACCAATAGATGCCACCGGCAATCGCCGTGGTGTCGACTTCGTCTGTCGACGCGGCGTTGGTGGTGCCATTCCAGTCAGCGTCATACGACGAGATGCCTGCACCCAGTTCGGCGCTGATCGAGTCGGACAGCGAGGCCACGACGGCACCGCTCAATTCCCAGCCATCGCCAATGTAGGTCCAGCCCACGTTGTCCGAGAACCAGATGTTGTTGCCGATGCTGCCGGCCACCGAGATGTCGAACATGTCCGAGAGCTTGGCGCCGAGGCCGAGGCCGATCTGCGACTGCGTCACCTTGGACGCGGCGACAACCGGGCTAATAGCCGGGTCAGCATCACGCACGAAGCCAGCGATTTCAGCATTGAACATGTCACCCGAGTAGGTCACTTCGGCGGCAACGCCGAGCGGACCACCCGAGACGCCAACCGGCGTATTGCCGCCTTCATCCGTGTGCTCGAGAGCGATGGCAACGCCAACCGGACCCGAGTTGTACGACAGCTGCAACTGCGTCATGTCGCCGCCCTGCACTTCGACGTCGCCGTCGTTGATGTAGGTGTCGGTGACCTTGGCCATTCCGTAGCCGATCGTGGCGAGCGAGCTGTTGTAGCCGCCGGCGAACGTCAGTTCCGGCGTCATCTTCCACCAACCCCAGGCGTAGTCCATGAAGACCGACGCTGAGTTCGACGTGAAGCCGGTACCGCCCGCCATCTTGTTGTTGAAGTCGCCAGCGAACGAAACGCTGGCGCCCACTTCGCCGACAGCCGTGTCGGTCGTGCCCGTCACGGACAGACGGCCGCGTGCCTTCAGGTGCAGCTCGTTGTAGTCGACGAGGCCGCCGGGAGCACCGACGTCGAAGTCATGGTCCGTGTAGGCGATGGCGGCGCGGACGCTGCCTGACCACTGGATGATCGTGGAGGCCGGAACGTCAGCCGTCGGCAGCACGCCGATGGTCGTGGCGGTCGGTGAAACGGCGTTCTTGTCCTTGATCATAAGGCCCGGAACGACGATGGTCGGAGCTTCCGACATCGTGAGGAGCGAATAGCCGGCGGGAACCGACGGGGCGGCCTGGAGGGCGGCGACGTCAGCCTGGAGGGCTTCAATCTGTGCCTTGAGGTCCGAGAGGTTGTCGGCGCGGGCGCTCACCGAAACAGCCGCGAGAGCAGCCGTACCGAGAAGAGCGAGCTTGATAACTTTCATTTGGTTTCTCCCAAATCTGTTTAGGTTCAAAATGCGTGCCCCCAATCCCCTGCAGGAAAATGCGTGCACTCATCCATCGAACTGACAGCCAGTTCGTGAGTGTGGTTCCCACGCGTGTTTGCTTATCGACAAATAAGCGGAAGCAATTCCGCAGGCGGCGTGGGCGCCGGACCGGACACGTTAGCTGCTGTAAAGGCGGGGAAATTTTCAATTGCTCGGCTGAGGAGTCTGGGCCACGCCATGCCGCACCTGTTTGAAAATGAAACCGGTGTTGCGCAATGGCCACACAAAATGAATGGGAAGTAAAAGAATATCCGCCTTCACAGCGGTGCGGATATTGGTTTGCGGGATGAGAAGGTTTCCGAATCGGATCATTGGGTGGCCCGCCTGAAGCGGGCCATGACGGAAACCTGGAAATTGGCCGTCACTCCAATCCCGTTCTCCGCTGTATGTCTTGGCCCGCCTCAGGCGGGACAGTCCAAGCGCTTGCTGGTTGAGATGAGGAACGACGATCACAAAAAAGCGCAGGCAACATTTCTGTTGCCCGCGCTAACACTCAATGCCCGGAAACTTTTGCAGGGGATCGCGGGCTCCAAAGTTTGGGTGTCGTCCCCAGACAAGTTGGTACCCACCTCCCTGAAAGCGACGCCATTCCATCGCTCCAATCGGACCTAAACTGCAAATTACCGGAAACGTCCGTATCCGAGGTTCGGCAATCGCACCGCGACGGTGAGATTTTCCCTACTGAAGTGACATTAGTTCAGGGAAATATTATATCTTGGCTTATCTGTGCTTGATTTATTTGCAGATTAGCATTTTGCTATCCCATATTGATTAAAGAGACTAAATCTCATCGGGGTTGCAATGGGACGGTCGACCAAGTCAACAGGTGGTGCTGGGCTGACGTTGGGGATGATCAGAGCGGTCTCTGAGGCTGTCCGCACGCGCAGCATGACCGAGGCCGCTCTTGTGCTGGGCGTGTCCCAATCCGCTGTCACCCAGCAAGTCAACAAGTTCGAAGTATTGACCGGATTGAAGGTTCTCAGCCGGGTGGGCAACACACTTTTCGTGGAACGTGAAGATGTTGCCAACCTGATGGAGCGGATTTCGGTGCTTAGCGCCCATATGGACCGCATTCTGCAGGATGGCTCGAGAAAGCAGACGCTGGCACTGCCCTATTCGATTTCGGCGCTGATCACCGTCGATCCCGCACTCGCGGCCTGGACGGCAGACCGCTTCCATTGCGAGGCCATGGGGTTTCGCGACCTCGCCCATCATTGCGGCCAGAACGCCTTCAATTTCGTGCTGCGGCCCTTGCGCCCGCGCGAGACGGAATTTGACTACCAGTTCGAGTGCCAGTTCCAGATGCTGAGGCCTCAGCCCGGCGCATTCCATGGCGACAACCACGAAAAGCTGCCTGTGATGCTGCCCGGTGGCGATTGCCCGACGCGGGATGCGGCAATCGATTTCCTGCAACGGAACAATCTGCCGTTCGGTGAAGTCGGCCGCTCGGAAGACCTCACGTCACGGGCCCTCAATCTTACCCTCGGGCTGAGCGCCACATTGCTGCCCAAGGGCTTTGCCGACCACAGCACCCATTTTGCCGGCTTCGCAAACTGCCCGCGCGTGGGCGAACCCTTCGGCGTCCGCTTTGGACTGCAAGGGATCCAGACCGGCTATGGCAGGTCCATGGCTTCCGCATTCTTCGAGGAATTCTGCGGGAAGCTGAACGGTCATGGCGTTGCCATCAACGGCTGATGCCGCACCCGCCTCAACTGCGTTCCACAAAGCTGTCGATCACGCGCTTTTCGCCGGCCTTTTCGAAATCGACCGTCAGCTTGTTGCCTTCCACCATGGTCACGGTGCCGTAGCCGAATTTCTGGTGGAAGACGCGGTCGCCGCTGGCGTAGTGGACTTCGCCGGTGACGACGGTTTCGCCTTCGATGAATTTGGGTGAGGTCTTGAGGCCGGCGCCCTTGGCATACGTGTTCTGGGCGCGCTGCCAGCCGGGCGTCTGGTAAGTGTTGCCGCTGCGGAAAGTGTTGGCGCTGTCGAAGCGGCTCTGGCCGTAGTTGCCGATGCCATAGCCGCCATAGCTGGTGGTCATGGCGACGACCTCCACGTGGTTGGCGGGCAGTTCGTCAATGAAACGCGAGGGGATGGCCGATTGCCAGAGCGCGTGCACGCGGCGGTTCTGGGCGAAGGAGATGGTGGCGCGGCGCTTGGCGCGGGTGATGCCGACATAGGCGAGCCGGCGTTCCTCCTCCAGTCCGGCGCGGCCCTTTTCATCGAGCGAACGCTGGTGCGGAAAAAGGCCTTCCTCCCAGCCGGGCAGGAACACGGTGCCGAACTCCAGGCCCTTGGCGGAGTGCAGGGTCATGATGTTCACACGGTCCTCGGCATCGCCCGCGTCACGGTCCATGACCAGCGAGACGTGCTCGAGGAAGCCGGTGAGGTTTTCGAACTCACCCATGGAGCGCACCAGTTCCTTGAGGTTTTCAAGGCGTCCCTGGGCTTCCGGGCTCTTGTCGTTCTGCCACATCTCGGTGTAGCCGCTTTCGTCGAGCACGATCTCGGCCAGTTCGGTGTGAGGCAGCACGTCGATGTGCTTGCGCCAGCGAATGAAACTCTCCAGCAGAAGCCGCAGCGCCGTGCGGGCCTTGGCCGGCAGGTCGTCGGTCAGCGCCATCTGTTCGGCAGCGCGGAAAAGGGACAGGCCCTGCGAGCGTGCCACGTCGTACATTTTCTTTACTGATGAATCGCCGATGCCGCGTTTGGGTGTGTTGATGATGCGTTCGAAGGCCAGATCATTGTCCGGCGATGCCACGATCTTGAGATAGGCCATGGCGTCCCGGATTTCGGCGCGTTCGTAGAAGCGCGGTCCGCCTACCACGCGGTAGGGGATTCCCAGCGTCAGGAAGCGGTCTTCGAAGGCGCGCATCTGGAAGGAGGCGCGGACGAGGATCGCCATGTCGTTCAGGCGTTCGCCCTTGCGCTGCAGCGTTTCGATGTCGTCGCCGATGGCGCGGGCTTCCTCGTCGCCATCCCAGTGGCCGCGCACGATGATGGGTTCGCTTTCATCGCGGCTTGTGCGCAAGGTCTTGCCGAGGCGCGCTTCGTTCTTGGCGATGAGGCCTGAGGCAGCACCGAGGATGTCCGGCGTCGAGCGGTAGTTCTGTTCCAGGCGGATCACCTTGGCGCCGGGGAAATCCTTCTCGAAGCGCAGGATGTTGTCCACCTCCGCGCCGCGCCAGCCATAGATCGACTGGTCGTCGTCGCCGACGCAGCAGATGTTGTGGTGGCCGCCCGCCAAGAGGCGCAGCCAGAGGTATTGCGCGATGTTGGTGTCCTGGTACTCGTCCACCAGCATGTAGCGGAAGCGCTGCTGGTAGGTCTTCAGCACGTCCGGATGGTTCTGGAACAGGCGCAGGACTTCCAGAAGCAGGTCGCCGAAGTCACAGGCATTCACGGTCTTCAGGCGCTGCTGGTAATCGGCGTAGAGCTTGCCGCCGAGGCCATTGGCGAAGGCGTGGGCTTCACCGGCGGGCACGCGGTCGGGCGTCAGGCCCCGGTTCTTCCAGCCGTCGATCAGGGCGGCGAGCTGGCGCGCGGGCCAGCGCTTCTCGTCGATGTTCTCGGCCTGCAGGAGCTGCTTCAGGAGGCGCACCTGGTCGTCGTCATCAAGGATGGTGAAGCCGCTGCGGAGGCCTGCGAGTTCGTAGTGATTGCGGAGGATCTTCACGCCGATGGAATGGAAGGTGCCGAGCCACGTCATGCCTTCGACCATGCCGCCGATCAGCATGCCAATCCGTTCCTTCATCTCGCGCGCCGCCTTGTTGGTGAAGGTGACGGCGAGGATCTGGTTGGGGAAGGCCTTCCGTGTACTGAGGATATGGGCGAGCCGCGTGGTCAGCACGCGGGTCTTGCCGGTGCCGGCACCCGCAAGCACGAGGAGCGGGCCGTCGATCGAGAGCACCGCGTCGCGCTGTTCGGGGTTCAGGCCCTTGAGATAGGGAGGCTCGGCCCCCGCCATCGCGCGCGCGGCAATGCCGCCCGGCACGACGCCCGTGGGCGTCGCCGGTGCGGCGAGGTCGTCCTCGTTGAAGTTGTCGAGGTCGAGCGGATTTCGTGAGTTGGACATGGGCCGGGCAATGATTCCTTGTCCGGCCTATATAGGGCAGCAGGCCTCAGGCGGCGAGGCAATGTTTCTGCTTTGTACCCGCGATCGATACGGCTTTCACGTGATCCATGGCACGGCGCCAGCGGCCGGCGGTTTCCATGTCTCCGGCGCGCTCGCAGAGTTCCGCATGGCGCGCTGCCTCGGCCAGGGCCTTGTGGCCGTGAACGAAGACGAGGGCGTCCGCGAAATGGGCAAATCCGTTCTGTGTCATCATCAGCCTCCTTTCCGGGTCCGGCTCTCTTGTCCGGCTGAACCCATTATGTCGGCAAAATATGCCCCCAGCTTTACAGCCATGTGACGAGAGTGAGGCAGTTTGCACAATTTGGCGATGCAAATGCACGGCGCGACGCGAAGTGTATCGGAATTGGGGGCCGGGGCATCGTCCCGGCACGTCCGTCACGTCTTCCGCGGAATGCCAATCCTGTGGCCGACCTGAGCCGGAACGGGCAGGGCTTTGTGGGCCAGGGCGATTTCGGCGATTTTCCTGGCCACCTCGGGCGGAAATTCGGAGGTCTTGTGGGTGGTCAGGCTGACGTGGCTTACCATCACCTCGAGCACGCAGGAGACCCAGCCTTCCGTGGCGTGGCGCATCACTTGCACGTAGTGCACGCGCTTGTGGTCGTGGTCCAGAAACTGGATGTCGATCTTCACCGTGTCGGTGGGCGCGAGTTCACGAAGGTAGGAGGTGTGTGTTTCCAGAGTGAAAAATGAATTGCCGGTCTTCACGTAGTCAGGCCCAAGGCCTGCGAGGGCGAAGATCTCGTCCGCGGCGCGATCGAACAGCACGTTGTAGTAGGCCATGTTGAAGTGGCCGTTGTAATCGATCCACTCCGGCTCGATCTTCATTTCGCGGGAGACGTAGGGGGCGGGAAAAGGCATCGCGTTTGGCACTCGCTGTGTTAGCTTCGCGCCATGACTACACCACGTTTGAAGAACAGCACAACGGATGCCATCGGCAAAATCCGTGACCTCCTGGGTGAACGGCTTTCAACGGCGCAGGCAGTGCGCGAGCAGCACGGAAAGGACCAGACGTGGAACGAGGGGGCTGCCCCAGATGCGGTGGCCTTCGTCAGGACGACGGCCGAAGTTTCCGCCATCGTCGGCATCTGCGCGGCCCATCAGGTGCCCGTCATTCCCTTCGGCACCGGCACCTCACTGGAAGGGCACTTCTCCGCTCCCTTCGGTGGAATATCCATTGATCTCAGCGGGATGAATCACATCCTTGAGGTGAATGGTGAAGACCTGGATTGCCGCGTGGAAGCGGGCGTGACGCGCAAGACGTTGAATGCGCATCTGCGGGACCAAGGCCTTTTCTTCCCCATCGATCCGGGTGCCGATGCGAGCCTGGGCGGCATGGCGGCAACGCGTGCCTCGGGAACCAATGCCGTGCGCTACGGCACGATGAAGGAGAATGTGCTGGGCCTCACCGTGGTGATGCCCGACGGCCAGGTGATCCGCACCGGCACGCGCGCGCGCAAGTCGTCGGCCGGATACGACCTCACGCGGCTCATGGTGGGATCGGAGGGCACGCTCGGCGTCATTACCGAGGTGCAGTTGCGGCTCTACGGCATTCCGGAATCGATTGCGGCGGGCGTGTGCGCCTTCCCCTCGGTGGAAGCCTGTTGCAAGACGGCGATCGAGACGATCCAAATGGGCATTCCCGTGGCGCGGATCGAACTGGTCGATGCCGAACACATCAAGGCCATCAACGCCTACTCCAAACTCACGCTGCCCGTGTCACCCACACTGTTCGTCGAATTCCATGGCACCGACGCCTGGACGGAGGAACAGTCGGAACGCTTTGCCGAGATTGCCGCGTCTCAGGGCGGTGGGGCTTTCGACTGGGCCACGAAGGAGGAGGAGCGGGCGCGGCTGTGGCAGGCACGGCACGATGCCTTCTGGGCCACCAAGAACATCAAGGCCGGAAAATCCGAAAGTTTTGCCTCGGACGTGTGCGTGCCGATCTCGCGCCTTGCCGAATGCGTGGAGGAAACGCGCAAGGATCTTGAGGCCAACGACATCTATGGCCCCATGATCGGCCATGTGGGCGACGGCAATTTCCATGTGGTACTGTTTGCCGACGTTGAAGATGCAGCGGAAGTGAAGCGGGTGAAGCTGGCTTATGACCGGCTGATTCACCGGGCGCTGGCGATGGGCGGCACCTGCACCGGGGAACACGGCATCGGCTCCGGCAAGCGGGCCTATCTGGCACTCGAACACGGCCCCGCACTTGCCACCATGCAGGCGATCAAGCGCGCCCTCGACCCCCTCAACATCATGAACCCGGGGAAGAATGCGGCCATTTGAAAACCATGATGCCTGGACTAACGTGGGACAGAGGTCGGCATGAGCGTCTGGAAATCACCGGTTTTCTATTTTGGCGTCCTGCTGCTGGTGGTGGTGGCGGCGTTGCTGGCGGCGCCTTTTGTGGTGAACTGGAATGGCTACAAGGGCAATCTTGAAGCCTATGGCCACCGCATCACGGGCCGCAACGTGCAGATCGGCGGCGATGTGCAGATCCGCCTGTTCCCGTGGCCGAAGCTCACCGCGCACAATGTCGCCATCGGCAATCCGGATGGCATCGAGGGCGCGCCGCTCATCCATGCCGACACGCTGACGCTGTCGCTGCAGCTTGGCGGCCTCCTCAATGGCAATCTCAATGTGGAGAGCGTGGAACTGCTGGAACCGCGGGTCACCCTGATCCGCACCGATGCAGGCGCGGTGAACTGGCTTCTCTCGCCGGATGAAGACCTGCGGCGCTCCAGCCTGCTCGCCAATGTGCGGCTGGACCAGATCCGGTTGTTCAGCGGCACGATCCGCCTGGATGACAGAAAGCAGGGACTCGTCACCGACATCTCCACCATCGATGCGGACATGTCAGCGGATGCAATCGAGGGGCCGTGGCGTCTGCGGGGCACGGGCTATTGGCGGGAAATGCCGATGGCCTTCACCTTCTCGAGTGGTGCCTACACCGACGCCGAGCCCTTCCGCTTCGGCATCAAGGTGACACCGGGGGATCCGTCGCTTCCTGTCGCGGCCCTGGATGGCGGCTGGAAGGATGGCGCCTTCGAGGGCGACCTGAGTGTTTTGGCGCAGGAGGCGGAAGGCCAGAAGGGCAGCGTGGAAGGCGGCCTGCGGCCACTTGCGCTGCGGGCCAAGTTGAAGGCCTCGGCTGAAAGGGCGGAGCTCAGCGAGATCAAGATCACCCCGGCGGATGCGCGGGACTCGGGCACGCTTGTGGAAGGCACGGCGGGCATGGACCTTGGCAACGCTCTCACGGGCAACATCGCTCTGAAGGCTCCGCGCGTGAACCTCGACACCATGCTCGGTGCGGAAACGCTGGCCGCCTGGCGGAGCGGGGGGGTGCTGGCCGTTTCCCATTCGTTGCTGCGAAATCTGCCGGAGAAGCTGGACGTGCGCTTTGGCCTGGATGTGACGGTGCTCACGGCGGGCGGCGAGACCATGAACGACGTGCAACTGGCCGCGCATATCACGCCAGCCGGCATCGACATCGAGAATGCGCGCGCCGGATTGCCAGGCCGTTCCGCCATGCGCCTCACCGAAGGCAAGGTGGCGCGCAAGGATGGTGACACCGAGCTTTCCGGTGTGCTGGCCTTTGAGAGCAGCGACCTCCGCGCCTTCGCGGGCTGGGCCATGCCGTCGCGCAAGTCGGGATTTGACAGCTGGTGGAAGGGCAGCCGGGGCCGCCTGAAACTGCAAGGCGCCCTGGCGTGGTCGCCGTCGCAGATGTCGCTCAAGTCGGTGCGCTATGAACTGGAAGGATTGCCGGGCGAGGGCGAGGCCGTCCTGCGGCAGGGGCAGGTGCCATCGCTGACCACACGCATCACCACGCCGTCGCTGGACCTGGATTCGCTTGTGACGGTGGAGGCAGGCGGCGGCGCGCAGGCTCATGCCTTTGACCTTTTGGCCATTCTCGATCCGCTGCTGCATGGTGCGCAGACGCTGGAGAACCATGTGGTGCTGGATGCGGGCACCGTCCTCCTCAATGGCGTGCGGGCGCAGGATGTGGCGCTTGACGTGGGTACCAGCCAGAGCGGCTTCGAGATCAAGGCCTTCGACATCGGATCGGTGGGAGGAGCGCGCGTCAAGGCGGATGGACTGATCCTGAGCAATGCCGAGGGGCCATCGGGCGATGTGACGGCCACGCTCGTCGCTGATGATCCGCGCGGTTTCCTCCGCCTTCTCGGTCTGACGGACTCGAGCGCGCAATGGACGCGCGCGCTGGGCCAGAGCAATGTGGCGTTCACCTTCAATGCGAAGCCCGATTCAAACGGCCCCATCCTCACCTATGCGCTTACGGGAACGGCGGCACCGTTCACTCTGAAATTCACGGGCGGCATCACGGAACTTGAGCGCGGTGCGGATGCCCGCGTGTCGCTGGAAGGAACTGTCGATGCGCCGGATGCGGCCCGCCTCATGGCGCTCGCCGGTATCGACAGCAAGGCCATGGCCGCCAGTCCCGGCAGCGTGGCGCTGTCGTTCTCCGGATCGAAGAGCGGTGGCTTTGCCAGCAAGATTGAGGCGCGGGGCTATGGCGCGCGGTTGTCATTCGATGGCAGCCTGAAACCCGCCGAACCCTATTCAGCCATGTCTGGCGCGGCGAGCCTCTTTGCCGACGACGTGGGGCCGCTCCTGCGCGCGCTGGGCGTGCCGCAGGTGGAAGGACCGGGCGGACCGGTGCGCCTTGCCTTCAAGGTGACGCCGAAGGACGGCGGGATCGCGGTCACGGATGTGGTGGGAGATCATGCGGGCTTGTCGCTGGCTGGCGAAGCCGCCTTCGACAAGGAGGGCAAGCTCGCTGCGGATTTCAATGTGGGCGATGTGGCGCTGTCGCGCCTGCTGGCGCTGACCTTCATGCCGTGGCGCGGCATCGATGTTGATCTTTCGACATCATTTGCCGGACCCGATGACGGATTGTTCGAGGGCGAGATCTGGCTCCGTCCGCGCACCCTCGCCCTGCCTTTCGGCGAGCAGTTGAAGGAGACGGCCGTGGGCATCGCGCTGGGCAAGACCCGCAAGTTCGATCTTCTGGCACCCACCGTGCCGGAGCTGGAATTCGAAGTCGAGGTGACGGCGAATGAAGGCGTGTTCGATGCCAAAGCCAAGGGCAAGCTGCCGATTGACGTGGGCCAGGTGCTGACCTCCGCAAAGGGTGAACAGCTGGGTTCCGGCCATATCGTGATCAGCGGCGAACTGGCGGGCACGGGCCGCAGTCCTGCTGCGGCGCTGGCAGGGCTGGAAGGCAAGGGGGCTTACACGGGCACCGACCTCGTGTTTGCCAAACTCGCGCCTGAAGCCTTTGCCGCCAAGGTCGCAGGCGTGAAGACGGCGGATGACTTGCGCGCAGCGCTTGCCGCTCTCGAAGGAGACGCCGGCCTCAAGGCGGAATCAGCAGGCGGCAGCTTCGAGGTAAAGAAGGGCATGCTCACCTCCACGCCGACACGGGTGAGCGGCATCGGCACCTTGAGCGAGATTGCGCTCACCGCTGATCTCGCCGACCGCCGCATCGACCTTGCCACGGCCGTGACGCTGACGGAGCGCCCCGAATTGCCGCCGGTGACGATCACCTATTCAGGGCCGCCCGGCGCCTTCGACCGGCGTTCCAGTTCCGCCGCACTGGCCTCCAAGCTCGGCCATGAATTCCTGGCGCGCGATCTTGCTGAGCTGGAACGGTTGAAGACGGAAGAAGAGAAGCTCGCGGTGGCGGAAGAAGAGCAGCGCGTGCAGGACCAGGCGAAGTTCGAAGCCTACCAGGCGCAGCGCGCGGAAATCCGCATGCGCCAGCGCGAATTGAAGGTGCATGCGGCTTCAAGGGCGGCGCGGGCCGCGCAGGACGAGGCGCAGTTCGCGGCCTTCGTTCCGATCGGTGATGCCATGAACAAGATGGACCTTGTGAAGCAAAAATTGGCGGGCGGATTGAAGGCGCAACTTGCGGCCTATGCGGCGGAGAACGCGCGCAAGGCGAAGATCGAGGAAGAGCGCAAGCGTCAGGAAGAGGAAAAGGCCCGGCGCGAGGAAGAAAAGCGTCTCAAGGCGTTGGAGGATGCAAAGGCCAAGGCCGAGGCCGCGCGCCTGAAAGCGCTGGCGGACGAGCAGGCGCGCATCGAAGAGGCCCGGCGCAAGGCTGAGGAAGACGCACAAAAGGCCGCTGCCGCCAAGGCGAAGGCCGATGCGGAAGCAAAGGCGCTGGCCGATGAAGTGGCGCGTCAGGCCGAGCAGAAGCGGCTGGAGCAGGAGGCGCTGCGGAAACTCCTGGAACAGCAGCCGGTGCCCAACATGCTGCCCAAGCCGCCCGTCGATGCGCCACCCGTCCCTGCGCAACCCAAGCCCAAGGGCGGTTGCCTCAACCCGCTTTATTGCTAGCGCGCTTCAACAGCCACACGCGGATCGCCGAAGAGAGGTTGCGCTCGCCCCGCGAGGCATCGATCTCGCCCGCGAGACTGGCGACACTCTTGTTTTCAGACTTTGCCGCTTCTGTCAGCGCCGCCCAGAACTCAGCCTCCAGCGACAGCGAGGTGCGATGTCCGGCAATGGTGAGAGAGCGCTTGAGATCGTGGGGCATCACGTATGGCCTTGCGGCAAAACTTTCGAGGCCGCCTGCGGCAGCACCTCAGGGTGAGGGAGAGATGGATTGTTCCTCATGCTGGGGTGCATTGCGCAGCAATGCATCGAAACATGTCGCTCAATCCTCAATCTTGTGATCATCCAGCTTTCGCTCGGCCAGGTCCTTTTCCGCCTCGCTCAGCTTCTTCTCCGCTTTGGTGCGGCCGTACTTGGCGCGGTTGGCGTCGGCGACCTTGGCGCGCTCTTCGCGGGCCTTCTGCTTTTTGAAGCGGTTGAAGTTGACGACGTCGCCCATGTGTTTACTCAGCCCGGACCGATCATTTTCTCAGGCCGCACGATGGCATCGAAGTCTTCCGCCGGGATGCCGAGCTTCACCGCTTCCTCGCGGAGCGTTGTGCCGTTCTTGTGGGCTGTCTTCGCCACTTTGGCGGCGAGGTCGTAGCCGTATTTTTCCTTGAGCGGCGTCACCAGCATCAGCGAGTTGGCAAGTCCCTGCGCGATGTTGTCGAGGCGGGGCTCGATCCCCACCACGCAATTGTCGGTGAAGCTCACGGCGGCATCGGCCAGCAGGCGCACTGACTGCAGGAAGTTATAGGCCATCACCGGATTGTAGACGTTCAATTCGAAGTGCCCTTGCGACCCTGCAAAGCTCATGGCGGCGTTGTTGCCATGGATCTGCACGGCCACCTGCGTGAGTGCCTCCGACTGGGTGGGGTTCACCTTGCCCGGCATGATGGATGAGCCCGGCTCGTTTTCCGGCAGGGACAACTCGCCAAGGCCGGCGCGGGGGCCGGAGCCGAGGAAGCGGATGTCGTTGGCGATCTTGAAACAGCTCATGGCCACGGTGGTGATGGCACCGTGGGTCATCACCATGGCGTCGTGGGCCGCCAGCGCCTCGAACTTGTTGGGGGCCGAGGTGAACTTCATGTGGGTGATGGCGGCGATCCGTTCCGCCACCCTCTCGGCAAAGCCGATCGGTGAAGCGAGGCCTGTGCCCACCGCCGTGCCACCCTGGGCCAGTTGCATCAGGTCCGGCATGGTCATCTCGATCCGCTTGATTCCCATCTCGATCTGCTGGGTGTAGCCCGAAAATTCCTGGCCCAATGTGACGGGTGTTGCATCCTGCGTGTGGGTGCGCCCGATCTTGATGATGTCCTTCCAGGCATGGGCCTTGTCGTTCAGTGCGTTGCGGAGCTTTTGCAGGGCTGGCAGCAGGCGGTGGTGGATTTCCTCCGCGCAGGCAATGTGCATGGCCGTGGGGAAGGTGTCATTCGACGACTGGCTCATGTTGACGTGGTCGTTGGGGTGCACGGGCTTCTTGGAGCCCATCTCGCCGCCCAGCATTTCGATGGCGCGGTTGGAGATCACCTCATTGGCATTCATGTTCGATTGCGTGCCCGAACCCGTCTGCCAGACGACAAGCGGGAAGTGGGCGTCGAGCTTGCCTTCGATCACCTCCTGCGCGGCGCGGATGATGACTTCGCCCAGCTTCGCATCCATCTTACCGAGGCCCATATTGGCTTCGGCGGCGGCGCGCTTGACGATGCCGAGGGCGCGGATCACCGGCTGCGGCTGCTTCTCCCAGCCGATCTTGAAGTTCTGCAAGCTGCGCTGCGCCTGCGCGCCCCAGTATTTGCTGGCGTCCACTTCGATGGCGCCGAAGGTGTCGGTCTCAGTTCTCGTGTCCGTGCGGGGCGTCTTGCTCATGTCAGGTCTCAAATCGCGGAATGTTGCACCGCAATAGCACGGGGCCGGAGCGAGAGCGAGTCAGTGATAGCGCCAAAAGGCATAGGCCGTGAGCAGGATGGACCAGCTCAGGATGGCGGTGCGGACGATGTGTTGGGGCATGCGGCGGGCGACCTGCGCCATGCCGAAGCCGCCCACGACCGCGCCCATCATCATCACAAGCGAGGGCAGCCAGGGCATGATGCCGCGCGAGGCGAAGACAACGATGCTGATCACCGTCATGAGGGCGATGGTGGCATTGCGCAGCGCCTGGGCGTGATGGATCGTCATGTGGCTGAAGATCGAATAGATGGCGAGCAGGATGATGCCCATGCCGAGCCCGAAATAGCCGCCATAGACATAGACGATGAACTCCAGCAGCAGCGACAGCCACAGCCAGCGGTGCGGGTCGAAACCCTTCTGGCGTTCCAGCCAGTTCTTGATGAGGGGGCCCTTGCCGAAAGACAGGGTGGCGAAGAGCAGGAGCCAGGGAATGGCGACCTTGAAACTGTCGGCCCCCAGCCAGACGAAGAGAAGCGACCCCAGCGTGCCGCCGATGGCGGCGAGGATCAGGCGGAGGGGCAGGTTGCTCCGGACTTCGCCCAGTTCACGGCGATAGACGGCCGTGCCTACGATGTTCGCCGGAATAAGCGCCACGAAGTTTGCGGCATTCGCTTCCATCTCCGAAAGGCCCGTGGCGATGAGCAACGGGAAGGTCATGAATCCGGCACCGCCCGCCATGACGTTGATCATGCCGGCGACAACGCCGCCCGCGAAGAGGAGACAAAAATTGGTGAGGTCCAAAAGAAGTAACTCGTGTTATTCCCGCATGCCATATCATGCCGTCTGCTGACGCGTCAGGGGTGTCATAGGGGGTTGCCATTTCGAAGCGCGCAAAATTGCCGGCCGGCGTGTGGATGCTCGGGTTCGTGTCGCTGTTCATGGACATGTCCAGCGAGATGGCGCACGCGGTGCTGCCCATCTTTCTCACCGTGACGCTTGGCACAAGCGTTGCCACGGTCGGTTTCATCGATGGCGTTGCCGAAGCCGTCGCACAGGTGATGAAACTTGCCAGCGGGTCGCTGAGTGATGCCCTGCAGTCACGCAAATGGCTTGCAGTGCTGGGGTACGGCCTGTCGGCGCTGGCCAAGCCGCTTTTCCCCATTGCCGTGAGCGTTGATGGTGTGCTGGCGGCGCGCATCGTGGACCGGGTGGGCAAGGGGATCCGCGGCAGCCCGCGCGATGCCATGGTGGCCGACATGACTCCGCCTGAGCAGCGGGGTGCCGCCTACGGCCTGCGCCAGTCTCTCGACACGGTGGGCGCGGTGATGGGGCCACTGCTTGCGATCCTGGCGCTTGGACTGTGGCAATGGGATGTGCGCAGCGTCTTGTGGCTGGCGTGCCTGCCGTCTGTCGCTGCGGTGCTCGTGCTGATGTTTGCCGTGGCCGAACCGGAGCGGCGCGTGAGCGGCCCTGCGCAGGACATGGTGCGGACGGGCTGGACGCACCTGGGCAATGGTTTCTGGCTGGTGCTGGCGCTGGCGGCGCTCGTCTCGGCGGCGCGGCTGTCGGAAGCGTTCCTGGTGCTGAAGGCGCAAACCGTGGCGATGCCGTTGTCTCTCGTGCCGGCCGTCATGATCGTGATGAGTGCCGTCTATGCCGCGTCGTCCTATCCCGCCGGTGTCATTGCGGATGCAACGGGGCAGCGCGGGCTGTTCGGCGGGGCACTGGCCGCACTGTTTGCCGCCCATGGACTTCTGGCCCTTGGCAGTGGCGTCGCGGCCGTCATTGCAGGTTCAGCGCTGTGGGGCCTTCACATGGGGTTGTCGCAGGGCCTGTTATCCAAGATGGTCGCGGACACTGCGCCCGTGGCGCTGCGCGGGCGGTGTTTTGGTCTCTACTATTTCGCATCCGGCGCTGCGACGCTGGCCGCTGCCACGGCAGCGGGAATGCTCTGGGACAGATCAGGCCCGGTGCTTGCCTTTGGCTTCGGCGCGGTGCTGACAACATGCGCGCTTGTCGTTCTGTTGTCGCAGCGGCGCGCGGCGTAAGGGCGCGGCGCTCAGCGGATCCAGCACCAGAGTTTGCCCTCGTCGGTGATTTCGACGCGGATCAGCGCGCCCGATCCCCGCACCTTGCGGGCCATGCACATGGCTTTCGCCTTGGGCATCAGGGCGGCCTTCTGAGCGGCTGTCAGCTTGCGCTTGGCCTTGCTTTTCTTGGCCGCGGCGTCCGCGCCCGATGCGCCCGCCAGTGCCAGGCCCGCCATCAGTGCTGCCGCCAGAATTTTTCCTGAAAATGTCATCGCCGCCCCCCGTGAGTAAGCTGTAACCGTAATGCACAGCAAGGCGGTGGCGCAAGCGCAAGCTGTGGCGAAACTTGTCGCAGCGGGAGGCGGGGGTTCGAGACTAGTCGAACCAGATCGGGTTGCTCCAGGCGCGCTTGCCGGCATTGTCGATGGCCGTGACGCGGAACCACGGGCTCTTTTTTTCCAGCAGCCAACCCTTGTCGAGGCTGGACAAGTCGAAGCTCGCCGAAGTGATGGCGCGGCCGTTGGTGATGCAGGTGCGGGAGGTGCCGCACACCACCGTGATGCTATCGACGGGCGACGTGTCGATCTCGATCAACTTGCCGTTCATGCGGATGTCGTTGATCAGGGGGCCTTGTGAGGAATAGTGGTGGCCCGCCTTCAGCGCCGCCAGCAGCGCATCGGGGTCGAGGCTTTCCGCCTTCACATGCACCCAGCCGCCGAAATGGTCGGGAGTCTTGAAGTGCGCGTCGTCGGTGGCGATGGCGGTGAGGCGGTGGCCTTCGTTCAGCATCTGGTCAAGCAGGTAAAAGCCTTCGCCAAGGTCGTTCTCGATGGCACAGCCGTGATTGTAGATTTCTACCGCATGGGCGAATGAGAGCGCGCGGCCATCTTCGATCGTGTAGCGCGACCAGGACGGGTGCGCGATGGCGAGGAAAGCGCCTGCATCGATGGCGCGCTTGGCGATCTCGGGGCCAGTCTCGCCTTTCTTCGCAGCGGGAAAATCCAGCGGAAGTCCTGCGGCGACGATGTGCCAGAGTTCACCGGCCGAGGTCACGGGGGCATGGAGTTCGGCGCCCAGGATGGTGGTGAAGGTGTTGCCGCGCAGGTGCCGCGTGTCGGCGATGGGCCAGTCGAAATGGTCGATGAAGTGCTCCGAGATCAGTACGAAATCATAGCCCACCGCCTTGTAGCGGTTGACCACTTCATCCAGCGGCAGGGCGCCGTCGGAGAGGTCGGAGTGGGTGTGAAGGTTGCCGCGCCAGAAACGGCCGGGGGCGGAGAAGGGGGCGATGGATTTCATGGCCGAACTATATCCATTGGCGATGTGTCACGCCAGTGACCAGCCGAGATCCCTGCCATGGGCCACGCATGGACCCGGAGGTGCAACAGGTGCTATCCGTCCGCCATGCTTGCGACGGCGGCCCTGATCCTGGATTGGCTTGGCATTGTGGTGTTCGCCATCACGGGCGGCCTTGTGGCATCGCGCAAGGAGATGGACATCGTCGGTTTCGCACTGCTCGCCAGTGTGACCGGAATTGGTGGCGGCACCATCCGCGATCTCCTGCTCGGGTTGACGCCCGTGTTCTGGGTCAGGACTCCCGCCTATCTGTTGGTCTGCGTTCTGGCGGGCGTGGTCACGTTCTTTCTTGCCCATCACTTTTCCGCCCGCATGCGCCTGTTGCTGTGGCTGGATGCCGTGGGTCTTGCGGTGTTCACGGTGACGGGGGCCCGGGTCGCCATGGACAGCGGGGCAGGTGCCAGCATTGCCATTGCCATGGGAGTAGCCACGGCAACTTTTGGCGGCGTGATCCGCGACGTGCTGGGGGCGGAGAGCCCGGTGATCCTGCGGCGGGAAATCTACGTGACGGCTGCCCTGGCAGGAGCGATGGCCTATGTCGGACTGCGTTCCTATGCAGGTCTTGGCGATGTGGCGATCGCGATCGGATTTGCCGTGGCGCTTGCCATCCGTGCGGCAGCCCTTGCCTATGACCTCAGCCTGCCGCGCTACCGCGCCACCGGCACCGGTTGATCACACGCTCATCTGCAAGCCGAGTTCCACCACGCGGTCGGGCGGAATGCGGAAGAACTCGATGGCGCGGGCGGACTGGTTCGCCAGCATGATGAAAATGCGCTGCTGCCAGAAAGGCATGGGCGAGCGCGGCGAAAGGCGGATGGTGCGGCGGCCGAGGAAATAGCTGGCCTGACGCGGATCGATCTCCAGGCCCTGATCCTTGCAGGCGCGGAGTGCTGCTGGCACGTCCGGTTGTTCCATGTAGCCGAAGCGGGCCTCGACGATCCAGGCGCCCAGGGCCGTCTGCTTGCAGGTCACGCGGTCGCCCTCGTTGCGCGGCTCGTCGGTCGTTTCCACGGAGATGAAGACGAGAATGTCGTGCAGCACGCGGTTGTGCTTGAGGTTGTGCATGAGCGCCGAGGGGGCGTAGCGGATGTCCGTCTGCATGAAGACGGCCGCCCCCGCAACGCGGGTCGGTGCGCGGCGTTCGAGGGATTGCAGCAGGCCTTCCAGTTCGATCGATTCCTTTTCCAGCTTCTTGGCCAGCAGCATGCGGCCCTTCAGCCACGTCACCATGAGCAGGATGATGGTGGCGCCGATCAGCACCGGCATGTAGCCGCCGTGCACGATCTTGAAGGCATTGGCCATGCCGAAGGTGAGTTCCACGGCAAGGATCAGCACGAGCGCCGGGACGGCGAACCAGCGCGGCAGCGAGCGCGCCTTCCAGAAGAAGATGAGACCGAGGATCGAGTCCACCACCATGGAGGTGTTGACCGCAACGCCGTAGGCCGAGGCGAGATTGGACGATGACTTGAACACCAGAACAAGCAGCATCACGCCGAAGAGAATGAGCCAGTTGATCTGGCCGATGTAGATCTGTCCCTGTTCCTCTTCCGAAGTGTGGGTGATGTTCATGCGCGGCAGGAGGCCGAGCGACATGGCCTGCTGGGCAATCGAGAAGGCGCCCGTGATGACGGCCTGCGAGGCAATGACGGTGACGGCCGTTGCAAGGATGACAAAGGGAATGAGAGCCCATGCCGGAGTCATGAGGAAGAGGGGATTGGAGACAGCGGCAGGATGGGACAGGACGAAGGCGCCCTGGCCCAGATAGTTCAAGATGAGCGACGGCAGCACGACGGAGGCCCAGGCGATGCGGATCGGCGTGCGGCCGAAATGGCCCATGTCGGCATAGAGGGCCTCGCCACCTGTCACCGCCAGGAACACGCCGCCGAAGACGAGCAGCGCCAGCGCCGGCTGTTCCACAAGGATGCGGAAGCCGTACCACGGGTTGAGGGCGAGGAAGATTTCGAAATTGTCGAAGATGTGGATGAAGCCGATGATGCCGAGGATCACGAACCACGCCATCGTGACCGGCGCAAAAAGCGAGGCCACGCCTGCCGTGCCCTTGTACTGGAAGACGAACAGCGAGATCAGGATCGCGAGGGTGAGCGGCACGACGACCGGTTCGAAACCCTTGTTGATGACCGACAGTCCCTCGACGGCCGAGAGCACCGACATGGCGGGCGTGATCATCGCATCGCCGAAGAAGAACGCCGCGCCGATGATGCCGAGGGCGAGAACGATGCCACCCTTCTTGCGCAGCAACGTTTCAACGAGCACCACGAGCGAGAGAATGCCGCCTTCACCGCGGTTGTCGGCACGCATCAGCATGATCACATACTTGAGCGTCACCACGATGAGCAGGGCCCAGATCAAAAGCGAGACGACGCCCAGCACGGCGAGCCGCAAGTCACCGCCGGCGCGCACCACCGGATGCAGCGCTTCGCGCATGGCATAGAGCGGGCTCGTTCCGATGTCGCCGTAGACAACACCGAGCGTGGCGAAGGCAATCTTCAGGCGGTTCGGGCTTGTCTCGCCGCCGGCAGTAGCTGCATGGCTCATGGAACCCACCCCCAGCGGGCCTTCGCAAGTCGCAGTCTGTCACTCGGCTGCGACAACGGCGCGGCATTCAGCAGGTAGGCCCGAGAGAGTCAAGGGCGGCGGCGGCTTGGGCTTCGGCTTGTTGGGATCGACGGGCTTGGGGTCCGGTTTCTTCGGCTTCCACGGCACGTCGCTCATCCAGTAGGCCAGTTCCTCGCCACAACCGGTGCCGTCCTTGGGGTGGGGTGTCCACTGGTCCTTGCAGCCGGCCATGCCTTCCGGGCACTTCATGCGGATGTGGAAGTGATAGTTGTGGCCGTAGAGCGGGCGCACCTTGGCCAGCCAGGAACGGTCGCCCGTCGCCCACTTGCACAGTTCGGCCTTGATGGGCGGGTGCACGAAGATGCGGGCCACGCGGTCATACTTCGCGGCACGCTGGATCAGCTTGGCGTGATTGACGGTCCAGACCTTGGGGTCGATCTCCTTGCGGTTCTTCACCACGATGGTGGCGGAGATGTTCTCGCGTTCCGATTTGCTGAGAATGCGGTCCGGCATTTGCGTCAGCCAGACGTCGGCGTCGAGGCCGATCTGGTGGCTGGCGTGGCCGGAGATCATGGGGCCGCCGCGAGGCTGCGAAATATCGCCGACGAGCAGGCCGTTCCATTCGCCCGCGGCACGGGCTTCCTTGGCGAGGCGCTCCAGGAGCGCAATGAGGTCGGGGTGGCCCCAGTTGCGGTTGCGCGACAGGCGCATCACCTGCCAGGCGTCGCCATTGATGGGAATGGCCTTGCCGCCGGCGAGGCACCCCTTGGCATAGGTGCCGATGGCGCGGGCCTTGAGGTTTGCGGGCAGCTTCTGGCGGCCGAACAGTTTCTTGGCCGGGATCTTGTAGGCGTCGGTAGGCAGGCCGCCAGCCGAGGCAGGCTGCACCTGCTGGCTTGCCATGTTGGCCAGCGCATCCTTGTCGGCGGCACTCTGCGCCAGCGCGCCGGGCAGCAGGGCCAGCATGCCGAGGCCCAGCAGCGCTGCGGGGAAGAGGCTATTTCTTGCGGAACGCATCAAGTGAGACAACCTTCGTGGTTTCGCCAGCAGGTTCAGGGTTCGTCTCGTCTGACTGGTAGCTTGCGGCGGCGGATTTTTGTCCCTCCGCTTCCGCTGCCGGGGTCTCCGCCGGCTGCTCTTCCACCGCGACCACCTCGAACTGCAATCCGAATTGAACCGCAGGATCAAGGAAACCCTTTATCGAATTGTAGGGAATAACCAATTTCTCCGGAATATTGTCGAACGACAGCTCCACCTCGAACCAGGTGTCCATCACCTTGAGGCTCCAATACTGGTGCTGGAGAACGACCGTCATCTCGCGCGGGTAGCGTTCGAGAATCCGGTCGGACAACAATACGCCCGGATAGCGCGTGTTGAAGGCGATGTAGAAATGGTGTTCGCCGGGAAGACCATCGCGCTCGACGCGGCGCAGCGCTTCGCGCACGACTCCGCGCAGGGCCATCTGCGCGAGGTGGTCGTATCGCATCAGGTCTTCAGGCATCTTGTCCTCAGGATTATCAGGCACGCGGAGCTTACTCTCGATTCGAAGGCGCAGAATAGCGGCCAAACCGCCCATCTGCCATGGGAGTTCCATTTCTCATAACCGGGACGGGCTTCTGTCGTGAACGGTACAAAAATGGCGGGAAAATGCCGCAACCAGAACGCTTGATGGCGATGCCCCAGATTGTCAACCGAAACAGCCCTGGGTAGAGTTTTCAGTGTACGGCATCCACCGGATGCTGGCTCTGGCAAGGGGAGCATTGCTCAGGAGACGTACCGTGACAGGGGAAAACATCAGCGTATTTGCGCCCGAACTGAGTGAAAATGCTCTCTGGGAGAGGATGCTCGCCATTTTCGGCGATCGCCTCAAGATCACCAGTGCGATGTATGGTTTTGTGCCCAGCGTCTTCTGGGTCGCTGAGGGCACAATGACCCGGATGCTCACTTACCGGCACAACCATTCCCCCGAGGTCCTGGGAGAGGCCCGGCCGGACGCGCTTCTGGATGACGACCCGTGTGCGCTGCGCTTGAAGGCGGGCGAGCCCTGGTTCCTGTGGCAGGACGCGACGCTCTGGAGTGGCGTGACACCTGCTCAGGTGATCCGGCAAAATTCGGGTGATCCGGCGGCCAATGTCGGCATCACCATCCGCTTCTCCTTTTTCGATGACCGGGCTGTTGCCGGCCTTGGCCTGTGCGCTCGCGGTTCCACGCCGGAGGAATTCAGGGAGCGTTGGCTGGCGGAGGTGGACGGTCATCTGGCCTTGGCGCGGGCCTTTGATGCGGCCATGCGGCCCCGCATGATCGCCAACCGGTTCAAGCTGTCGCAACGGGAAATCTCCGTGGTGAGCCTTCTCGCCAGCGGGCTCTCCGCCAAGCTGGTGGCGGCACAACTGGGACTGCAGACCAAGACGGTATTCAACGTCATGGACAAGGCACGCAAGAGCCTCAACTCCGAGACGACGCTCGAAGCTGTCACGAAAGCCATGGCCTACCGGATCATTTGAGGGAAAGTGCCGGCTTCTGTTGCCAGGTGCCGGCGAACCCCGCCTCAAGCGGCTAAGCCTGAGGGCTTGAATCCCAGTTCTCGCACTGCCTTAAGCAGCGAGAGCGACCGGAGCATAGTTGTCATTGGCAACTATAAAATAGCCCGATAACGCCGGTACAATCGCGGGCAAAAAACCAACCTTTACGCCCTTGTCGATCCTATTTCGCCCCCATCACAGCCACTCGCAATGCGAGCGGCTGTGGTGGAGGCGCCGGGTACTGCCCCCGGGTCCAATGGGTTTATTACGTCAGCCGTTTATCACCATAGTCCGCCTTGCGGTGGACAGGCCGAATATAGGCCCCCGGGCGCCACTTTCAAGCGCGGACTTGGGGTTGGCGGCAACCCAATCCGCTCTTTTGTTTGCAGCCGGAGAGCGCTATAGAGGCGGGCGCATCCACGTCCGGGTGCATTAGATTGGGGGACTACGCAACATGGCTGACTATGCAGCTGATATTCAGAAATACACGTCCAAGGTGAACGCCGCGGCGGTCGAATCGATCGTCAAGTTCTGCGGCATCGCGCTCAAGGGCAAGGATTCGCAGTGGGTGTCGGTGACCGACCCGGCGGAAGTGAAGCGCGTCGTGGACGGCTTCTGCGCCAAGAAGCTCGGCCTTGATGCCAAGACGGCCGAAGCCGCGGTGAAGGCTGTCGGCGAAAAGATGAAGGCCGACAAGACCAAGCATCGCGTCACGGTCTATTATCTTGTTGCCGAGCACACGGGTACGCTGGCCAAGCTCGGCTAAAACGGCGAAACATTTTGCAGAGCGGCGGTGTCTGTGGACGCCGCCGTTTTCATTTGGGCGGACTCGTCACCCCGGGATATGAGGGGCCATGCAGCAATATCTCGATCTCATGCGGCTCGTCCGCACCACGGGCGTGAAGAAGGAAGACCGCACCGGTACCGGCACCCTTTCGGTGTTCGGGCACCAGTCGCGCTACGACCTGTCGGCCGGCTTTCCGCTGGTGACAACGAAGAAGCTGCACTTGCGCTCGATTATCTATGAGCTTCTGTGGTTCATCCGCGGTGAAACCAACATCAAGTATCTGCACGACAACAAGGTCACGATCTGGGACGAATGGGCGGACGCGAATGGCGACCTCGGCCCCGTCTACGGCGCGCAATGGCGCTCGTGGCCCAAGCGCGATGGCGGCACCATCGACCAGCTTGCGGATGTGATCGCGCGCATCAGGAAAAGCCCGGACTCGCGCCGTCTCATGGTAACGGCGTGGAACCCTGCTGACGTGGACAGGATGGCGTTGCCGCCGTGCCACTGCCTGTTCCAGTTCTATGTGGCCAACGGCAAACTGTCGTGCCAGCTCTACCAGCGTTCGGCCGACATTTTCCTGGGCGTGCCCTTCAACATCGCATCCTATGCGCTGCTCACCCACATGGTGGCGCATGTGTGCAAGCTCGACGCGGGTGATTTCGTGCACACCTTGGGTGATGCGCACATCTACCTCAATCATCTCGAGCAGGCCGGACTGCAATTGTCGCGCACGCCGAAAACCCTGCCGAAGCTGGTGATCACGCGCGATGTCGACAGGATTGAGGACTTCCGCTTTGAGGATTTCCGTATTGATGGCTATGAACCGGACGCGGCCATTTCAGCGCCGGTGGCGGTGTAGCGATGGCGCTGTTCGGAGAAGACTTCCGCAAGGCGCGGCACAACTGGCTGTATCAGGCCCGCAACAGCCAGCCGCTGTGGTTCGCGCTGCTGGCGTTTGCGTTGCTCTTCGCCATCAACATGATCTTGCAGGCGGTGGCGGCTGTTTCCATCGCACCATTCATGGAAGGCGGCATCACGGACCCGCATGCGCTGGTGAAGGGAACCATCATCGGCATGCTGCCGGTGGCGGTCGTGACTGCGCTTGCCTGCTATGGGCTGGCCTCGGTCATGGCTGGACATGCGCGCACGTCCACCGCGCTGCGCTGGCCGCATCTCGGCCTGCTTGGCTGGCTTGCCGTCACCCTGGGATTCCTCATCGTGATGTATGCAGTAATCATGGCGATCGTCGCCGGCTTCAACGTCGATCTTGCGCAATACACGCCCGGCGCAAACGGCGAATCTCCCGACACAGGCACGGCGGGGCTGGTGAAGGAGGCGATGTTCGACCTCGCCAACGAGCCGCGCCTCTACTGGATCGCCATCCTCTCGGTGGCGCTGGGGGCGCCACTGGCGGAGGAATTCATGTTCCGCGGGCCGCTGTTCGCGTCTCTTGCGCAAACGCCTCTGGGGCGCTGGGGAACGGTACTTCTCACCAGCGCGGGATGGTCGGGCATGCATCTGACCGAACCCTATTTCTCCATCGCGCTGATCTTCGTCATGGGGCTCGTGCTGGGGGCGTTGCTCCTGCGATTTGGCAGCCTGTGGGTGACGATCGCCTGCCATGGTGTGTGGAACCTGATGTTCTCGATCATCACGCTGGGCGTTGCGGGGCAGTCATGATCACGGTGCGTCCGGCACGGCCCGGTGATGGCGCGGCCTTGTGGCAGACGACGCGGGCGCTGGCGGAGCACCATGACTTCGTGGCGGGCTTCGTCGCCCAGCCGCAGGATTTCGAGCGCGACCTGTTCTGCGACCATCCGGTAATCGGCGCGCTGATCGCCGAGGATGACGGCGCGCTGGCGGGCTCCGCGCTGTGGCACCGCAGCTATTCCACCAACCGGGGCCGCGAGATCATGTATCTCGAAGACGTCGTTGTGCTGCCGGAACATCGCCGCAAGGGTGTGGCGCGGGCGCTGCTCAAGGCGGTGGCGCAGACGGCACTGGCGCGCGGTTACGGCAAGATCTACTGGATGGTGATGGACTGGAATGGGGAAGCCAAGGCGCTCTACGCGTCGCTGGGGGCGGACATTGATCCCGATCACCGCCTGTGTACCATCGACGGCGAGGCGCTGAAGGCGCTGGCGCAATGAGCATCATCTCCTTCGTCGTCGCGGTATCGCGCAATGGGGTCATCGGCCGTGACGGCGGATTGCCCTGGCACATTTCATCCGATCTCAAGCGCTTCAAGGCCATCACCATGGGCAAGCCCGTGATCATGGGGCGCAAGACCTGGGAGAGCCTGCCGAAGAAGCCGCTGCCCGGCCGCCGCAACATCGTGGTCACGCGGCAGGCGGATTTCTCCGCCGAGGGTGCCGTCGTTGTCGGCGACGTGGATGCGGCACTGGCGGTGGCGGCGATGGAAGCGCCTTCGGAAATCTGCGTGATCGGAGGCGGCGACATCTACCGGCAACTCCTGCCGCAGGCCAACCGCATCTATCTCACCGAAGTGCAGGCCGATGTGGAGGGGGATACGCACTTCCCGCCACTCCCCGCCAGTACATGGCGCGAGCTGTCACGCGAGGTCGTGGAGCAGGGTCCGCGGGATACGGCTGGCTTCGTGCTGCGCGTGCTGGAACGGGTATAAGGCGGACCCCGCTCACCTTTCAAAACCGTAAGGTTTGCAGCCGGTTGCCGCACATGGACAATCAGTTCCCTCGTCCCTATATGCCTGAACATTATTGCTTTGAGAGGGTGCAGGATGCCGTGGAACAGGGATGAAGGTGGTGGCGGCGGCGGTGGGCAGGGTCCATGGGGCCAACCACCCGGCGGTGGCAACCGCGACAACAATCCGCGCAACCGCAACAACTGGGGCGGCGGCAACAGGGGCGGTGGACCTGGCAACCTTCCTCCTGAACTGGAAGACATCATCCAGCGCAGCAAGGATCAGTTCAAGAACGCCATGCCGGGTGGCGGGCGTTTTTCATGGCTGCTGCCCATCGCGCTCTTCGGCGCCTTCGTGCTCTACAATTCCGTCTACCAGGTGCAGCCGGATGAGCGCGGCGTTGTGTTGCGCCTTGGCAAGTATTCGCGCACCGTCGATCCGGGCCTGCAATTCGCGCTGTGGCCCGTCGAGAAGATCGAGAAGCCGCGCGTCGGCACCGTGCGCCAGATCAACATCGGCAGCGAGCAGAGCGAAGGCCAGATGCTGACGGGCGACAAGAACATCATCAGCGTGCCGTTCACCGTGCAGTGGTTCATCGCCAACCCGAAGGACTTCCTCTTCAACGTGGCGAACCAGGAAGCGACCATCCGCGCGCTGGCCCAGAGCGCCATGCGTGAAGTGGTGGCGCAGAATTCCGCTCAGGCCGTTCTTACCACCAAGAAGAGCGAGATCGCCACGCAGGTGCGCACCATCACGCAGACACTTCTCGATGAATACAAGGCGGGCGTCACCATCACCGCCCTCAACCTCGGCCAGACGCAGCCGCCGCCGGAAGTGGCCGATGCCTTTGCCGACGTCGTGCGCGCAGAGCAGAACCGCAAGCAGCTTGAGAACGAAGCGCAGCAATACCGCAACCAGAAGAACCAGCAGGCTGATGGTGAAGTGGGCAAGCTGGTGGAAGACGCAACCGGCGACAAGGCCGCGGCTATTGCCGTGGCCAAGGGCGAAACCGCGCGCTTCCTCGCCGTCTATGAGCAATACAAGCTGGCAAAGGACGTGACGCGGCGGCGTCTCTTCCTCGAAACCATGGAGCAGGTCTTGTCGCAATCCAACAAGGTGGTGATCGAGCAGGGGCAGAATGGCTCCGGCGTTGTGCCTTACCTTCCGCTGCCGGCGATCCAGCCGAAGCCGGCGAATTGAGGGGGGACGGAACATGACATCCATTCGCAACATACTCGGCGCCGTCATCGCGGCAATCCTGCTTGTCGCCTACCTCAGCTATTTCGTTGTCGATGAACGCCAGAAGATGATCGTCCAGCGCCTGGGCGAGATCAGCCGCATCGTCGAAGCACCTGGGCTCTATTTCAAGCTGCCCATCATCGAGACCGTGACGCCTATCGAAGACCGCATCATCGTTTGGGAAAAGAACGACAGCTCGGTGCAGGACAAGGCGAGCCAGGTCTATATCGTCGATGCCATCACCTTTGCCCGCATCCAGGACGCGCGTCTCTTCCGCGAAACGCTGGGTGCCGACCTTGAGCAGGCCGAAACCCGCGTGGGTGCCTTGCTCGACGCGGCGCTGCGGCAGACCTACGGTTTGCGCTCCTTCGACGAAGTCTTGTCGTCCGACCGCCAGACCATGATGACGGAAATCAAGAAGAAGGTGGAACAGGAAGCGGCGAGCCTCGGCATCGACATCGTCGACGTCCGCATCCGCCGGACCGACCTTGATGGCGCGGTGCTGCAAGCCACCTACGAGCGCATGCGTTCCGAGCGTAATGCCATCGCCCAGCAGGCGCGGTCCACCGGTGATGCCTTCAAGACCAAGATGAATGCCGAGACCGACCGCCTGTTCATCGAAAAGACGGCGGATGCCCGCCGCCGCGCGGAAGTGATCCGCGGCGAAGGTGATGCCGAGCGCAACCGCATCTATGCGGAAGCCTTCCAGCAGGACCCGGAATTCTTCGCCTTCTACCGGTCGCTGCAGGCCTATGGCAAAGCGCTGGCCAACAAGGACACGACGCTGGTGCTGAACCCGGATTCGGAATTCTTCCGCTACTTTGGCTCAGATGGAAAAGACCGCGAACAGGTACCGGCGTCCAAGGATTAAGGTGCCGCGCGGGATTTCGGGGAACGGGACGTGCTTGACAATGTCGTGATGGCGATCGGCCTTGTGCTGGTGATCGAGGGCCTTCTTTATGCCTTTGTTCCGGGGCATTTGCGCAACATGGCCAGCAAGTTGCGGCACCTCACGGACGAGCAGATCCGCGTGATCGGGATGGCGGCGCTTGCCGCTGGCGTGTTGCTGGTCTGGGTGGCGCGTGTCCTCTTGGCGGGATGACGGCGCGCCAATACGGAAATTCGAGTCGGGGCTTTTGGGAGAAGACAATGATACGGCATGGTTCAGCGGCCCGCCTTTTTTCGGCAGTGGCAATTCCAGCTCTCGTGGCGTTCGGCTTGGGGCTTCCTGCCGTCACCGCACCTGCATCGGCGCAGTCGCTCACAACACTCCCAAATGTTGCCGACCTTGCGGACAAGCTGCTGCCGGCCGTTGTCGAGATTTCAGTGGAGAGCAAGGTGGCTGGCGGTCCGCAGGTGGATGTGCCGCAGCTTCCCGATGACTCGCCCTTCAAGGATTTCTTCGACGACTTCTTCAAGAAGCGCCAGGGTGAGGGCGGTGGCGAGCGCACGGTGAATTCCATGGGCTCGGGTTTCATCATCGACTCCTCGGGTGTGGTCGTGACCAACAACCATGTTGTGGAAGGTGCCGAGAGCATCGAAATCCGCATGCAGGACGGCACGACGATGAAGGCCGAACTGAAGGGGCGTGATCCCAAGACCGATCTCGCCGTGCTTCTGGTGAAGCCGGAAAAGCCGCTGCCCACCGTGAGCTTCGGTGACAGCGATGGCCTTCGCATCGGCGAGTGGGTGATGGCGATCGGCAACCCGTTCGGCCTCGGTGGTTCGGTGTCGCTTGGCATCGTCTCCGCCCGCAACCGCGACATCAATGCCGGGCCCTATGATGATTTCATCCAGACGGACGCCGCCATCAACAAGGGCAACTCCGGTGGCCCGCTCTTCAACATGACGGGGCAGGTCGTCGGCATCAACACCGCCATCTTCTCGCCGACGGGTGGTTCCGTGGGCATCGGCTTCTCCGTCCCGGCCAACACGGCCAAGGGCGTCGTTGACCAGTTGTGGAAGTATGGCGAGACGCGGCGCGGCTGGCTGGGCGTGAAGGTGCAATCAGTGACGGACGACATCGCGGAGAGCATGGGTCTCGGCAAGCCGCATGGCGCGCTGGTGGCTGATGTGACGGAAGGTTCGCCCGGCAAGGCGGCTGGCATCGAGGCGGGTGACGTCATCATCGCCTTCAATGGCAAGCCGATCAATGAAATGAAGGAACTGCCGCGCGCCGTGGCCGAAACCGAGATCGGCAAGGAAGTGACGCTGAAGGCCCTGCGCAAGGGCAAGGAAATCGAACTCAAGGTGGCCATCGGCCGGCTTGAGGATGGCGAGAAGCAGATTGCCCAGGAGGATGCGGGCAAGACGCCGGACGCCGCACCGAAAACCGCAACGTTGCTGGGCATGACGGTCAGCGGCATGACGGATGAACTGCGCACGAAGTACGCGATCGATGAAAAGGTGAGCGGCGTTGTCGTCACCGAAGTCGCCGCGGATGGTCTTGCTGCCGACAAGGGAGTTGCGGCGGGCGATGTGGTCATGGAAGCCGGCGGCAAGCCAGTGACGGCCGCGGCGGATGTCTCGGACGCCATGGCCTCGGCCCAGAAGGCCGGCAAGACGGCGGTTCTGTTGCTGATTTCCAAGGGCGGCAAGGCGGGCGAAACTCGCTTCGTGGCCCTCAAGGTCAAGTAGCAAATCTTCTCGCCGCGGCTGCGGGTACAACCTCCGTATATCATTAACGGGTGGGATGCTTTGCAGCTTAAGCTTTGAAATCGTTCACGATTTATTCGGATGCTGCGACACGGCCTGGCGGGGGAATAACGTCGCTCGGGAAATATTCCCAAGAGTTGTTTTCCCGATGTTAACTCGCGCGTGGCTATGCAGTTGGCTTGCTGGGGAGCAAGTCAGGTGAATGCATGGCGTTGGGTCATGCAAGCGGCCTTCCGCCCTTTTCTCCGTACAGCGCTGCCGGGGGGCAGAACATGGCAGAGGAAATGGTGCCCGGAGGCGAGACGTCATTGGCAGAGGTCGACGACATCAAGAGATCCGGCGGGCTGCCGCTGATGAGCGCGTTGCTGCTTGCGCTCGCCGTGTTCCTTCTCGTCGTCTACGGCGCACCGCGGTTTCACCTGCGGGATTTTTTCATCTTTCCGGGAAATGCCTTCAGCTTCATCGATACTGATGTGTTCCCCATTGCCGTGTTGCTGTCGCTGATTGCCGGAAGTTTTCGTATCGCCGTCTCGGTCGCCAGCCGCCATGCCGCGCTCATGAAGGAGGCCGAACTCAATGTCTCCGCCCGCCGCGACCGCCTCACCGGCCTGCACAGCCATTCCTGGACGGAACACCTCCTGTCGCAGCTTGACCCTGCGGAACTACGCTTCTGCGCCATCATCAACGCCAAGCGCTTCAGCGAGATCAACAACTGCTTCGGCTATGCGGTCGGCGACGACATTCTCAAGGAAATCGCGGGACGACTGCGCAGCACGTTGCCGTCGTCACTGTCGCTTGCGCGCGTGAATTCGGATGTGTTCGTGGCCGTGTCGCATGTCCTGCGCAACGAAGCCGAGGGGCGCTCCATCATCGAGGCGATCCGCATCCGCCTGGCACAGCCGTTCCATGACGAGCACGACATCCAGATCGCCTTCTCCATCGGCGCCACCTTCATCGGCGATGCCACGCTCACCGACCGCGAGATCATGCGCCGTGCCGACATCGCCCTGCACAGCGCGGAAGACGAGCCGGAAACCTCCGTCGTCGTCTACGAAGACAGCATGGCGAAAACCATCCGCCGCCGCCGCCTCGTCGAGATCAACCTGCGCAAGGCCATCAACAATGAGAACGTGGTGCCCTTTCTGCAACCCATCGTGGATGGCAGCAGCGGCACGGTGATCGGTTTTGAGGTGCTCGCACGCTGGAGCGATCCGGACCTCGGCGAAGTCATGCCATTGGAGTTCATCGAAGTGGCCGAACAGAGCGGCCTCATCGGCAAGCTCGGGGAACAGTTGATGACGGTTGCCTGCCGCCGCGCCGCGCTGTGGCCGGGCAAGCTCAAGCTCTCGGTCAATCTCGCGGCGAGCGATCTCAACGATCCGCTGGCAGCACTCCGCATCCTCGCCATTCTCGGTTCAACAGGTTTTCCGTCCACGCGCCTCCAGATCGAGGTGACGGAAAGCGCCCAGCTGCGCCGCAGCGCCACCTCCGATGCCTGCATCGAAGCGTTGCGCAAGTCTGGCGTCACCGTGGTCATCGATGATTTCGGCACGGGCTATTGCAGCTTCGAGCGCCTCGCCGGACACCAGTTCGACGGTTTGAAGATCGACAAGAGTTTCGTGCAGGGCATGGAAGACCATGCCGACATGGCGGCCATCGTGATGGCCTCGCTGCAGATCGGCAAGCAGCTTGGCCTTGCCGTCACGGCCGAAGGCGTCGAGACGGAGTCGCAGTGGAACACCCTGAAGCGCATGGGTTGCGACCTGGCGCAGGGCTACTATTTCGGCAAGCCCATGCCGCTGGGCGACGCCCACCGCCTGGCCATCATGCTGACGTCGGACAAGGCCGTGTCGCTGACGGGCATTGACCAGTTGCTTGAAAGCAGGCCCATCTTCGCTTGAGTTTTTCGCCGGGTGATTGACGGCCTCTTGGCTTGCCGCGCGATGCAGTCCTGTTAGTCTTTCCCCGCAACGAGGGGACTCTCCACACATGCAGACGCGGCTTTCGGTGGCGCAGGCACGCCGGCTCATCTCCGGCGCCTTGACGGGTGCGGGAACATCGGCTGGCAACGCGCGCTACTTCACGGAAGCGATCCTCGACACGGAGCTTTCCGGCCTGGAGGGCCACGGCTTCTACTGGCTCCAATATTATTGCGAACACCTGATCTCCGGAAAGGTGGACGGCAAAGCGAAGCCTGCCCTGAAGATGGTGACGCCCACGGCCATCCGCGTGGATGCGCGCCGGGGCTTTGCCCATCCCGCCATCGAAGCGGGATTCCGCAAGCTCGTTCCGGCGGCGCGGAAATACGGCATCGCAGGTCTCGCCGTGCATGGCTCATACAATGCCGCCACCCTGGGCTATCACACGGGTGTGCTGGCGCGCGAGGGCCTGCTGGCCTTCGGTTTCACCAACGCGACGCCGGCCATTGCGCCGGTGGGCGGCAAGAAGCCGGTGATCGGCACCAATCCGCTGTCCATGGCGGTGCCCGGGCGCAAGGGCAAGGTGGCCTTCCTGGTGGACCAGTCGTCGTCGCATGTACCGTGGACGGCGGTGAAACTCGCGAGTGAAGAGAAGCGCAAGATCCCCCTGGGCTGGGCGCTGGACGCGGACGGCAACCCCACCACCGATCCCGACGCGGGCCTTGCAGGGTCCATGGCGCCCGCAGGTGGGCACAAGGGGTTCGGACAGGGATTGATCGTGGAGATCATGTGCGCGGCCATGACAGGTTCGTGCCTTGGCCCGCAGATGGGTTCGTTCACCGAGAATGACGGCAGGCCGATCGGCTGCGGACAGTTCTTCATGGCGCTGGACCCGCGCAAGTTCTCCGGCGGACTGTTTGATGCGCAGGTGAAGGCGCTGGTCAAATCCATCACGGCACAGGATGGCGCGCGCATGCCGAACAGCCGCCGCGAGGGAAACATCAAGCGGCTGAAGAAAGAGGGCCTGCCGATCGATCGCGCACTTCTGGAAAAGCTCAGGGGCTTCTGCGCATGAGTTCCCGGGCGCCAGACCTGGACAAATCACGACGCGAGGCCATGTCGGCCTTCGTCACCAAACGGAAAGAGGAGGGCGGGGCACCGCTCGATAGAGGATGACACCGAAACACACCGCGATTTTCCAGCCCCTGCAATTGCGCCACAAGACGCTGCGCAACCGGATCGTCTTCGGGGCGCACACGGCGAACATGTCGCACAACGGCTTGCCGGGGGAACGCCACCGTGGCTACTACGAGGAACGGGCGCGGGGCGGCGCGGCGATGATCGTGGTGGAGCCTGTGCCGGTGCATGGCGCGGCGGTGCTCACGCGCGGCAATTTCCTGCATTCGACTGACGAGATCATTCCGCATTTCCGCAAGGTGACGGATGCCGTGCATGCCCACGGCGCGGTGATCTGCCACCAGCTCTATCACGTCGGCCAGCATGGTGATGGCGACAACTCCTACCACGCGGCGTGGTCGCCTTCGGGACTGCCCAGCTTCCACGATTCCGACGGCAGCCATGCCATGAGCGAGGCAGAGATCGAGGAGACGATCGAGAGCTACGTGCAGGCCGCACGGCGCGCCAAGGAGTCCGGTTTCGACGGCATCGAGCTTTTTGCCGCCTACAACGCATTGCCGGACCAGTTCTGGCTGCCCTTCAACAACCGCCGCGACGACAAATGGGGCGGCTCATTCGAAAACCGCATGCGCTTCTCCCGCACGCTTCTCGAGCGTGTGCGCAAGATGGCGGGTGAGGATTTCATCATCGGCATGGCCGTGAACATGGACCCCACATCGGAGGTGTCGCAAACCATCGAACAGTTGCAGGAGGTCGTGGCGTGGCACGACGAACGGCATCTGATGGATTACGTGACTTGCGGCACGGGCAGCTATTTCGATCACACCGGCATCATTCCCACCGTCTTCTTCGCCGACAAGCTGGGCGCACCGCACGCGGAGGCGTTGAAGCAGGTGGTGAAGCATGCGCGCGTGCAATGCGAGGCCCATGTGCGCACGCCCGACAATGCCGAAGAGGTGGTGCGATCCGGCCAGGCCGACATGGTGTCGATCGTGCGCGGGCAGATCGCTGATCCGCATTGGGTGACGAAGGCGCGTGAAGGGCGGCCCGAAGATGTGCGGCCCTGCCTCTCCTGCAACCAGATGTGCTGGGGCAGGCGTTACCGCGATTACTGGATCTCGTGTCTCATCAATCCGTCCGCCGGGCGCGAGTTTGAGTGGGGCGGAGACCGCTTCGTCGCAGCGGCTCAGCCCAAGACCGTTCTGGTCGTGGGCGGCGGTGTGGCGGGCATGGAAGCGGCGCGCGTTGCCGCCGAACGCGGTCACAAGGTCATGTTGGCGGAGGCGAGCGACCGGCTCGGCGGACAGTTCCGCCTCGCAGGCCAACAGCCGCGCCGCCAGCAGATTCTCGACTACATCGATTGGCTGGAGCGCCAGCTCACGAAACTGCAGGTGCAGGTGAAACTCAACGCGCCCATGGATGGCGACGAGGTGAAGGCTTTCGGTGCGGACGAGGTGATCGTCGCCACCGGCTCGCAGCCGGACATGAAGGGATTCCAGCGTGGCCTCCCACAGTTCGATGCGCTGCCGGGCGTGGAACGTGGCAATGTGTGGAGTGCTGAAGACGTGATGGCCAAGCGCGCCAGCGTGGGCAAGCACGTGATCCTGCTCGACGAGACGGCGAACTGGAAAGGCACGGGCACGGCGCTCGCTCTGGCGGAGCAGGGACATGCCGTCACCATCGTCACCGGTGCCGCCACCGTCATGGCCGAAATGGCCCGCACCTCGGCTGACATCCAGGCCCGTGCCCGGTTGCGGCAACTGGGCGCCACACTCCTCACCGAGCATGTCATGCTGGAATGGCACGGCAACAGCGCCGCGGTGAAGGCCAGCGGCGGGCAGGCCTACAAGATCGATGCCGACACCCTGGTCATCGCTGCAACCAACGTGTCCGAACGCTGGGTTGCCGATGATGCGGGCGCCGCCACCATCGGAGACGCGTCCGCCGCCCGCACCGCGGCCATGGCGATCTACGACGGGCGGAAATGGGCGATGGGGGTGTGAAATGCAAATGGCCCGCTTGAAGCGGGCCATTCCGTTCGTCAGGCGTGCGAGAGGCTTTTCACTCCGCCGCGATCTTCGGCAGGTGGGCCAGCGAGTCCTGCAGGGCTTGTTCGTCGTAGGATTTGTCTTCGAGCTTGCCCGATGAGTAGTCCATGTAGGCCTGCATGTCGAAGTGACCGTGGCCGCAGAGTCCGAAGAGGATCGTGGGGCTGGTGCCGTCGCGCTTGGCCCTGAGGGCGGCTTCGATGGCGCCCTTGACCGCGTGGTTTGCTTCCGGCGCGGGCACGATGCCTTCCGTCTTGGCGAAGAGCACGCCGGCGTCGAAACAGGCCACCTGTCCATAGGCTTCCGCCTCGATCAGGCCCAGCTCCTTCAAGTGCGAAACAAGCGGGGCCATGCCGTGATAGCGCAAGCCACCGGCGTGGAAGCCGGGCGGCATGAACTCGGAGCCGAGCGTGTGCATCTTGACGAGAGGCGTCATGTGCGAGGTGTCGCCGAAGTCATAGGCGTACTTGCCGCGGGTGAGCGACGGGCAGGCGGCGGGCTCGGCTGCGATCACCTTCACCTTTTTTCCGCCGCGCAGTTGCGCGCCGATGAAGGGGAAGGTGAGGCCGGCGAAGTTCGATCCGCCGCCGGTGCAGCCCACGATCACGTCCGGATAGGCACCGGCCATGGCCATCTGCTCGATGGCTTCGATGCCGATCACCGTCTGGTGCATCAGCACGTGGTTGAGCACGGAGCCCAGCGCATACTTGGTGTCGGCGTTGGTTGCCGCCACTTCCACAGCTTCCGAGATGGCGATGCCAAGCGAGCCGTTGGAGTTCGGGTCCTTGGCGAGAATGCTGCGGCCGGCGTTGGTTTCCATGGAGGGCGAGGACACGCACTGCGCGCCGTACAATTCCATGATGGCCTTGCGGTAGGGTTTCTGGCGGAACGAGACGCCGACCTGGAAGACCTTGACGTCGATGCCGAACATGGAGCCTGCCATGGCGAGCGATGAGCCCCATTGGCCTGCGCCCGTTTCCGTCACCAATTTCTTGATGCCTGCTTCCTTGTTGTAGAAGGCCTGCGGCACGGCGGTGTTGGGCTTGTGCGAACCTGCGGGCGAGACGCCTTCATATTTGTAGAAGATCTTCGCCGTGGTGCCGAGGGCCTTTTCCAGCGCGGTGGCGCGGTAGAGCGGTGTCGGACGCCACATGCGGTAAATGTCCGTGACGGGCTTCGGGATGTCGATGTAGCGGTCCTGCGCCACTTCCTGCATGATCAGTGCCATGGGGAAGAGAGGGGCGAGGTCGTCCGGCCCCACGGGCTGCAGCGTGCCGGGGTGCAGCGGCGGTGGCAGCGGCACGGGCAGGTCGGCCATGATGTTGTACCAGGCCTTCGGAATGCGCTCCTCGCCCATCTGGATCTTGCGGGTGCCGGCGGGCACGCGGGCGATGGCAACCTTCTTCGGTGCGGACTTGGCTGATTTCCTGGCAGGCTTCTTCGCCGATGCCTTCTTCGGTGCGGCGCGTTTCGCAGCCTTCACCGGTTTTCTGGCGGTTTTCTTTGCGGCTTTCTTCGCGGTCTTCTTGGATGCCTTCTTGGCCATGGATATCTCCCCGATGTTCCGGGCGGGAGATTTGCGCAACTGATGCGCGAACACAAGGCGTCAGAAAGTGGCAGGGTCCATCAGACGGATGGCTCCGCCGCGCCGAGGGGAACGCAGCGGAGCCACCATGCGGTACCGCGGGCTGGGACATTGCACGTAGCAGCCCTGGTCCCGACGCCGTTACGGCATCAGATCACGAACTTGCCGCCGCGGATGGTGATCTTCTGGGTCTTGGCATCGCACTGCTCGCTGAGCTTGCCCATGGAGAGCATGCCGCCCTTCATGCAGTTGATCTTGGCCTCATGGCCGGCGGCGAGGGTGATATGCTTCAGCTTGCCGTGGGCCGGCATGTAGTTGATGCGGTAGGGCGCCTTGTCGGCATTGACGAGGGAGGCGGCGCTGGCCGCACCCGTGGCGAGGGCAAGGGCGGCGGCGATCGAGGCGATGCGGATGATGTTCATGGTTCTCTCCTGTTGAGGAAATGGATCGTGTTGATGAAAGTGAGCTGAGTTCAGATCAGCCGGCGACGAGGTGGCCGGATTTGATGAGGACCTTGGCCGTCTTGGCATCGACGGCGAGGCTCTTGCCGCTGAGTGTCAGGGTGCAGCCCTTGTCACAGGCGACATCGGCGGTGGCCTTGGACTTGACCTCTACCTGTGTGCCGGCGCCGGTCTTGGGCTTCACGGCAACCGTATAGGCAGACATGTCGTCATTCTGCACGGTGAGGGCAAAGGCGGGGGGTGCCAGTGCGGCGAGCGCAAGCAGGCCCGCCATGAAAACACGGGTTTTCATTTGGGTAACTCCAGATCGAATGTTGAAATGTTTCGTGCCTGGCAGAGGGCGGCGGCGGCCGTCATCACGGCCGTCCAGAGCGGGGGGCGTTTGGTTAGTCCGTCACGGCCTCAGCGGCCGTGAGCAGGGGGACTCGCAGGCTTGGTGGCCAACGGTTTCTCGCGCTTGTGCGCCGTGGTCTTCCTGGGGTCCGGCTTCTGGGCCGGGGGTTGTGAATGATGGTCGCTCATGGCGTCCTCCATTGCGCCGGGCGGAATTGCCCGGTGACGTTGAAGCTACGCCTGTGTCGCGCCGGGTTTGAGTTAAATGCCGTTCATGTCGCAAGCCTTATGCCGCAGCGAACGGACGAATTGAAAACACAATCCGGGAGCGTGGCGCGTTGCGCCGCCGGAAATCCGCCGCAAGCGTTACGGCAAGTTCATGACATGGGCACGAAGTGCGAACGCGAGAGGTCAGGCGGCTCCCGCCACGAACTGCGTGCGCCTGTAGCCTTGCAGGTAGAGAAGCGCCGTCAGGTCGGCGTGGTTGATGCGGATGAGGCTCGATTCCTGAACATGGGGCTTCGCATGCAATGCCACGCCCAAGCCCGCTTCCGCCAGCATGGCGAGGTCGTTGGCGCCGTCACCCACGGCGATGCAGTCGGACGACTCGAGTCCGTGCTTGCGGGCCAGTTCCTTGAGGCCATCCACCTTCGCCTGCTGGCCGAGGATGGGGCGGGCAACGGTGCCGGTGAGCTTGCCGTTTTCCATCAGCAGCGTGTTGGCACGGTGCTCGTCGAAACCCAGCGTCTTTGCCACATGGGCGGTGAATGCGGTGAAACCGCCGGAGATGAGGGCGGTGTAGGCGCCGTTGGCCTTCATCGTGGCCAGCAGCGTCGTGCCGCCCGGCATGAAGGTGATGCGGTCGCGGATGAGGGTGTCGATGATTCCCGCGGGCAAGCCCTTGAGCAACCCGACGCGTTCCGTGAGCGCGCCCTCGAAATCCAGTTCGCCGCGCATGGCCTTGGCGGTGATCGCGGCGATGCGTTCGCCCACGCCTGCCATCACGCCCAGTTCGTCGATGCATTCCTGGTGGATCATGGTCGAATCCATGTCGGCCACGAGAAGGCGCTTGCGGCGGTTGTGGATCGAGACAGTGGCGGCATCGATGGCCTGTTTGCGGAGGCCGACGAGGAATTCAGGCACCCGTTCGAAGGCATCCACCTCCAGCGCGTCACCGGGCGAAAGCCAGTGAGGCTCGCCGCCGCCATGATCGCGGAGCGACTCCACCACCGCTGACGTGATTGCGCCCGACCCCGGTGCTGCCATAAGAACGAGGACGGAATCCATCAATGCCCGCAACCTTTCACAAGTCCGCGCTGCTTATCGCAGGCCCCACCGCCAGCGGCAAGTCGGCTTTGGCGCTGAGGCTGGCGCGGGAGCGGAACGGCGTCATCATCAACGCGGATTCGATGCAGGTGTATCGCGAACTGCGCATTCTCTCGGCACGGCCCTCGGCGGAGGAAGAGGCGCAGGCATCACATCACCTGTATGGCCATGTGAGTGGTGGGGATGATTATTCCGCCGGGCGCTGGCTTGGCGATGCCACGGCTGCCATCACTGTAGCGTGGCAGGCGGAGCAGGTGCCCATCATCTGCGGCGGCACGGGGCTCTATTTCATGGCGCTGGAAAATGGATTGTCGCGCATTGCGGCAATCCCGGCGGACATCCGCGAGACGTGGCGGAGCTACGGCGGCGACCTGCATGCCGCATTGCGCCTGCGTGATCCCATCATGGCAGCGCGCCTTGCCACGGGAGACCGGCAGCGGATCATTCGCGCGCTCGAAGTGATGGAGGGCACGGGGCGTTCCCTGGCGGACTGGCAGGCGGAGGGCGAGCGCAACGCTTTCCTGAATCAAATCAAGGTGGAACGGCACTTCGTTGATGTGCCGCGCGAACAACTTTACGAGCGCGCCGAACGGCGCTTCGACATGATGATGGAGCAGGGCGCGCTGGATGAAGTGGAGGCGCTGCCACCGTTCGAGCCGAGCCGCCCCGTGATGAAGGCGATCGGCGTGCCGCAATTGCTGGCTCATCTGCGCGGCGAAATTTCACGCGACGATGCGGTGCGCGACGCCAAGACAGCCACCCGCCACTACATCAAGCGCCAGATGACGTGGTGGCGCGGGCAGATGAAGGGCTGGCACACGGCTCAGGCTCTCGGGTAGGGTGGCGCTGCATGTCAACCCGAGGCCTTGCATGACCCCCTGGCGTACATCTCCCTATCACCGGCATTGGCTCCTGCAGCAGGCGGACCGGCTGTTCGACACCTTCCAGTATGCGAGCCTCAACCCGGCGGGCGGTTTCTTCGACCTCTATGATGATGGCCGCCCCTTCGGCACGGTGCGGCAACTTCATGCGACGACCCGCATGGTGCATTGCTTCGCCATTGCGCACCTGCTGGGGCGCCCCGGCGCTGCGGCGGTTGTCGATCATGGCATGGACTACATCTGGCGGGCGCATCGCGACGCCAGGCATGGCGGTTATTTCTGGTCGCTGGATGACACCCGCGTCATCGATGACAGCAAGCAGGCCTATGGCCATGCCTTCGTGCTGCTGGCGGCGTCGAGTGCCAAGTGCATCGGCCATCCCATGGCCGACAAGGTGATCGCAGACGTAACGGAGGTGCTGGAACAGCGCTTCTGGGAGGCCGATCCCGGCGTCACCTCGGAGGAATATGGGCGCGACTGGTCGAAGCTCTCGGACTATCGCGGGCAGAACTCCAACATGCACCTCACCGAGGCGCTGATGGCGGCCTTCGAGGCCACGGGGGAGCGCGCGTATCTGCGCAAGGCGGGGAGCATCGCGGCGTTCATCATCGGGAAACACGCCGCCGCTCTTGATTACCGCGTGGCAGAACATTTCAATGTGAACTGGGCGCTCGACAACGACTACCGCGGCTCGGAGATTTTCCGGCCCGCAGGCTCAACGCCCGGGCACTGGCTGGAATGGGCACGGCTGCTGTTGCAACTGTGGGAACTGGGCGGGCGGCAGGAGGCGTGGCTTCCGGGTGCGGCGGAGCGCCTGTTCCGCAATGCCGTGACTTTCGGCTGGGACCATGAGAAGGGCGGCTTCTTCTATACGCTGGAATGGGACAACCGTCCGCGCCTGCGCCAGAAACTGTGGTGGCCCGCAGCGGAGGGGATTGGTGCTGCGCATTGGCTCGCGGTGCAGACGGGCAACCCCTATTTCGAGGATTGGTACCGCCGCATCTGGGGCTTTTCCGCCACGCACTTCATCGACCACGCCCATGGCGGCTGGTTCCCGGAACTGGGCGAAGACTTGAAGCCGAAGCGCGGCTTCTTCACCGGCAAGCCGGACATCTACCACGCCCTGCAAGCCTGCCTCATTCCGCTCTATCCAACAGCGGGAAGCCTCACCAAGGTGATCGCAGCCGAAAGAGCGTAACCAAACGCCTGTTATCAGGGGGCGCTGACGGGGCGGTCCTTGTCGGCGGCTTTCACCAGCATGACGCCGATGCCGACGGCGACCACGGTGCCAGCCGTGGAGAGGAGGGCGGCGTTGCTCGCCAGCGGTTCCGTCGAAAGCGGCGCCCCGGGCGGCGGCGGCAGGCTTCCTGTCACTTGCGCGTCGGACTCGATGCTGGTCTGACGGAGGTCGACGGATACGCCTTCGCAGGCGTCGGCGCCGGCCATGGAATCGTTTGCCCGCTGTGCGGCGGCCTGCATTTGCGGCCCAGCCTCGGCGACATCTCCCTCCCCGGCGTAATTCGCGAAGGCGCGATCATAGGCGCCGTTCAGCAACTTGAGTTCAGCCAGGTGATCGGCGAGGCATTGGTTGAGGACGGGATCATTCTGGGTACGGACGACTTCGAGACGGGCGGCAAGGCTGGCGCGCATGCGATGCAGTTCCGCCTGCATGGCGGCGAAGTCGATTCCGGGTGCTGATGTGGCGGCCGTGGGCACGATGTGGGCCCTGGCGGGATCGGTTGCGGCATCACAGGGTTGCGGCGCAATCACGTGCACCTTGCCGGGTGCCAGTGTCAGCGTGCAGGAGGGGAAGGCGATGACGGCGCTGGCCGCGTCAGCGACGAGGATGCGGCTTCCGATGCCGATCGGTTGGTGGACAGCAACGGGTGCGAAGCCGTGGCCGGTGCTGAGCAGCACCTTGCCGGTGCTCTGCACCAGCTCGCCCGCTCCACCTGCAGCCTGTGCAATCCCTGCCATTGCCGGAAGCACAACGAGTGCCGCGCAAGCCAAAATACGTCCAGAAATCATCTCAATCGCCCCTGACACACTTCCGAAATGGAATGCCCCTGCCGGACGGCACGCTAGGGGAATTATGGTTAATGCAATCTTACCTAGCCCTGCGCCTGGCCCTGTGGCGTCATGCAGCGGAGGCAGGGCGGCGGGGGGACTTGACCTCACCCGCAGTGCACCATAGAAGGCACAGCATGAACCGCATTCTTATCGTCGTAGGACCGCGTAGCGCCGGGCAGGGTTAACCCTGCCGGAGTTTCGGTGCTGCGCGGTAAACAGGCTCCCAGAGGGGGCCTTTTTTATTGGGAAATTTGCTTCTAGAGACGCATTGCGAGAGTGAGGACAAGATGGCTGGCACAACGAACGGGGAATTGATGTCGGGCGCGGAGATCGTGCTGAAGGCGCTGGCCGACCAGGGGGTCGCCACGGTGTTCGGCTATCCCGGTGGCGCGGTTCTGCCGATCTACGACGAATTCTTCCAGCAGGACAAGGTGAAGCACATCCTTGTGCGGCACGAGCAGGGCGCCACCCACGCGGCGGAAGGCTATGCGCGCTCCACCGGAAAGGTCGGCGTGGTGCTCGCCACCTCCGGCCCCGGCGCCACCAATTGCGTGACCGGCCTCACCGATGCGTTGCTCGACTCCATTCCCATGGTCTGCCTCACCGGCCAGGTGCCGACGCATCTCATCGGCAATGACGCCTTCCAGGAATGCGACACGGTGGGCATCACGCGGCCCTGCACCAAGCACAATTGGCTGGTGAAGGACGTGAACGATCTGGCCCGCACCATCCATGAGGCCTTCTATGTGGCGCGAACGGGCCGCCCCGGTCCGGTGGTGGTCGACATTCCGAAGGACGTGCAGTTCGCCAAGGGCAAGTATGTGGGTCCGCAGGGCGTCGTGTCGCGCACCTATGCGCCGCGCGTGAAGCCGGACCAGAATGCCATCCGCGCCGCCATCGATTTGCTGGCGACGGCGAAGAGGCCATTGTTCTACACGGGCGGCGGCGTCATCAACTCCGGCCCGACGGCCTCCAAGCTGCTGCGCGAGTTCGTGGCGATGACGGGCATTCCCATCACCTCCACGCTCATGGGCCTCGGTGCCTATCCGGCGAGCGGCAAGGAATGGCTGGGCATGCTGGGCATGCACGGCACTTACGAGGCCAACATGGCCATGCATGATTGCGACGTGATGGTGTGCGTGGGTGCGCGCTTCGACGACCGCATCACCGGCCGCCTCGATGCCTTCGCGCCCTTCTCCAAGAAAATCCACATCGACATCGACCCATCCTCCATCAACAAGACAGTGAAGGTCGACATTCCGGTGGTGGGCGACGTGGCCCATGCGCTGGAAGACATGATCCGCCTGTGGAAGTCGCGTTCGCTGAAGCTCGATGCAGCCGCGCTCAAGGATTGGAAGGCGCAGATCGCCAAGTGGAAGGGCGTCGATTGCCTGCAGTACACGCCCAACAAGGACGTGATCATGCCGCAATATGCGATCGAACGCCTCTATGCCCTCACCAAGGACATGGACTGCTACATCTCCACCGAGGTGGGCCAGCACCAGATGTGGGCGGCCCAGTTCTACAAGTTCGAGGAGCCGAACCGCTGGATGACGTCCGGTGGCCTCGGCACCATGGGGTATGGCCTGCCGGCGGCGGTGGGCATGCAGGCGGCGCATCCGAAATCGCTGTGCATCTGCGTGGCGGGCGACGCGTCCGTTCTCATGAACATGCAGGAGATGAGCACAGCCATCCAGCACGGCCTGCCCATCAAGGTATTCATCCTCAACAACCAGTACATGGGCATGGTGCGGCAGTGGCAGCAGTTGCTGCACGGCAACCGCCTCTCGGAAAGCTACATGGAGTCGCTCCCGGATTTCGTGAAGCTTGCGGAGGCCTATGGCGGCACCGGCATCCGCTGCGAGAAGCCCGGCGATCTCGATGACGCCATCAAGGAAATGATCGCGGTGAAAGGCCCGGTGCTGTTTGATTGCCGCGTGGCCAATCTCGCCAACTGCTTCCCCATGATCCCGTCGGGCAAGGCACACAACGAGATGATCCTCGGCTTCGAGATCAAGGACGAAGAGGTCGGCAACGTGATCGACGCCAAAGGCAAGCAGCTGGTGTGAGGAGAACGACAATGAACGCAGCACATCTCGCCGCCACGGGTTCCGCCTACTTCCTCGATGACAAGAAGCAGGAGCCGGAAACCCACACGCTCGCCGTCATCGCCGACAACCAGCCGGGTGTGCTTGCGCGCATCATCGGCCTGTTTGCGGGCCGCGGCTACAACATCGACTCGCTCACGGTCTCGGAGACGGAGCACGAGAAGCATGTCTCGCGCTTCACCATCGTGACGACGGGCACGCCGTCGGTCATCGCGCAGATCCGCAACCAGCTGGAACGCATGGTTCCGGTGCATTCGGTGGCCGACCTCACGGTTGCCGGAAACTACCTGGCGCGCGAGCTCGCCATGGTGAAGGTGGCGGGCAAGGGTGACAAGCGCGTGGAAGCGCTCCGCCTCGCGGACGCCTTCCGCGCCCGCGTTGTCGATGCCTCGACGGATTCGTTCGTGTTCGAACTCACGGGCAAGCCCGACAAGGTGGACCAGTTCATCTCGCTCATGGTACCGCTCGGCCTCGTCGAGGTTTCCCGCACCGGCGTCGCCGCCATCCTGCGCGGGCCGGAGTCCATGAAGGGCTGAGATGACAGAAGCGCACGCCCTGCGGCGAAACGCCGTGGGTGTGCATCCGCACGCTTGTGCACGCGATACGCGCATCCCACCTGAAGAGGTGAGGGGTGCTTTACGCACGAACGTTTTCGGAGACACCAGATGTCATTCAAATATCTCTCCATCCCGCTTGCCGCGGGGCTCTGCAGTCTTGCCTTCGCCGCCGCGCCAGTTCAGGCCGGTTCGGTGACGGACGCACTGGCGCGCTGCGGCACTTCCAGCAAATCCGCCACGGTGCATTGCTGCGAGACGGTGCTGCGCAAGAACAAGAAGCCATACTGGATGGGCGACAAGACCTGTGCCCAGGTGGTGAGCTGTTCGGGTGGCGGCGGCGGCGCGCTGCTTGCCCAGGTCGCGCCGGTTGGCGCTGCAGTCGCGAAAGCCAAGGGCAAGGGCAAGAAACACCTGTGCGCGGTCTACTATCCCAAGGACACCATGCCAGGCAAAGAGTTGAAGCCCATGAAGCAGACCGGCCGGATGTAGGCACTTCCCGGCATGCAAAACGGAGGGAGGCTCGCGGGCCTCTCTCCCTCATTGCGGCGCACAGGCCCTGTCACGCGTGAAGTAGAGATGGAAGATCTCGCCATCCTTGCGATGGAAGTAGAGGCCGCATCCGTCGGGCGTCACGGACGGTCCTTCGGTCTGGCCGGTCACGACCGAGACCGGTTGGGGGATGCCCCAGGGGGATGACGTGTCGGGCCGCGTGGCGCGCAGGATCGCGAAGGCGCCGGGCCGCTTCTTCAGGAGCGCCTTCATGTCGAGGCGGGTGAAGTACAATGTCAAACCATCCCGCGATGTGGCGGGAGCGAATTCAAGTTTGTTGGTGTTGATGTTGCTCATCATCGCGTCCGCGTTGGGGAGCCGGATGAAGCGTGCGCCATCCCTTCGCGCCATGGTGATGTCTGATGTTGCGGGCACGCCGCGCAGCAGGTTCCACCGGTTTTCGGCGACATACAACGTTTCGCCATCGGCGCTGATCTCAAGGTCGATGTTCAGGCGCAGCAGTCTCTTCGGCGTGAAGTCGGTGACGAGGGGATGCACCTCCACCACTCCGGCGCCGGTGAAACGGCCTGCCCACAATGTATTTCCGGTGCTGGCATAATCCCGCGCCGAGACGAAGTAGAAGTTGCCGCGGGTATCGAGGCTGGCAACGCCATCCAGTTCCGCACTGTTGGCCCCCATGAGCGGGCCGAGATAGCGGAAGGACGTGTCGTCCATCCGCTGTGCCACATGAAGGTCTGTCTGGTCCGACGGATCATTGCGGTTGTTGAAGAAGAGCAGCCGCCCGTCGCGCGTGAGGAACGGTTCCATCATGTGACCATTGTAGCCGAGAACCTGCACCATGCGCGGAGGCGAATAGTCGGGGTTGCGCGGGCCTGCGCATGCCTGCCCAATTGCAAGCCAGAGCGCCAGTCCGACCAGTGCCCGTGCCCCCGCCCGAGCGATCTCTTTCATTTCACCACGATCCGTCCTTCAACCTTGCTCGTCACGGTGCCAAGTTTCTTCACCAGCACCATCACGTCGTTGGCGATGAGTTTGCCGCCGCGGGCGTCCACCGTCACCTTGCCACCGGCGAAGGAGGTGTAGCCATCGCCGCCGGTGAGCATGTAGTCGTTGGTGGCGAGGGTATAGGTGGCCTTGGGATCCAGCGGCTTGCCGTCGATCTCCACTGAGACGACGCGGCTGCCGGCGGGCTTCGCCTTGTCGGCCACCACCTTCATGCCGGAGACCTGCGGAAAGCGGCCCGCGCCATCCTCGATCTTGGAGAAGCCATTCTCCAGCCCGTCCCACACCTGCTGGCCCGTCACTTCTGTGAGCACGGTCACATTGCCGAAGGGCAGTTCGGTGAGGATGTCCTTGCGGGTGATCTCGCTTCCGGCGGCATATTCCTTGTCGGCGCGAATGCCGCCACCATTGGTGATGGCGATCTGCGCGCCCACGGCGTCGCGCATCGCATCGGCGATGAGGTTGCCAATCGCCGCTTCCTGCGTGCGCACCACGTTGCGGCGTGAATCGAGCGGTCCCTCAGTCTTGCCGATGACGACGTTCAATTCCTTGTCGAGTTCGGCCTTGAAGGCGTCCACGCGCTTCTGCGTCTCGGCGTCGGGCGTCACGCTGGTGGTGTCGATGAAGCGGAAGTTGGGCTCCCATTTCACCGTACGCTTGCCGTCCTTCTCCTGCACATCGACGAGAAGGTCGACCGGCACGAGGTAGTTGGCTTCCGTCGATGTATCCACATAGGCGGTGATGCCGTTGTATTGCACCACGAGATCATGGTCATCGCCGGAGAGGATCACGTCGAAGGCCTTGGAGGCGAGCATCTTCTGGTCGTCGGAATGGGGCGCCTGCACGATGCCCACGATGATGTCGGCACCATTCTTGCGCGCTTCCTGTGCGGCGGCGATGGCGCTGTCGGCGGTGGGGCCGAAGGTGAGGTCGCCCGTCGTCGCCACCTGTGGCGAGGTATCCTGCGCCACGGGGATCAGCGCCAGCTTCACGCCCGCGATCTCCTTCATGGTGACGCCGGCAAGGCCCGCCATGGGCTTTCCATCGGCGCCAGTGATGTTGATGGCGGCCCAGGGATATTTCGACTTCTTCATCGCCGCGGCGAAAACGTCGGGTCCGAAATCGAATTCATGGTTGCCGGGCACCGCCAGATCGAACGGCACGATGTTGGTGAGTTCGATCATGTTGTCGCCCTTGTCCAGGCCAGAGAGCAGGGACGGCGAAAGCATGTCGCCATCGAAGAGGTAGAGCATGTTGGGATTGGCGGCGCGCTCCACCCGGGCCACGGCGTTGAGGCGGGCGAGACCGCCCCGCGTCTTGCCGCCCTCGAAGTTATAGATGTCGCCCACCCCCAGGAGGGTGATCAACACCGGCTCGGCGTGCAGCGCGGGTGCGCTCAATGCCGTAGCGGCCGCGACGAGAAATGCCTTTGTCAGTGTCCGGACGGTCATGCTGATTCTCCTGTCTGGGCCGAGTTCAGAAAAAATCCCCGTCATTTTTGTGACGGGGACGCTAGGCCGAAGCCGATGGGATGACAATGAGACCGTCAGGCGGTGTTGGCGGTGTGGCGGGCGAACATGACCAGCATGAGCCCCGCGCCGATGATGGTGATCAACGCGCCAATGGGGAGCAGCAGCGTTTCCTGCCCGCCATCCACCATCACCTTGCCTATGATCAGAATAAGGATGCCGATCTCATATATCACGAATTGCGCCACGGCCACGCGCGAGAGCCGCAGGGCAGGGTAGGCAAAGTGCAGCAGGCCGAACAGCACCGAGGTGACGAAGCCCAGCAGGTTGATATGGGCGTGCGAGTTGCCATAGTTCATGTGGTTGCTGGCACCCAGCCAGGTGCCAAAGATCATGCCCACGATAACCCAGGCAAGCCCCAGCAAAATGTAGTTCCGATCCAAGCGTTGCATCGTTCCCTCCAATTGCAACGCCCCCAGCCGGGCGTGACTCTACGCAGTCACGGCCTGCGCCGTAAGCAATCGGAGGTCGAGGCGCACGTGAACTCCGCCAGCAGCGGGCGAGAGAGAGGCCGCTATTGCCGTGGAACGAGAAACTCTGTGGCGCGGCCCTTGTCCCATGTTCCGCGCCACACGTGATCCTTGCCGATGGTGTAGAGCACGGGATCGTTGAAGCCCGGCACAAGTGCGGTGAGCACGTTGGAAACGAGGTTGGCCTGTCCCGTGTCGCTCTTGCCGTTGCGCCAGGACCAGTTGATGCGAAGCGCGCCATTTTCAAGCATGGCCTCTGCATCCCCATAATAGGTATTTCCGTTGGGATTGCGCCCGCGCACGTAATATTTGCCCACCAGCGCATCGAGGGAGAGCGGCTTGGGCGTTGTGTCCTGCATCATTGCGGCAGGCCCCGAAGCGATGTCGCCGAGAAATGGAATATCGATCTTGTAGGCATTGGCGGGATCGAGCGATTCAAGATGCAGGAAGCCGCTGCCACCGAGTTTCGCGAGATCGGCCGGCAGGATATCGAGGATGTCGGTGTTGCTGCCTTGCAGGGCGGCGAGGGTGGTGAATGGAGTCTGTCCGCGCAGGCCGACGCTGGCGGCCACGCGCCGCGCATCGCTGGCGTTGAGGTCGATGCGCGTGGCAAGTGTTGCGGGATCGTTGCGCAGGCGCAATTCGAAGCGGCCGCTGCCGGTGTCGATGATCCCCATGTAGAGTTTCGTGTTCGTGGGCATTCCCGCCATCAGCGGCAATTCGATGGAGATGAGGCGCGTGCCGTTGCCTTCCGCCGGTGTTGCCAGGGCCCATCCCGCAGGTGGCGCGAAGGCGGGTGCCGCGCTGCCACGCTCGGTCGCCAGGCCCTGATCAATGCAGGCATCGAGCCTGGAGATGATGTTGCTGGAGCCGCGCAAGGAATGGCTGCTGCGGCCGCTGCTGAATTCGATGTCGACAGAGTTGGCCTTGGCGAACTGGTTGATGAAGCCGTTGGCCAGATAGATCGTCACATATTTCTGTCCGGCGTTCATCACCGAGTCGAAGATCTGCATGTCGGAGAAATCATAGGGCGTCTTGCCGTTGATCCAGACCTTGCCCTTGGCCTTGGCTTCGCCCGCGGCGATCAACGCGCCGATGTTGTGGACGAGGATGAAATCATCTCCCGTGATGGAACGTCCGAGTGTCAGAGTCTGGCCATTGTCGGCGCTGGTCCTGCGGGCGATGCAAGCATCGAAGGAGGGGCCGATGTATTGCTGCGCCATCAGCCATTGGGCGTTCGAGGTGTAGTCATATTCCAGCGCCTGCTGGGCGTTGGCTGCCATGGTCCAGGATGTGATGAAAGCAAATGCAGCAAGTGCGGCAGCGCGCATGTGAAACGTCCCTCGATCTTCAGCCCCCGTGCCATGCTAAGGCAAAAAAACCAAAACGGTCCAGCGTCACGGATGATGTTGAAAGTGGACTGGCAAAATTTCCGCAATCCGGCAGTTATGAATAAGCCGCTTTGGCGCTAACCGGAGGAGTGAAAAGGAGATTTGCCTTGCCCTGCCAGTTGTCCGTGAACGTCAATGCCATTGCCTTCCTGCGCAACCGCCGCGACCTGCCGTGGCCTTCCGTGGAAGGTCTGTCGCGGGTGGCGCTGGAAGCAGGCGCGCACGGCATCACGGTTCATCCGCGTCCGGACGAGCGCCACATCCGGCGAAGCGACGTCACTGTTTTGCGGCAGATGTTGCTGAAGGATTGGCCGGGCCGGGAGTTCAACATCGAGGGTTATCCGGACGAGCGCTTCCTCGCCCTGTGCGAAATGGAGAAGCCCGAGCAGGTGACGCTTGTGCCCGACGATCCATCGCAGGCCACGTCGGATCATGGTTGGGACTTCGACCGGGACGGCGCGCGGCTGAGCGGCATCATCGCGCGGCTGCACCGATCGGGCTTCCGGGTGTCGCTGTTTGTCGATCCTGATCCCGCCGCACCCGCCAAGGCGAAGGCCGTAGGGGCGGACCGTGTGGAAATCTATACAGGCCCCTATGGCGGCGCGTTGACGGAAGCTGCGATGCGCCCGGCCTTTGACAAGGTCGTGGCGACGGGCAAGGCCGCGGCTTCAGCGGGCGTCGGCCTCAATGCGGGGCACGATCTCACGCGCGAAAACCTGCCACGCCTTGTGACGGCATTGCCCAACCTGGAAGAAGTCTCAATCGGCCATGCCATCACATCGGATGCGCTCACGTTCGGAATGGCGGAAACGGTGAAGTTGTTCCGCAAGGCCATCGGGCAGGGTTGATTGGGATCAGCCGTTCTCCGGCTTGAGGGGCAGAGGTAGTGGGGCATTGGCACTGCCGATCTTGAGTTCGACAGTGGTGAAGCTCAGCACCGTGTCGCCGATATTCTCAAGGTCATGCACCATGCTCTCGCCCTTGCCGAAACTGTAATGGCGCGTGGTGCCGAGTACATATTCGGTGTCGGCCACGCGGCCATCGGCATGGTGTGAGCGCGACTTGCCACCACTCGTCGCTGTCCAGAAATAGTTCAGCACGTGCTTGTGGAAGCCGACGCGCTCTCCCGGCCGGAGCTCGATCCGCCAGACGCGCACGGCATCCGTTTCGGAGAGGAGGCGCTGGCCCACCATGCCGTTCCCTTCCATGGCCTTTTCCATTTCGGCCTTGCGCAGGTCGTCCATCATGTTTCGATCTCCGCGTAGAGAACCACCAGCGAGGTGCAATCCAGCGGCATCACCGGATTGGTGTAAATCATCCGCGTATGCTGCCCGCGCTCCTCAAAAACGGTGTTGATGAGGTCAGAGGCTCCGTTCAGACATTTGGGGTGGTCCTTGAAATTTTCGTCCACGCCCATGGTGCCTTCCAGCCGCACGATGCGCTTGACCTTCGACAGGGTACCAAGCGCGTCCCGCAGTTGCGCAATGGCATTGAGGCAGGAGAGCTGGCAGGACAGATATCCTTGTTCCCCCGTGAGTTCACGACCGATCTTGCCGACATAGACGAGCTTGCCATCTCGCCATGGCAGGTTGCCCGAGGTCATGACGAGATTGCCCGTGATGGCCCACGGCACATAGTTCGCAACCGCTGCCGCAGGCGGGGGCAGGGCAAGGCCGAGTTTGTCGATGCGGTCTTCTGGCGTCATGTCCACCTGTCCTTTGCAGCGACGTTATCACCCACGCGCGGGATGGCAACAACGCCGGTTTTTCCTTTCCCGCGTGTTGCAGCCGTGGCATGCGCTGGCCATGACGATCACCAGCGCCGACATCCTCACTCTCGCCTCCATTGGCCTTGTGCAATTGCTGGCGGTGATATCACCGGGGCCGTCCTTCCTCATCACGGCGCGCACCGCCGTCGCACGGTCGCGGCTTGATGGCGTGAAGGTGGCGCTGGGCCTGGGTGCCGGCACGGTGATCTGGGCGGGGGCTGCGCTGTTCGGTCTCAACGCGCTGTTCCACGCCGTGCCTGTGCTGTTCCTCGTGATGAAATTTGCTGGCGCCCTGTTCCTGTTGTGGATCGCCTATCAGATCTTCGTGCACGCGAAAGTTCCGTTGAAGCTCGACGATGCTGCCGAGCAGGGCAATCCGTTTGTGCGCGGCCTCCTGGTGCAACTGAGCAATCCCAAGGTCATGGTGTTTTTCGGTTCGATCTTCATCGCCATGCTGCCCGCAAATCCGCCGCTGTGGATGTTGCTGGCGCTGCTTGCCATCGTGTCGCTCAATGAAGTGTGGTGGTATTCCGTGGTGGCGCTGTTCTTCGGCTCAGGCCCGGTGCGCAATTTCTATCTCCGCGCCAAGACGTGGATCGACCGCGTGACTGGCTTGTTCCTCGGCGCGCTCGGATTGCGCCTCTTGTGGAACGCCGCCTTCAGCGACTGAACGCGCTGCTTCAGCTTTCGTTAAGCATGTCCGGCTAGCATTTGTGTCCCCGAGGAGGCCGCGGTCACACTTGTGCCGCATTGTGGCCCCGAGAGTTCACCCCGGGACGGCATCATCACGTAAGTATTCGCTGCGCGGCGACGCGGCGGACTGAGCGGGTACATGTCGCAATCGCCTCTACCGAAAACACCACCCAAATCATCACAGGATTACAAGGCCCGCTTCGGCGTTGTGCCCAATGCACCGCAACCCAAGATGACGCGGCTGCAGGCGCGGCGTGCCAAGCGCAAGCGCTTCCGCCTCGGCATGGTCGTGTTTGCGCTGCTGCTGGGGACGGCAGCAGGCACAGCCTTCCTGATCGGGCAGGATTTCAACCGCATCGGCACATTGATGCAGGCGGCGTTCCCGTCGCAGAAGAGTGCTCCAGCCCCTGCGCCTGCCGCTCCGGCCCCGGTTGCCGAAGCACCACCCGCGCCAGCCGCTGTTCCTGCGCAGCCCGCCGCCGTGGCAGAAAATTCTCCGCCGCCGTCGCCCGTCGCGCCGGTTGATGATGCGAGCACGTCGGAGGCACCTGTGGTGGCGGAAGAATCCGTCACGCCAGAACCGGTCACGGCAGAACCCGTTACGCCAGAGCCAGAAGCTCAACCCGCGCCCGCCGTTGCGGACGCTGAACCTGTTGCGGCGGCACCCGTGCCTGCACCTCCACCCGTGATCGAACCCGAACCGGCGCCTGCCGGTGCCGTTCCGCCACCGCCCGTGGAAGTCACCTCCGCGCCGCTCGATACGGCGGAGGCTGCGCCTGCACCAGCCCCGACATCACCGCCCGTGGCGGAGGCCGTGCCTTTTCCCAGCACGGTGATCGTGGGAGCAACGCCCGCGAACCAGGATGTGACCGTCACGGAGAATGCACCTGCGGCCACAACCGCGCTGCAGCCGCAAGCCGTGCCGCAGCCTGATGCAGCGCCAGCAGTGGAAGCTCCGGCGCAGGTTGCCGTTGCTGTCACACCGCCGCCCGCCGAAACGCCACCGGTCAAACCGCAGACGCCGCTGGTGCAGGGCCAGGTGTTCCGCGATTGCGAGAATTGCCCGGACCTCATTGTCGTCGTGCCACCCACCGGATTGCCCGCCGAGCAACTGGCGCGGGTGCGGCGCCCGGCGGATGCACCGCCGCTGCAGGCTTTCGCCATCGGCCGCTATGAGATCACCTTCGACGACTGGGCGCGCTGCATGGCGGGTGGCGGCTGCACGGCGCAGCCCGGCGATGAGGGTTGGGGCCGCAATACGCGGCCTGTGATCAACGTTTCCTTCGATGAGGCCAATGCGCAATACATCGCCTGGCTTTCGCAGGTGACAGGCACGGCCTACCGCCTGCCGTCCGCCAGCGAATGGGATTTCGCGGAAGCGGGGGGCGGCGTCACACCGGCCACCGGCATTCCCCTCATCGATGCACAAACCGTGTGCCAGTCGGGCAATTACATCGCGGCACCGGGTGCCGCGCAGGAAGCGGCTTGTGCCGATGGCTTCCCCACAACGGCGCCGGTCGGCTCGCTCAAGGCCAATGCGCTCGGCCTGCACGACATGCGCGGCAATGTCTGGGAGTGGGTGTCCGACTGCTGGACGCCGGGCTTCACCTACAAGGTGAAGGACAGCGAGCGCGATTGCCGCAAGCATCTCCTGCGTGGCGGCTCGTGGTCCAGTCGTGCGCTGCTTTCGGCAACGCCCGCCCGCGGTTTCGAGGATGCCAAGCGTGCCAGCAAGACCATCGGCTTCCGGGTGGCGCGCGCGCTGCCCTGATTTTCCACGCCTTCACTTTTCTCTCACAACACAGACAGCGGAGACTTCAACATGACACGCGCAACCCTTCTCGCAGGTGCGGCCCTTCTCGGTATATTCACGGCGACGGCAACGCCCGCGCTGGCGCAGGGCATTATCCCCGGGCGCTCGCAGGCCGAAGACCTGAGCGGCACCTCGCTCGCCTCGCTCGGCACCATCACGCCGCAGGAACTGGCAACGGTGCAGCGGCTGCTCACGCGGCTCGCTTACCTGCCGCCGGGCAACCCCAACCGCACGCTCGATGCAGCAACGGTGGGCGCCATCGCCAATCACCTGGCGGCCGTGAACTGGCAGGGCGCCAGTCCCTCGCCTGAACAATTGCTGCGCTCGCTCTTCGGAGCGGTGTGGGTGAAGGAGGGCTGGTCCACCGGTTCGGCCCCCGGCCAGCAGATCATGGTCGGCAAGGACGAAGTGCGGCAGGCGCAGGACGCATTGAAGTCGCTGGGCGGCGCGCCGGGACCTGTCGATGGTATTTTCGGTCCGGCCACGCTTGCCGCCGTCGAAGGATTCCAGGCGGAGAATGGCATCAAGGTCACAGGGCTTCTGACGCCCACCATGCTGCACAACATCCTGCGTGCGGCCCAGTTCGGCAGCAAGCAGCCCGTGGCAACGCTTCGCATCCTGACGGCGGAAGGAATCGTCGATCCGGCGGCGCTGGCGGGCTTCGAGCAATCCACCAACATGCGCGTGATCCAGGACACCTACACGAGTTCATCCGAAACGAAAGCACTGCTGATGGCGGGCACCGCGGCCTACGACCTCATGGTGCAGGCGGGTGCGGAAATGCGCCAGGTGCTGGAGAAGGAAGACGCCGTCACCAAGATCGACCGATTGAAGATTCCCAATACGCTCCGCCTTGATACGGCAGCGCAGATGTACACCGAGGCGCTTGATCCGCTGAATGCCCATTCCATTCCCTACCTCTGGGGAACAGTGGGACTTGGCGTGAACAAGGAGAAAGTCATGAGTGTGGCGCCGGATGCACCCATGAACAGCATGGCGCTCCTGCTCGATCCGAAATACGCGGCCCCGCTGGCGAGTTGCGGCATCGCGCTCATTGATGAACCGATCGACGTCATTCCTTCCATCGTCAGCTATGTGGGGGGCGATTTCCGCAACGTCGGCATCACCGACCTCGAAGCCGTTGATGCCACGCTCTCGCAGATCAAGGACTACGTACAGGTGGTGCCCAAGGCGCAGTATGTGGATGGCCTTGCCAACGGCCGCTACTGCGCCTCCATCGGATTTTCCGGCGACGTGCTGACGGCACGCGAAGAGGCAAAGGTGAAGCAGACCGGCACCATCGCCTACACCGTGCCGAAGGAGGGCAGCGAGTTGTGGTTCCAGCTCTTTGTCATTCCGAAGAACGCCAAGAACCAGGACGCCGCGCACACGTTGATCGACTGGTTCCTCAAGCCGGAAGTGGCGGCGGCGGGCACCAAGGCGCTGCTCTACGCCAACACGGTGTGGGGCTCCGGGCCGCTGCTGGAAGCCAAGTTGCTGGACGATCCAGGCCTCTATCCGCCCCGCGAGGTCATGAGCAAACTCTCGATCCAGCCACCCCTCTCGGCTGACGTGGAAGCGGAGTTGAACCGCATCTGGTCGAAGCTGAAGAAGGGGTGAGAGCCCACCTCCGCGCCCGCTGAACGTCTGATGCCTCCTGTTGTCTCTTGCCCGCTTGCCAAAGCGCAAAACTGCGGGAAATGAGGAGAGGGAGTTTCATTTTTCGGAAGGAAGCAGGATGGGTGGTGAACAGAATCTCGACATTCTGCTTCGAACGCTGACGGCGACGCTCCACGATGGCGTTCACGTCTTTGCCACGCTGGCCAAGGGACACATGCCCGAGGGTCTTCATCCCATCATGCAATTCGAGGAGGCGGAGGGTACAACGCTGATCCTCCTGAAGCCGGAGGCGGATGCCCATGGGGTCAGGCATGAGTTTCCCTCCAGGATGATTACGCTCAATGTGCACTCGTCATTGGAAGCTGTCGGCTTTATCGCCCGTGTTGCGACGGAGCTTGCAACGCGGGGCATGGGCGTCAATCCCGTGTCCGGGTTCTATCATGATCACCTGTTCGTGCCGGTCGGGCGCGAGCAGGAGGCGATGGCTATTCTGGCCGGCATTGCCAAGTCTGCATAATGCATTGCCTTGCACCTTCCGCGCGCCTGGGATACGACTCCTGCCGTTAACTGGGCGCTGAGCGCGGTCTGCCTTCTCCATGGGCAGGCAACCGCGGCGTTGAAGCCCCGGTCAATTCGCGGGGCCAAGCAATGGAGCAAGCCTCGTGAAGACCATCATCGAACCTTTCCGCATCAAATCCGTCGAGCCTATCCGTTTTACCACGGTGGATGAACGCCGCGCGCTTCTCAAAGCCGCGCACTCCAATCTTTTCGCCATCAAATCCGATGACGTGCTGATCGACCTTCTCACCGACTCGGGCACGTCCGCCATGAGCGCGGCGCAGTGGGCCGCCGTGATGAAGGGTGACGAGAGCTATGCCGGTTCGCCGTCGTTCTTCCGCTTCGAGGCGGCGGTGCGGGATCTCATGCCCTTCAGGCACATTATCCCCACGCATCAGGGCCGCGCTGCGGAAGCGATTCTGTTCGGACTCATCGGCGGCAAGGGCCGCAAGATTCCCTCCAACACGCATTTCGATACGACGCGTGGCAACATCGAGGGCACAGGCGCCGAGGCCCATGACCTCCTCATCGCCGAGGGCCGGGAGCCTGCGCTGGACCATCCCTTCAAGGGCAACATGGATGTGATCCGGCTGGAGGCGTTCCTCAAGGAGCATGGCGATGCCGTGCCGTGCGTAATGATCACCATCACCAACAATGCAGGCGGCGGCCAGCCTGTCAGCCTTGCCAACATCCGCGCTACGGCGGCGGCGGCAAAGCGCCACGGAAAGCCTTTCATCATCGATGGCTGCCGCTTTGCCGAGAACGCCTGGTTCATCAAGCAGCGCGAGGAAGGGCAGGGCGGCCGCGCCATCAAGGACATCGTGCGCGACATGTTCGCCCTCGCCGATGGCATGACCATGAGCGCCAAGAAGGATGCCTTCGCCAACATCGGGGGCTGGCTTGCACTGAACGACGATGCCCTGGCCGAGAAGGCGCGCACGCGCCTCATCCAGACAGAAGGTTTCCCGACCTATGGTGGCCTCGCGGGGCGCGACCTCGATGCCATCGCCCAGGGCCTCAGCGAGATCATCGACGAGGATTACCTGCGCTACCGGGTGCGCACCAACGCCTACATTTCCGAGCGGCTGGATGCCATGGGCATTCCCGTGGTGAAGCCGGCGGGCGGGCATGCGGTGTTCGTGGATGCGCGGGGCTGGCTCGCGCACATCCCGCCGCTGCACTATCCGGGGCAGGCCCTGGCCGTGGCGCTCTATGAGGTGGCGGGCATCCGCTCCTGCGAGATCGGCACGGTGATGTTCGGCCGCCATCCGGACGGCAGCGAAACGCCCGCCGCCATGGACCTCGTCCGGCTGGCCATGCCGCGGCGGGTCTACACCCAGTCTCATGCCGACTACATCGTGGAGGCGTTCGGCGAGGTGGCGGCCCGGCTCAAGGCCCTCAAGGGTTTCCGCATCACCTGGGAGCCGCCGATGATGCGGCACTTCACGGCGCGGTTTGAGCCCCTCGGCTGATCGCCTGCGCGGGCGGGCGCTGGTCAGGGGTGCCTTGAAACCACCTTGCCTTGTGGCTTGCGTCCCGCTAAGCGCTGCCACGAAATCCATTCAAAAAGGGCTTGGGATATGCGCGTATATTATGACCGCGATGCGGATGTGAACCTGATCAAGGGCAAGAAGGTCGCCATCATCGGCTACGGCTCGCAGGGCCGCGCCCATGCGCTGAACCTCAAGGATTCCGGTGCCAAGGAACTGGCCGTGGGCCTCAAGAAGGGGTCGCCCACCGCCAAGAAGGTGGAAGCCGACGGCCTCAAGGTGATGACCGTCGCCGACGCCGCCAAGTGGGCCGACGTGATGATGATGGCCACGCCCGACGAACTCCAGGCCGACATCTGGCGCGACGACATCGCCCCCAACATCCGTGACGGTGCGGCGATTGCCTTCGCCCACGGCCTCAACGTGCACTTCAACCTGATCGAGCCGAAGAAGACCATCGACGTGATCATGATCGCGCCGAAGGGCCCCGGCCACACGGTGCGCGGCGAATACCAGAAGGGCGGCGGCGTGCCCTGCCTCATCGCCATCCACAACGACGCCTCGGGCAATGCCCATGACATCGCGCTCTCCTACGCCTGCGGCGTGGGCGGCGGACGTTCGGGCGTCATCGAGACGACGTTCAAGGAAGAATGCGAAACCGACCTGTTCGGCGAGCAGGTCGTCCTCTGCGGCGGCCTCGTGGAACTGATCCGCGCCGGCTTCGAAACGCTGGTCGAGGCGGGCTATGCCCCCGAGATGGCCTACTTCGAGTGCCTGCACGAAGTGAAGCTCATCGTCGACCTCATCTATGAAGGCGGCATCGCCAACATGAACTACTCGATCTCGAACACCGCCGAGTGGGGCGAGTACGTGACCGGCCCGCGCATCATCACCGACGAGACGAAGAAGGAAATGAAGCGCGTTCTGCACGACATCCAGACCGGCAAGTTCACCAGCCAGTGGATGCAGGAATGGAAGGCCGGTGGCGCCCGCTTCAAGGGCATCCGCCGCATGAACGATGGGCACCAGATTGAAGCCGTGGGCGAAAAGCTCCGCGCCATGATGCCCTGGATCGCCAAGAACAAGCTGGTGGACAAGGCACGGAACTAGGCCGCCCGACACGCTTGGTCGCGGGGCGATTCAGCATTGAAGAAAGGGCATCACGCGGCGCGTGATGCCTGATCGCCAAGAACAATCTGGTGGACAAGGCGAGGAACTAGGCCGCAGCTGCTTGTCACCGGGACTGCCCCGGTGATCCGAAAAGAATGCAAAAGGCCGTCCCAATCGGGGCGGCCTTTTCATTTGGTGCCGTAATCGCCTAACACTCTGTCCACCACAGGCGGTTCGGGGGATTCGTGATGTTGAAGTGGTTGCTGGTGTTCATTCCGGTCACGGCCTTCATGGAGTATTGGCTTCATGCGGGCGACATGTGGCTGTTCATCGTTGCGGCGCTGTCGATCATTCCGGTGGCGGCGCTGATGGGCGAGGCAACCGAGAACCTTGCGGTGCGCACCGGCCCCACGGGTGGCGGGTTGCTGAACGCGACCTTCGGCAATGCCACGGAACTCATCATTGCCTTTTTCGCCTTGCGGGCGGGCAAGGTCGAGGTGGTGAAGGCCTCCATCACGGGCTCCATGATCGCCAACCTCCTGCTGGTGCTGGGCCTTGCGCTGTTCCTCGGCGGGCTTCGCCACAAGATGCAGATCTTCAACAAGAACGCTGCGGGTTCGCTCGCCAGCCTGCTGCTGATCGTGATGATTGCCTTCATGGTGCCGGCCATCTTCGACGTGAGCGAACGCGTGGCGGGCGTGTCTCCGGCGCAGGCCCTGATCAGCGACGAGAAATTTTCACTGGCCGCGAGTTTCGTGCTGATCGGTCTCTACGCCTGCAACATCATCTTCAGCCTGTTCACCCACCGCGACCTGCTGTCGGGGAGCGACGACGAGCATGAGGGTGAGGTCTGGCCGGTGAGCCGGGGCATCGCCACGCTGGCGGTGGCGACGCTGGCCGTGGCCTGGCTTTCGGAAGTCCTGGTGGGGGCGCTGGAAGGTTTCAGCGCGCGGCTTGGCCTGTCGGAAGTCTTCGCCGGCCTCATCATCATTCCGATCATCGGCAATGCGGCGGAACATGCAGCGAGCGTCTTCGCCATCAAGAACAAGCTCGACCTGGCCATCCAGATCGCGCTTGGCGCCACGATCCAGATCGCGCTGCTGGTGGCGCCGGTGCTGGTGATTGCGTCCTATCTGCTCGGCACTCCCATGGACCTCGTGGTGCACCGCCCGCTGGAACTGGTGGCCCTGATCGGCGCCACGCTGATCACCGCCAGCGTCACGCGCGATGGTGAAACCAACTGGCTGGAAGGGGCCATGCTGCTGGGCGTCTACCTGCTGCTGGCGCTTGCTTTCTTCTTCCTGCCTTAATCCTGCTTCCCGCCCATGATCTCGCGGGCGGCGCGTTCGATGATGTCACGGACGCGCTGCTGTTCATCCGCGCCCGCGCCCGCGCGTGACATGATGGCGGCACGCAACGTGTGGATGGCATGCATGATGAGGGGAGAGGGCGGGCCGCCGCCGCCGCCTTCGGCCATGATGTCGATCCGCGTCATCAGCGCCTTCACGGCCTCTGCGTGTTCTTCAAGGTGGCTGAGGCCTTTGGCTGTCGCGGCGTAGGATTTCTTGGCGCCGCCGTCGGCCGTTACGGCAATGAGGTCCTGCTCTTCCAGCAGCGTGAGGGTGGGATAGACGGTGCCGGCGCTCGGCGCGTAGCTGCCGTTGAAGCGCGCTTCGATGGTGCGGATCAGATCATATCCGTGCGAGGGCTTGTCGGCGATGAGGGCGAGCAGCAGCAGGCGGAGGTCACCCTGGCCGAAGAGGCGCGGACTGCGCGGGCCGCCGCCTGGTCCGCCGAAGCCGAAGCCTCGGGCCCAGGGCGGTGACCACCCGCCCGCTTCACGGTGGCGGGCCCAGCCCCAGCGGGGTCCGCAGCCTGTCTTGCCCTTGTCTTTCATCGTGGTCCTGAATGCCGTTGGCCCTGCGCCGCTGTGGCAGCGCAGGGTAGCTGTTTCGGTGAGATGCCTCAACGCCCGATGCCGTCAGTCCTGCGTCGGCGCCGCGGGGGCAGGGGTTTCGCCGGCAGGGCCTTGCGTGGCGCGGAAGCCGTCATAGGCCTCCTGGTCGCGCTTGCGGCGCTGCTCCTGGCGGAAGGTGCGGAAGGCGTCGCGTTCGGCGCGCAGGTTCTGCATCACATCGGCCTGGTGCTCGTCGAAGGCGGCATTTCCGGTCCAGCGGCCGCGTCCGCGGCTGCAGTGGCGGTGATGACCGGGAGAGCCGAAGCCCGGTCCGGCAGCATAGGCCGGATCCCAGCCAGAGGCCCGGCGGCTTTTCCAGACGAAGTAGACGAGCGCTGCCACACCCAACGGCGGGAAGATGGCGAAGCCCGCCACCACGGCGGCAACCTTCATGGGATTGATGCCGGGGGCCTTGGCCCAGGCGAAGTAGTCGCGGTCACTCCAGCCGTTGCGGCGATCTTCCCACGATTTGCGGGGGTTGGCGGCGGAGTCAGTATCGGTCGTCATTTGCAGGGGTCCTTTCATGTTACGACAGTGCGTAAGATATATCTTAAGATAGTGCTTTCAAGGGGTGCTCCCGAATTTGTTTTCGCCACCGAGGATGTCGGGCATTGGTGAGCGAGGCCGATGACGGGCCCGGACGTGGCTGGCCAAGTGTTCGCCTATTCTGTGGGCTGGGTCTCCTAAACCGCTTGGGTTGCAGGCTTTTTTCTGCTCCCCCCGGGGGCGGGAGACCACAGAACCGCCGCATTCCGGTCATTTGATTTTTCGCTCTCCGTCAGGGATGGACGGGGCAGGCGGGGCATTAACCTTCTCTTAATCTTTCGCTTCCGCCCGACCCTCGCTCCTCCCATAGTCGATCGACGACGGCGAACGTGTGTTGAGTTGCAGGGCCCGGACATTGTGGTGGGGTCAAGCACCTTGTCTTGGGACGGCCCTTGCGAGGTAAGTCATATGAGTCAGCCAGATGTGTTGTCGTTTCCATCCCGCGGTCCCAAGAAGGCGAAAGGCCAGGGCGGCCTTCGTGTAAAGGAGGCTCTCCGCGATACTCTCACCATCACGCGCGGCGGTGAAGCTGTGCTCACGCAATTGCGTGAGTTGCTCATCGGCCCGCATCAACGTCTTTCCGAAGCGCGCTTCGAGGAACTGCTCGACATTCTCGATGAGCAGGACACCTTCAACCGCGGCAAGTTCGCGGAGATCGAATCCGGACTGGATGACGTGGGCGCCGAAACGGCCGACCTGCGCGGCAAGTTCGACGTGCTGAGCGAGCGCATCGACACGTTGATGCAGCAGGCGGAAGCCGAGAAGGCCGCCACGCGCCTCGCCTTCGAGGAAGCGGTGGTGAAGCTGCGCGACGAATTCGACGTGAAGGTGAAGATCCTCACCTCCACCCTGCGCGAAAGCCTGCAGGAAACCGAGGACGATACCCAGCGCGCCATCCGCGAACTTTCGGCCAGCGTGCAGACGTCGCGCACCGAATCCCGCAGCCTGTTCGAGAAGGCGCAGACGGCCTCGCTCGACTCGCTTGAGCAGCGCATCGCCCAGTGGCGCGCCGAGATCGAGGACGAACGTGCCGAAGACATGGAAAAGGTCGCGGCCTCGCTCGTGGACATCGGTCACAAGCTCCTCGGCCGGAAGCCGTCAGCGCCCTGAGGTTCCACCCATCAAGCGCAAGGCGCCGTTTTCGCGGCGCCTTGTGTTTTCGTTTGAGCGAACGTCTGGCTCAGGCCGCAAGGGCCTGGCTGTTGCGGGCCAACCACGACTCGAATGTTTCCGGCTCCTGTCCCGTGAGCGACTTGTAGTCCGCCGTCACGCCTGCCAATCCACCGCGCGCGATGTTGTCGTCGAAGGATGCAAACACCCGCGCCAGAGGCTCCGGCAGTCCAGCGCCGGTCATGCCTTGCACCAATCCTTCCACGGGGACATGCACCACAGTGAGCGGCTTTGCGGTGGCCTTGCTCACGAGGGCCGCAACCGTGTCGGTGGTGTATTCGCGGGGGCCGGTGAGCGTGTAGGTGGTGGCACCGTCCTTTGCCGAGACGAGGGCGGCGGCTGCGGCGCGGGCGAGGTCGTCGCGGCTGATGTGGGCGATGCCGCCATGGCCAGCGGCCGAAAACTGCGTGCCGGATTTCAGCGCCCCGGGAAGCGCGTGGAAGATGTTCTCGAAGTACCAGCTGTTGCGCAGGAACGTGTGTCCCTTGAAGCCGGCGGCCACGATGGCCTTCTCGGTGCCGACATGATCGGGCGCGAAGGAGACGGCTGAGGTGTCGGCTTTCTGCAGCGAGACATAGAGCACGTGACCGACGCCGGCCTTCTTCGCGGCGCGCACGGCGGCGAGGTGCTGTTCGAGTCGCTGGCCCGGCTTGTCGAGGCTGTCGGTCGAAATGAGGAGCAGGCGGGTCGCGCCCTTGAAGGCGCCGGCCAGAGCGGCTTCGTCGTCGAAAGATCCCTTGCGCACGGTGACGCCCTTGGCCGCGAGCGTGGCGAGCTTCGCCGGATCGCGGCTGACGGCGATGATCTGGCTCGGGGGAACATGATAGGTTTCCAGCAGGTGCTGGAGGGTGGCCCGGCCAAACTGGCCCGATGCGCCTGTGACGAGATACATGAGACTTCTCCTTGATGTGATCTCTTTTTGAGAGTAAGTCTCATTTATTGTGTTGGTGAAAAGGCGCAAGACGGCAGTTTTGCTGCCCATAGTTACGGAAAGGGAACCAGGAGATGGAGACCACGCAGGTGAGCGGGCCGGGCAATGGCTACCGGCAGTCGGCTGCCTTGAACGCGGCCTGTCCGATCCGGGATGTCCTGGACCGGGTGGGCGACAAGTGGAGTTCCCTGGTTCTCCTGTCGCTGCGCGACGGAACCAAGCGCTTCGGCATGTTGCGCCGGGAGATCGACGACATTTCCCAGCGCATGCTCACGGAGACGCTGCGCAAGCTGCAGCGCGACGGGTTCATTGCCCGCAAGGTGATCCCGTCCACGCCGCCACAGGTGGAATATTCACTGACACCCATGGGCCAGTCCCTGCAGGGCGCATTGGGCCTGCTGGCGGAATGGTCGGCGCAGCATCACCCCGACATTCGTGCGGCGCGGGACGCCTTCGATGCCCAGGCTGAGGCGATGGCCTGATCCGTCAGCCGCAGTCCTTCAGCCGCCACATGTCGATGGGCAGGAATTCGCGCGGCTCGATTCCGTACCACAACGCACCACCGAGATCGGGCACGAAGATGTAGGCCGGAGCCGGCTTGGCGGATTGCGGAAGATCGAGCGGCGTCAACTTGTCGTCGAACGGATACATGCGGAAAGAGCCGGCATCGCCGGATTCCGTGGCGTCCGGGTCGAGCGGCGGTTCTTCCTGCGCCATGTAATTGTAGGAATAGCCGTTGGAAGCCGTGAGGCTGTAGCGGTACTTGCGCGCCGGTGTCTTGAGCACCACGTCGAGATCGCTCCAGGCGAGGGGTTCGGGGCGGAGTTCCAGCGTCAGTTCAAAGCCATCGGCACCGGGCATCGTGTAGTGCGCGCTTTTGCCGGTGCAGTCCGCGGCTTGGCCCGAAGCCGGCAGGGCAAGCCCGGCGATTGCCAGTGCTGCGAACATGAGTGCCTTGCGCATGAATGTATCCCCCGGGTCTTCCTGTGGCTGTTGCGGCATGGTTTAACGCCTTCCCGAGGGAGTCGGAACCATGACAATTGAAAATGACATCGCGCGCATCCGGCTTCAGGAAGAGCGCCTGCGCTTTGCCACCTTCGACGAGGCCGCCGCATGGAAACTCGGCAGTGCGATGCGTGACCTTGCCCTGTCACGCAAGATACCTTTCGTCATCGACATCCGCACCGGCATCCGGCCGCTGTTCTATGCGGCACTTCCGGGCTCGGCGCCGGAGAATGCCGACTGGGTGCGGCGCAAGGTCAATACCGTCTACCGCTTCGAGGCGGCATCCTATCGCGTCGGGCTCGAATACAAGCAATCCGGCAAGGCCTTTGACCAGACGCGCGGCATGAACCCCATCGACTATGCCCCCGCAGGCGGAGGCTTCCCCATCCGCATCGGCGGGGTGGTGGCGGGCGTCGTCACGGTCTCGGGCGTGCCCCAGCGCGACGACCACAATTTCGTGGTGGAATGCCTCGCCGCCCACCTTGGCGTGCCGCTGGCCGAAATAGCGCTGGGCCCCGAAGGCGCGTGATGTCTCCTGACGTTCTCTTCTGGGTGCTGGCCGTCATCGCCACCTTTCTGGTGGGCGCATCGAAGGGTGGCGTGCCGGGGATCGGCATTCTCGCCGTACCGGTACTGTCGCAAGTCATCTCGCCCGTGGTGGCCGCAGGGCTGCTGCTGCCGCTCTATGTGCTCAGCGACTGGTACGGCCTTTGGCTCTACCGCAAGAACTACGACCTGTGGAACATCAAGATCATCAGCTTTGCCGCGATCATCGGCATCGGCATCGGTTGGGCCACGGCGCATTTCAACAGCGACGAACTCGTGAAGCTGATGGTGGGCCTGATTGGCATCTGGTACACGTTCGATCTCATCTTCAAGAACAGGCGCGCAACCGAGCCGAAGCCCGCCGATGTGCCGCGTGGGTTGTTCTGGGGCATCATCACCGGCTTTGTCAGTTTTGTGGCCCACGCCGGTGGCACGCCCTTCCAGATGTATGTGCTGCCGCAGCGGCTGGAGAAGATGGTCTATGCCGGCACGGCGACGATCACCTTCACCATCATCAACGCGCTCAAGCTGCCGCCCTATTTCTTCCTGGGGCAGATCAATCTGCAAAGCCTGGAGAAGTGCCTCTACCTCGCACCCGTGGCGCTGTTCGGCGCTTGGGCGGGATTCCGCCTGACGAAGATCATTCCCGAGCGCATCTTCTTCCGTGCGGTCGAGATCGCGCTGTTCATCGTCTCGGTCAAACTGATCTGGGATGCGATTGTGGGCTGGATGAGCTGAGGGGCGTGTCCCTGCGCCCGTGCCCTACAACCCGAATGCCATCCCCGCCGCCATGCCCATGCTGCAGCGCGGATCATTTGGACCGGTCCGCGTCAAACGCTCCCGGCAAGCTCGGTGTCGAGGCACCCCCGATACAGATAGTCCAGGCCCTTGGCGCCGACTTCATCCAGCCAGGTTTTGAAGGTTGATGAGATGCGGAAGCGGTGGGCCTGATCCACGGCCGTATCGAGCGCATAAATGTCACCGTCCTCAATGAGTCCATGCGGATTGGGCTCACCCGGTGCAACCCAATAAAAGCGCCCGTCATTGGGTGGCGTGTCCTTGTCAAGCCGTTCGCGCCAGATGTGAAAACCGCCGACGATTTTGCTCCTGTAGACCAGCAGCGGAAACTCCGCCCTGAGAGGGGCGTGAGGATCCCGCGTCAGCTTGTGGGACCGCCGCTTCGGGAAGCGCTCGGACACGGTTGTCACCCAGCGGAAATGCGGCGACTTCTCCACATCAATTGAGAACACAATGCGCCTGATATTGAGGTAGTAGAAGTGGCCCCAGGGCTCGGTTCCATCGTTCTGCAGGAGCCTGACCGGGAAGAACTGGTGCACGCCGGGCTCCAGTTCCTCAATCCGCGTCTTGATCCTCTCGCTGACGATCAGCCAACCGGCCTGATCCTTGTAGAAGTCCTGCACGACCTTTTCGACATTCTTGAACTTGAGCCACTTCGGGAAATGGTCCGGCTTTTGCGGGTGTCCCATCACGGCTTCACTCACCATGGTATCCGTGAGGAAGCGCTCTTCAGGCAGTCTTGGCCCGCGCGTGCCGAAGTATGTCTGACCGGAAGATTTGGGGACCGGATGGGGATGCGTTTCCGGATAGAGGAAACCCGGCGGATAGGTGCGCCTGCTATGCTTTGCGTTGCAATTGTAAATCATGAGATCACTCCCTCGGTCGAAGTTCTGAACACTGGCACCGGCAAGTTTTTGCGCGCGCGAAGGCAGGGCCGGGATGGCGACGTTTTCATGGGGCTGATCCCTGACACTGAAGCGCCCTGCCTACAACCCGAACGCCGTCCCCGCCGCCAATGGCGCGATGCCAAGGTACTTTGCGATGGATTGGCCGATGTCGGCGAAGCTCTCGCGCCTGCCGATTGATCCTGTTGCCAGTCCCGGTCCGGTGCAGAGCACAGGGATCTGTTCACGGCTGTGGTCGGTGCCTTTCCACGAGGGATCGTTGCCGTGGTCGGCGGTGAGGATGAGGCGGTCGCCCGGTTGCAGCAGCGCCAGGGGCTTTGCCAGCCAGCGGTCGAACTGTTCCAGCGCGCGGGCATAGCCCGGCACGTCGCGGCGGTGGCCGAAGTCCGTGTCGAAGTTGACGAAGTTCACCATCAGGAAGCCGCCGTCCTTCAGCTTCGGCATTTCGGCAAGGGTCGTGTCCATCAGCGTTTCGAAGCCAGCCACCTTCACTTCGCGGCCTGTGCCGGAGTGGGCGTAGATGTCGCCGATCTTGCCGACGCTGATCAAGTCGCGCCCGGCCTCGCTCAGCTTGTTGAGCAGCGTCGGGTGCGGCGGCAACACGGCGAAATCCTTGCGGTGGCCGGTGCGGGTGAAGGTCGTGGCCGTCTCGCCCACGAAGGGACGCGCAATGATGCGGCCGATGTTGAGATCGTAGGTGAGATCGCGGGCCACCTGGCACACGTCGTAGAGCCGTTGCAGGCCGAAGTGTTCTTCGTGCGCGGCGATCTGCAGCACGCTGTCGGCGCTGGTGTAGGCGATGGGCTTGCCGGTGCGGATGTGTTCCTCGCCGAACTCTTCGATCACCTCCGTGCCGGAGGCGTGGGCCAGGCACAGAAGGCCCGGCAGGTTGCAGCGGCTGGTGATGCCGTCAATCAGCCATTGCGGAAAAGCGGGAACGGCGTGGGGAAAATAACCCCAGTCCCTGTCCAGCGGCACGCCGGCCATTTCCCAGTGGCCGGTGATCGTGTCCTTGCCCTTGCTCACTTCGCGCGCCGCGCCCCACAGGCCGGTGACGGGTGCGCCCAGCACGTCCTTGCCCGAGATCAGTTCCGCCGCCTTGCCGAGTCCCAGCGCGGCGAGGTGGGGAATGTGGAGGCGTTCGCGTTCCGCCACATGGGTGAAGGTGTTCGCACCCTCGTCACCGAAAGCGGCGGCATCGGGGGCGCCGCCGATCCCGAAACCATCCATGATGAACAGGAAGAGGCGCGGCATCACTCAGTCCTCGCCGATGCGTTCGATGATGGAAGGGCCGCGCAGTCCCCGCGCGCCAATGCGATAGGCGGCGCGCACCAGCTTGCTGGCCTGATTGAAGCCCGCCTCGTCATTGGCGTGAATGCGCGCGATGGGCGTCGTCTTGTCCACGCTCGCCGTCTTGCCCATGAGGTTGGAGAGGCCGACGGCGTAGTCGATGGGATCGGACGCCACGCGGCGGCCGCCACCCATTTCAATCACCGCCATGCCGAGGAAGCGCGTGTCGATGTATTGCACCACACCCTCGGTGTCGGCGAAGACATCGCGCACGATGCCCGCCTGTTTGAGGTGTTGCGCTGCCGTGGTGCAGAAATCCTTCGGTCCGCCCAAGGCTGCCACCATGCGGTTGAAGTGTTCAGCGGCGCGGCCCGACGACAGGGCCTCTTCCAGCTTGGCATTGGCTTCGCCGGGGGCTGCGAGCTTGGCGCTTTCGAGGAGTTCGCTGCCGAGCGCCAGCGTCACCTCCTTCAATCGCTTGTCCTGCCGCTTGCCGGTGAGAAACGCCACGGCGTTGGCCACTTCGATGGCATTGCCGGCGCAAGTGGCCAATGGTTCGTCCATGTCGGTGATGAGAGCGGTTGTATGAAGCCCTGCGCCGTTCGCCACGGAGACGAGGCTTTCCGCCAGTTCGCGCGCACTTTCGAGCGTGGACATGAAGGCACCGGAGCCGCACTTCACGTCGAGCACGAGGTGGTCGAGGCCTGCGGCCAGCTTTTTCGAGAGGATGGAGGCGGTGATCAGCGGCACGGATTCCACCGTCGCCGTCACGTCACGGATGGCGTAGAGGCGCTTGTCGGCGGGGGCGAGGTCGGCCGTCTGGCCGATGATGGCGCAGCCTGCTTCGCGCGTGACGCTGCGGAACAGGTCGAGGCCGGGCTGGCTCACGTAGCCGGGAATGCTGTCGAGTTTGTCCAGCGTGCCGCCGGTGTGGCCAAGGCCACGGCCGGAAATCATCGGCACATAGAAACCGCAAGCCGCCAGCATGGGCGCCAGCATCAGCGAGACATTGTCGCCGATGCCGCCGGAGGAATGCTTGTCCACCACGGGGCCGGGAAGGTCCCACGTCAATTGCGTGCCAGAGTCGCGCATGGCGAGCGTCAGGCCCACCGCTTCCTCGCGGTTCATGCCCTTGAAGTAAACCGCCATGGCAAAGGCCGCGACCTGTCCTTCGGAGACGGTGCCCTTGGTCAGGCCCTCGATGAACTCCTTCACCAGTTCGCGGCTGAGGTCCTCGCCGTTGCGTTTGCGGCGGATCACTTCCTGGGGAAGCATCATTCCTTGGCATCCTTGAAAAAGCGGGTCAGCAACCGCTTCATGTTGGCGGCGGCCTTCTGGCCCTCACGCTTTGTTTCCTCATGGGAGGGATTAGCGCCTTTGATTCCGGCACCGAGATTGGTGACGACGGACAACCCGGCGACGGTCAATCCGAGGCGGCGCGCCATGATTGTTTCGGGCGCGGTGGACATGCCCACGGCGGAACCACCGATCACCTGCGCCATCCTGATTTCGGCGGGCGTCTCGAAGGAAGGGCCGGAAAACCAGACATAGACGCCCTGTTTCAGCGCAATCCTCTCCGCCTTCGCCGCCGCAAGAAAGCGCTTCCGCAAGCCGGGATCATAGGCGTTGGTCATGGGCACGAAGTTTTCATCCCCGTGCTGGCCGATCAAGGGATTCATGCCGGAATAGTTGATGTGGTCGGTGATGAGCATGATGGAGCCCGGTCCGATCGACATTTTCAGGGAGCCTGCGGCGTTGGTGAGAATGAGGGTCTCGATCCCCGCCTCCTTCAACTGGTCGAGCACGGGGCGCATCACGGCGGCATTGCCGCTCTCGTACGGGTGGGCGCGGCCTGCCAGCACCGCCACCTCCTGCCTGCCCACGGTGCCGACGTAGAGCTTGCCGGCATGGCCCGAAATCTTCGGGACGGGAAATCCGGGAAGCTCCGTGTACGGAATGACCAGCGGATCCTTCACGATCTCCACCACATCGCCCAGCGCCGAGCCGAGGATGATTGCCGTCCTGGGAGTGCGGCCTGCCAATTTCGATTTCAGTGTCATGTCAAATTCTCCGGACCGAAACTGGCGGGCAGCAGTTCGTCGAGTGTGAACGTGCGGATGAGTTCACCGCTTTCCGTGCAGCAGTGGATCTTGGTGTCGGGGCCTGCAAATTCGCGGATCTTCTGGCGGCAGCCACCGCAGGGTGTGCAGAGGGTGTCGCCGTTTCCCATCACCGCCACTTCGGTGATGCGCGTTCCGCCGGCCATGATGAGCGCCGAGATGGCCGATGGTTCGGCGCACCAGCCCTGCGGGTAGGACGCGTTCTCGATGTTGCCTCCGGCAAAGACGCGGCCCGTCTCGTCGCGCATGGCAGCGCCCACGTAGAATTTCGAATAGGGCGCATGGGCGCGGGCGCGGGCCAGTCTGGCCGCTTCGACGAGATCGCGCATGCTAGCGGTCCTTCGTGTATGGAATGCCGGAGGCCTTGGGGGGAATGCTCTTGCCGATGAAGCCCGCGAGCAGCACCACGGTCATGACGTAGGGCAGCATGTTGATGAACTGCACGGGGATTTCCACGCCGGCGAATTTCACACCCTGCAGGCGGGTGCCCATTGCCTGCAGGTATCCGAACAGCAGGCAGGCCCAGAGTGCGGGCCAGGCTCGCCAGTTGGCGAAGATGAGGGCAGCGAGCGCCATGAAGCCGCGGCCTGCCGTCATGTCGCGCACGAAACTCGCCGAAAGCGATGTGGAGATATAGGTGCCGGCAATGCCGCACAGCACGCCGGCGATGAGCACCGCCTGATAGCGCAACCGCGCCACCGAGATGCCCGCCGTATCGACGGCATGGGGGTTTTCACCCACGGCGCGCAGCCTGAGGCCGAAGCGCGTGCGCGCGAGGGCCCAGGCGGTCAGCGGCACCAAGGCAATCGTCAGGTAGGTGAGCAGGGAGTGGCCGGAGATGATGCGCGCCACCACGCCCAGCACCGGCACGTTGTAGAGTTCGGAGATGCCCGGCAGGTCGATGGGCATGAAACGGGCTTCGCTGGAGAGGGCGGGTGTGCGTCCGCCTTCCTTGAACCATTCGTTGCCCAGAACCACGGCAAGGCCCGCTGCCAGCATGTTGATGGCGACGCCGGAGACGACCTGGTTGCCGCGCTGGTTGATGGCGGCATAGCCGTGCACAAGCGCGAAGCCGACCGAGACGAGGATCGCCACGAAGAGCGCGAGCAGCGCGTTGTTGTAGAAGGCGGCGGTGGATGCGGCGGCGAAGGCGGCGATCAGCATCTTGCCCTCAAGGCCGATGTCCACAATGCCCGAGCGCTCGGACCACAGGCCGGCGAGGCAGGCGAGGATCAGCGGCACGGAGAGCCGGATGGTGGAGGAGAGCGTTTCCGCGCCGAGGAAGAGTTCCAGCATGGTCAGTCCTCCGCCCGGAAGAAGAGGGCTTCGAGCCAGGGCCGGAAGGTCTGCTCCAGCGCGCCCATGAACAGGATGACGAGGCCCTGGATCACCACGATCATGTCGCGGTTGATTTCGGGCTTGGCGAAAGAGAGTTCGGTGCCGCCCTGGTAGAGCAGGCCGAACAGCATGGCGGCGAGCACGATGCCCACGGGATGCGAACGGCCCATCAGCGCCACGGCAATGCCGACGAAGCCCGCGCCCTGCACGTATTCCAGCACGAGGCGGTGCTGGGCACCGAGCACTTCGTTCACCGCAACAAGCCCCGCAAGACCACCGGAAATCGCCATGGTCACCATGATGATCTTCTGCGGGCGGATGCCGGCGTAGATCGCCGCATCGGTGTTGGCGCCCACCGCGCGGATTTCATAGCCGAGCTTGGTGCGCCACAGCAGGTACCAGACGCCCCATGCCACGGCGAGGGCGAAGAGGAAGGTGGGGTTGAGCGGCGACGAGGGCAGGCGGTAGCCGAAGATGGCCAGGGAGAGTTCGCGGAGGCTCGGAATATAGGCACCGGTCAGGTCGAAGGTGGAGAAGTCGAAGTTGCCCACGGCGCGGCTTTCCACCGCCATCTTGCCCACGGGCCGGAGCCAGTAGTTGATGAAGTACACCATCAGGCTGGAGGCGATGAAGTTGAACATGATCGTGGTGATCACGATGTGGCTGCCGCGCCAGGCCTGCAGGTAGCCCGGCACCCAGCCCCAGAAAGCACCGAACAGGGCGGACATCAGCACCGCCAGCGGAATGACGATGGGCCAGGGCAGGAATTCAAGGCCCAAGCCCGTCATCGTGGCGCCGAGCCCCGCGATGTAGGCTTGGCCCTCGCCGCCGATGTTGAACAGTCCGGCGTGGAAGGCCACCGCCACGGCGAGGCCGGTGAAGATGAAGTTGGTGGAATAGTAGAGCAGGTAACTCCAGCCCTTGATGGAGCCGACAGCTCCCTTCAGCATGATCCACATGGCTTCCATCGGGCTTTCGCCGATGATGAGCACGACGATGCCGGAGACGAGGAGCGCCACCACGAGGTTGAGCACAGGAATGAGCGCCACATCCGCCCAGCCGGGAAGTTCGCCACGGGCCGACATCACGCGGCCTCCTTGGTGACACCGGCCATGAGCAGGCCGAGTTCGCGTTCGTTGGCTTCGGGGCCGCGCTCGCCCATCACCTTGCCGGCGAACATCACGATGATGCGGTCGGAGAGCGAGCGGATTTCGTCCAGTTCCACCGACACGAGAAGGATCGCCTTGCCCTGGTCGCGCAGATGGATGAGGCGGCGGTGGATGAATTCGATGGCGCCGATGTCGACACCGCGCGTGGGCTGGCCGACGATCAGCAGGTCGGGGTCGCGGGCGATTTCGCGGGCGAGGATGATCTTCTGCTGGTTGCCGCCGGAAAACTTGGAACTCTTCAGCAGCGGATTGCCGGGACGCACGTCGAACTCCGCCATTTCCTTGGTGCAGCGCGCCACCACCTTGTCGCGGTCGAGGCGGAAGCCGTGGCCGAGGCTCTCGTCATAATGCCAGCCGAGGATGCCGGACTCGCTTGCGTCAAAGGACGAGATGAGGCCGCGGTGCTGGCGGTCCTCCGGCACGTGGGCGAGGCCTTCCTCGCGAAGATGGCGCGGGTCGGCGAGCTGGCCGATGGACTTGCCCTCGAAGATGATTTCACCGGACGTGGGCCGCGTGATGCCGGCGATCACATCGAGCAATTCCGATTGCCCGTTGCCCGACACGCCTGCGATGCCGACGATTTCGCCGGCGCGCACGTTGAACGAAACGTTGTCGACGCGGGCGATGCCCTTCTTGTCTTTCCATGTGACGTTCTTCACGTCGAGCACGACCACGCCGGGCTTGGCGGGCGACTTGTCCACGTGCAGCAGCACGCGGCGGCCTACCATGGCTTCGGCGAGTTCTTCCACGCTGGTCTTCTTCGTCTCGAAGGTCGCCACCAGCTCGCCGCGGCGCATCACCGTCACGTGGTCGGTGATCGCCATGATCTCGCGCAGCTTGTGGGTGATGAGGATCACGGTTTTTCCCTGGTCGCGCAGCTGCCCCAGGATGCGGAAGAGATGATCGGCCTCATCGGGCGTCAGCACTCCCGTGGGTTCGTCGAGGATCAGGGTCTCGGCACCCTTGAACAGGGCTTTCAGGATTTCCACGCGCTGCTGCAGGCCCACGGGCAGTTCGCCCACGATGGCATCGGGATCGACGTCCATCTCGTAGTCCTGCGAGAGGTGGGTGAGGGTTTCGCGCGCCTTGGCCAGGGCAGGGCCGATCAGCGCGCCGCCCTCCGCGCCGAGCACTACGTTTTCCAGAACGGTGAAGGTATCCACCAGCATGAAGTGCTGGTGCACCATGCCGATGCCGTGGGCGATGGCATCCGAAGAGGAGCGGATCTTCAGCGGCTGTCCCTTGACGCGAATTTCGCCCTTGTCGGCCTGGTAGAAGCCGAAGAGGATCGACATCAGCGTGGATTTGCCCGCGCCGTTCTCGCCGATGATGCCGTGGATGGAGCCCTGCCGTATGGTCAGGGTGACATCCTTGTTGGCATGCACAGGCCCGAAGCGCTTGTCGATGCCGATGAGTTCGATGGCGGGGGTCGTGGATGGTGTCATCTGCCTTACCTCACCTCTCCCGCATGCGGGAGAGGACGACGCGAAGCGGCAGGTGAGGGAACGCCAAGCGTGACGTCCCTCACCGGCAATCGCTGCGCTTTGCCACCTCTCCCGCTGGCGGGAGAGGTGAAGCCGCGTCCTTACTCAACCGGGCACTTGTTGTCTTCGGTGTAGTCGTGAACCTTCACGGCGCCCGAGATGATGTCGGCCTTGGCCTTTTCCACCGCGGCCTGCATTTCCGGCGTCACCAGCGGCTTGTTGTTGTCGTCCATGGCGTAGCCGACGCCATCCTCGGCGAGGCCCAGCGCCTGCACGCCACCCTTGAAGCTGCCGTCCTTGCCGGATTTCATGACATTGTACACGGCCACATCCACGCGCTTCAGCATGGAGGTGAGCACCTTGCCGGGATGCAGGTAGTTCTGGTTGGCGTCGACGCCGATCGACAGCGCGCCGCCGTCAGCAGCGGCCTGCAGCACGCCGAGACCCGTGGCACCGGCAGCGGCGTAGATCACGTCCGCGCCTTGGCTCATCTGGCTCTTGGTGATTTCGCCACCCTTCACCGGATCGTTCCAGGCTGCACCCGTGTCGCCCGTCATGTTCTGGAAGACGGTCGCATCGGCCTTGGCAGCCTTCACGCCCTGCACATAGCCGCAGCCGAACTTGCGGATGAGCGGAATGTCCATGCCGCCCACGAAGCCCACCTTGCCGGACTTCGACGCCATGGCCGCCATGATGCCGACGAGATAGGAGCCTTCATGCTCCTTGAACACGATCGACTGCACGTTGGGCAGGTCCACCACCATGTCGACGATGGCGAACTTGAGATCGGGATATTCCTTGGCGACCTTTTCAAGGGCGGCAGCCTGGGCAAAACCTGCGGCGATGATGGGCGAATAGCCCTGGTCGGCGAAATTGCGGATGGCCTGTTCGCGCTGGGCTTCGTTGGCGATTTCGAATTCGCCATAGGCCACGCCGGTTTCCGTCTTGAACTTTTCGGAACCGTTGAACATCGACTCGTTGAACGACTTGTCGAACTTGCCGCCGATATCGAAGACGATGGCGGGCTTGTCGTCGGCGGCGAAGGCCGAGACGGCCATCATGGCGGTCAATGCCGCGGCGCCGAGCAGTTTCTTGATCATGGTTTTCTCCCTGTTTTTGACCATCGGGTCAACGTATCAAACCTCTTCGCCCCATGGAAGGGCAGGCGGCTTGAGCCCACAACTTCCCTGTGCATGAGTACAATTGACGCCAAAATCCGGTGCCCCGCAAGGGTTCTCGGGGCTCTTGCGCGTTGCTGCCCTGCCATCTCCCATGGCAACCGGGTTGAAGTCCGCGCACCCCGTTCACATATAGCGGCCAACGGTGTGCCGGGCCTCTTGCAGGACGGTGCATCCCACAAGGCTGCTGCAACAGGGTCTGATACGATGACGCGTGTATCTCTTTTTTCGTCTCCGCTCCTCCTCGGTTTTGAGGAGGTGGAACGACTCCTCGACCGGGCTGCGAAAATCCCCGGCGATGGCTATCCTCCCTACAACATCGAGCGCATCACATCAGGAAGCAACGGATCGGCCCGTGAGGCGTTACGTATCACGGTAGCCGTTGCTGGCTTCACGGCGGAGGACCTGGAGGTCACGCTCGAAGACCGGCAATTGCAGATCAAGGGCCGCCAGAAGGAGGACGAGCAGAAGGACTACCTGCACCGTGGCATCGCCGCCCGGCAATTCGCCCGCAGTTTCGTGCTGGCGGATGGCATGGAGGTCGGCACGGTACAGTTGCGCAACGGTTTGTTGACAATTGAGGTGCACCGTATCGAACCGGAGCGGTTGGTCCGGCGTATCATGATCAAGGATTTGAACTGATATGGACAAGACACTTGCCAAACTCGACGATGCGGCTCTCGCGGCACTTGGCGGCGGCGTGATCGGCTATGTCAAGGAAATCGAAGGCTCTGATGCGGAGCGGCTGCTGGGCGACAGGATCAATGTCTCGCCCAAGGCCAAGCTGTTCTGTCTCTACAACGCCGACGGCTCGCCCATTTCCATCTCCGGCTCCCGCGAAGCCGCCATCACCTCGGCCATGGAACACGAAATGGTGGCCGCCAGCGTGCACTGACATCCTGTACAGATGGCCCGCGTGAAAGCGGGCCATCCATTTCCATCGAAACCCGTCAGCCCCGGGGCGGGCCCTCCACCGTGACAAGCAGCACAATGTTTCCGTTGCTGCACCGGCCCGCCGCCCGATAGTTTCGGGCGATCATGAAGCTCACATTCCATACCCTCGATGTTTTCACCGCGCGCAAGTTTGGCGGCAATCCTTTGGCTGTTGTTCTGGGGGCCGATGCTCTCACCACGGAGCAGATGCAGAGCATCTGCCGCGAGTTCAATCTCTCCGAAACCAGTTTCGTGATGGCGCCCGAAGATCCCGCGCACACGGCCAAGGTCCGCATCTTCTTTCCGGGCGGCGAGATGCCGTTTGCGGGACACCCGACGCTTGGCACGGCGGCGCTGCTCGCGTCGTTGAAGCACAAGCCGGGATGCAGCTTCGAGACCACCATCATGCTTGAACTGCCGGCGGGCCTCACACCGGTGCGGGTAAGCCGCATTGCCGACCGCGTGCATGGCGTCTTCACCGCGCCCGTCGTGCCGTTCCACGCCCCGGTGACGCTGCCGTCTCTGGAAGAAACAGCCCAGGCGCTCAACCTTGATCCCGCCGACATCGGCTTCGACGGCCACGGCCTCGCCTCGCTGGAAGGGGGCCCGCGCTTCTTTTATGTCCCGGTGAAGAGCCGCGCCCTTCTGGAAAAGGCAAAGGTTCTCGAACCTTACTGGTCGAACGTTATAAAACCCATGAACGGGGTTGATGCGGCCTATCTCTACACAAGGGGTGGCGATGGCTCGGCCACGGCCTTCCGCGCGCGCATGTACGCCCCGACTGGGGGCATTCCCGAAGATCCGGCCACGGGCTCGGCGACCGCACTCCTCGCAGCACAACTCCTCACCGCCGAGCGCCTCGCCGACGGCAAACACACGTGGCAACTGGAGCAGGGTTATGAAATGGGCCGGCCGTCTGATCTCACCTTGGAAGCGGACGTGAAACAGGGCACACTCACGGCCGTGCGTGTCGGGGGCTGCGCCGTTTCCATGATGAACGGAGTGCTCGACATATGACCCTGCATCAAATTCTCCTTGCCCTGCACATTCTCGCCGCCGCCCTTGGCGTGGGGCTTGGCTTCGGCAATGCCTACAACGCGCGGCTCGCGGAAAGGCAGACGGGCGACGTGGCCCGCGGACTCGCCATGCACCGCCTTGCCATGCTGCCCTTCACCGACGGGGCGATTGCCGTGCTGATCCTCAGCGGCGGCGCACTGCTGGCCACCGGCAGCGTTCCCGCTGCCTCGCTGTGGTTCAACATCAAGATGGCAATGGTCGTCGCACTGCTGGTGTTCTACGTGATGCTGCGGCTCACCGTGCGGCAATTGCGCAAGGGCGGCCCCACACCCGCGCTGGCCCAGCGGCTGAAAGTGATCAGTCCACTGCTCGGCCTGTCGTCGGTGCTGATTGTGGTGTTCGCCGTGCTGGCGTTCGAGGTCTAGGCGAACCTTACTGGTCGATGCCCAGAAGCACCTTGGCTTCCGTGGCGACGGCCTGGCCTTCTTCGGTGTTGCCGGCGCCGCAAAGCTGCACGGCCTGGCTCTGCATGTCTTCGGCCTGGGCGCGCTTGTCGGCGTCGATTTCCTGGGTCTTCAGGGCATTGTCGATCTTGGCGATGTCGTCCTGGCAGGAATCCGCCAGCGCGGGTGCCGTGAGGCTGAAGATCACTGAGGCTGCGAAGAGGCAATGGCGAATCATGGTTGTGCTGTCCCGTCCTGACATGGTTCGGCGTGCATAAGCCTGAGGACTGTGACGAAACTTAGCCCGCCGCGGAGGCAAGGTTAATGCGGCATCCTCAGCAGGCATGCAAACGCCCCGTGCCGGGAGAAGGGGCACGGGGCGCAGGCAAAAAGCCTCGTCACTGGCTGATGGAAATGCCCAACGGCAGCGCAAGGTCCTTGGCGGAGGTCTGGCAGACAGCTTTGTCGCCAAGGGAGCGTGGGTTTGCAAAGGCGGGGGCTGCCAGGAAGGCACCCGCCAGCAGGATGGACAGCAGGATCGTTCTCATGTGCGGGTCTCCGGATGGGATGGAGTCATGTCCATGGAAACGGCCCTGCCGCCAAAAAGTTCAGTCCGGCGCTTTCACTCAGTTGTAGGCCGGACCTTCATCCACGTAGCCGTATCCCGCGGCATCCGGGTCGATCATCGCCATCAGTTCGCGCGTCAGTGTGGTGCAGCGTTCGAACTCGCCGTCGGTCTTGGCGGTCTTGGCCTGGCCTGCAAGCGCGTCTGCGGCGCGGGCGGTGGAAGGATCAAGCTGGCCCGACTGGATGATGGCGTCGGCCTTGATCAGGTCGGACACGCATTCGGCCGACATGGCGGGGGCTGCAAAGGCAGCGGTGGCGGCGAGGGCCGCCGTCGCGAGGAAAAGTTTCATGATTAAGTCTCCTTGTTTGTGGGGGAGATGATCTCGCCGTACCCCTATTAAACGGCGGGTGGCGGGAATGGTTCACGCGAAAATCCCTTGTCAGATCACATGGATGTGAGCCGGATTTGAAGCAGAATGTGACGAAACCGGGGCTGCCTCAGACGGTGTCCGGCGTTTCGTTGCAGTCGCGGCCCTTGCTGGGGTCGCGGAAGGGTCTCGGACTTTGCAGGGCGTTCTGGCAGGCCTGCACGTTGCCGGCGGCCTTGGCTGCGCGGCCGGCCTTGAGCAGTTCTTCCAGATAGGATTTCTGCGCCGGCGTGGCGGAGGGACTGGCGAGGGCGCCCTGGGCCGCATCGATCAGCGTGTCGCAGGCATCCGCCATGGCGGGACCGGCGGCGTGGCCGAGGAGCAGGGCGGCGAAGAGGGGGCGGATCATCATGGGCGGCACCTCCGGAAGCCGCGTCAGGCTATCACGCGGAAGGGGGCGGCAGAAGGGCGTGCTTGCCTTTGGCCGCGGCCTCGCTTAAGAGCCTCACCCATGCGCGATCCCCGCACCCTTCTGCTGTCGCTTCTGCTTACCAGCCCCTGAGGGCCGGCCGGGCGGAACGCGCCCTGGCTCTCCGGGGATCTTGACCACACCAGAGCCAACGCAGAAGACACAGAGTTTCCCATCATGATGATCAATCCCGCCGAGAAATACCGCGCCTATACGCCGGTCAATTTGCCCGACCGCCAGTGGCCGTCGCGCTCCATCACCAAACCGCCCATCTGGTGTTCCGTCGACCTCCGCGACGGCAACCAGTCGCTGATCGAACCCATGGGCCACGAGCGCAAGATGCGCATGTGGAACGCGCTGGTGAAGATGGGCTTCAAGGAAATCGAGATCGGCTTCCCCAGCGCCTCGCAGACGGATTTCGATTTCTGCCGCCACCTCATCGACAACAAGTGCATCCCCGATGACGTGACCATCCAGGTGCTCGTGCAGTGCCGCGAGGAACTGATCCGCCGCACCTTCGAGGGCATTCGCGGGGCCAAGTCGGCGATCGTGCATTTCTACAATTCGACCAGCGAACTGCAGCGCCGCGTCGTCTTCCAGAAGGACCGCCAGGGCATCATCGACATCGCCGTCTCGGGCGCGAAGCTCATCCGCAAGCTTGCCGATGAAAGCGGCATGACGGACGCCATCCGCTTCGAATATTCGCCGGAGAGCTTCACCGGCACGGAACTCGATTACGCCGTCGCCATCTGCGAAGCTGTCATGGACGAAATCAGGCCGACGCCCGCCAAGCCCCTGATCCTCAATCTCCCGGCGACGGTGGAGATGTCGACGCCCAACATCCACGCCGACCAGATCGAATGGTTCTGCCGTACGATCAAGAACCGCTCCTCGGTCATCATCTCGCTCCATCCGCACAACGACCGCGGCAGCGCCGTGGCCGCCACCGAACTCGGCCTGCTGGCCGGGGCGGACCGCGTCGAGGGCACGCTCTTCGGCAACGGCGAGCGCACCGGCAACGTCGACATCGTGACGCTGGCCATGAACCTGTTCACGCAAGGGGTGAACCCGGGCCTCGACTGCTCGAACATCAACGAACTCGTGCGCATGGCGGAATACTGCAACCAGCTGCCCATCCATCCGCGCCACCCCTACGCGGGCGAACTCGTCTTCACCGCGTTTTCGGGCTCGCACCAGGACGCCATCAACAAGGGCTTCAAGCACATGAAGGGCTCGAACGCGCCCCTGTGGGAAGTGCCCTATCTCCCCGTCGATCCGATGGACCTCGGGCGCAGCTACGAGGCCGTGGTGCGCATCAACTCGCAGAGCGGCAAGGGCGGCATCGCCTACATCATGGAGACGGAACACGGCATCGAGTTGCCGCGCCGCCTGCAGATCGAATTCTCCAAGGTGGTGCAGGCGATCGCCGATGGCGAGGGCGTGGAGGTGGAAGCCTCGCGCCTGTGGAACGCCTTCGAGCGCGAATACCTCGATGGCAACGGCCGTTATGGCTTCGTTGAGCACAGCGTGAAGGCGGGTGCGGGCGAGAAGGGCGAGCAGGCCGTCACCGCCAGGATCACCGTCGATGGCAAGGCCAAGACCATCAAGGGCCTCGGCAACGGCCCGGTCGATGGCTTCGTCGATGCGCTGCGCAAGGAAAGCGGTGTCGCCTTCGATGTCGCCGACTACCGCGAGCACGCCATGGGCCACGGCGCCAACGCCACGGCGGTCGCCTACGTCGAACTCCGCCTCGCCGATGGCTCAACCCTGTTCGGCGTCGGCATCGACAAGAACATCGTGGTGGCCAGCCTCAAAGCCGTGATGAGTGGCGTGAACCGGGCGGCAAGGCGCGCCTGACCATCCGTCTCCCTCTGCCCCGGCTCCGCTGGGGGAGGGACCACATCGCCATCTCACTGCTTTGCTTCACATCCCTCATCCAACCGCTCACACGCTCTCCATGGCCGGGCTTGACCCGGCCATTCAGACTTTGAGACTGTGCGACGTGGGACCCCACGCCCGCCGGCGATGGCGCCAGCGGCTTCGGCAACACGCTGCTGTTCCTGCTGGTGGCGCTGATCGTCACCGTCACCGGCGTTGTGATCGGCCTCCGCCGCAAGGAGCGTTATCCGTGGCTCGGATACGTGGCGCTGGCGCTGTGGGTGCTGCCGGTGATGGTGGGGTGAAGTATTCCGCGGATGAAGTTGGAAAAGTACTGACGCGCAGCAGTTTGTGCTCAACTTAATATTTTGGAAGTTAAAGCTCGCAGCAGTCTAAGCAGACTGACATTTTTTTAGTAGTTCAATCGCTTTGCTGCGATCATCATCGGACTTGAAGTATAATCTTGCGCTCTTTTCACCTAGTGATTTGACAATGTTGCTTACTTCGCCCAAAGACTGGGGCTCGCCATCTTTCTTGATCAATATGTTTTTGAGGAAGTTTTTTTCCATGACGGCGTATTGTTTGTAGGATTTTGCCGGAATTACATCTGGAACAAAATCAATCTTCTCATTCTTTAGCGCGTCTACAAATTTCATCGCAAGATTTGACTTTACCGCACCTGAGTTGGAAGCGGGAAGTTCAAGGCATTTGTAAAGGTCTCGTGAGAAATATCTCTTAGCCAAACTGGTGGCAGAACCGAATTTTCCCTCGGATATGGAGTGGAGAGCATGTATAATAGATGTGTCATCAAGTTGTAGGTAGTTATCAAGGTCCCGACTTCCCTTTTCTAGAAAGTACCGAAATATTTTCTGAGACTTGGCAATTTCTGAATCTGCGTTCGATGTTACAAATTCTCGGAGACAGTCTCGAACGACATGTTGCACGGCTCGAGTAGTTTTGTGGAAGTATACTTCCTTGTACATCTTCATGTATGAGATAACAAATTCTTCTGCTGAGCCAATTCCTTTTTCCAAAACAACAAATGAGAATTCTTTTTGTCCCTTTATGGGATCAATTGGCACTTCTTCGATTCGCAAGCTGTCGAACAACCAAGCTAGGTCGATTGCGGATGACTGAATTCCAGTATGATAGCGATCTCTCGCAAGAAAATCTAAGCGGTCGCAATCCATTTGGCTAGAAATTATAGTCGTGTATGGTGAGTAACCTGGCTCTTCACTGAAGAACTTTACTACCTCATCAATTATTCCCTGTTGTTCCAGGATGTCTTTGATCTCTGTTTCTTCAACTATTTTTCGTGTTATTGCCTCGTGTTCTTCATCAATATTAAGGCTAGAAGAAATTTCTTCGAATACATGTGAATATGGACCGTGCCCAATATCATGTAGCAAAGCGGCCGCAATAGTCGCTTTGCGCATCTTTGCATGTTCGGCATTGCCTTTGAAGATATAGGCCTTTTCGAATGCGTCCAGCATTCTTCGGGCCATTTGCATGGCGCCTAGGACATGGGCAAAACGCGTGTGCGTGGCTCCAGGATAGACGAATTCAGAAAACCCCAACTGTTTGATCCGACGTAGCCGTTGCACAGGGAATGTCGCCAACAGCCGCCACAGCAGTTTGTCCTCTTCGCTACTCGAGAAAAAGCTGATTAGATTGTGAATCGGATCCCTTATCCGCTGGTCTCTCAGTAGCTCATTACCAAGGGGCATAGTCAGTTGATGGACTCAATTTCCTGAATGATCTTGAAAGATCGATTAACCACCTCAGGAACCGACTTTGTCGGCTTCAGCCGAGTAGTTTTTGACACCGCCTCAAGCTTATCAAGGCCCAACTTCAAATAGTATTGAATTGTCGCAGCCACTTCAAGGTCGACATTTGAATACTTATCTAAGTTCTCCAAGGCCCTTGAATATCTTTCTTCGAGCTTGAGTGATTTTGAATTATCACTAATCGTATAAACGGTGGTGAACATTCGCCATTGGCCAACTTGTTCTTCTGCTTCGCTCAATAGACCAAAAAAAGATAGCTGTTCAGCAGCACCAGCAATTTCTTTGCTGTAGGGTCCAAAATCCCAAATCCTGAACTCTGCATCGCAAGAGGCGCCGATTGATTGGAGAAGAAACGCAAACTTTTGAAGACGTTTCTTGCCCCTCACCTTGTGGTGGGGCGCGCTTGAAACAATTGCCAAGACGAAATCAGATGCGTCCAATTGCCTGCCCAATGTATTGCTGATTCCCGCAGATTCGCGTGGAACGATACGGGAACACCTATTAAGAATTCATTAATGTGTCAAGGTAGGCAGTTTGTTTTTCTGTTTATTGTGATCTCACATCCAATTCTGCATTTGTTGGCCATATTCGGGAAATGCTTCAATTTCCTCCTCAATCCCGCCAGAAGCCTATTGCTTAGCGCTGTCAGTGTGTGAGGTTCGAATCTCGGACTTGACTCCCTCCCAAACTAGGACTATATGCCTTTTCGATGGTTCTGGAAAGGAGAGGGTCAGTGTCGCGAGCTTGTCTTCACTGCCAGTGCCATGAGCAGCGCCTGCGTCGGGGGTTCAAAGCAAGCCTTCGACCCGGGAGCCGGATGCGCACCCCTTGGGCACTAGGGTCCAAGCGCGGTTTACCGCAGTTCACCCACAGACTGCAGCACGCCCCGTGCTGCTGGCGGCCGGGCCCTGGCGCCCTTGCGTGCCGCCCGCCGTGGATTGGCGAGTGTGCGCCTTGCAGGCCAAAACCGCTGCGTTCCGTCATGCCGCCGCCCGGGCCTCGCCCGGATGCGGCCCGGCTTCGGGCTTTCCACCGGTTCTTCCTCCACCACGTAGCTACAGGCCTGGAGCCGGAGCGGAACATTCCTCTCCGCCCTCACGACCCCGCGGGATGGCGCGCCATGTGGTGATGCCATCCCGCGCCCGTTTGACTGCGCATGCTGCGAGGCCGCCTCGCGGCACCTCGGGCATGAGGGACTCCTGTCTCCCTCAGCCAGGGACGCATCGTGCATGCGCCCCCACGCCGTCATCATCCTCCAGCCGAAAGGAATTGCCCCATGCCCCGCAAGGCCCCGCCTGACCCCTATCGCTCGCTCACGCCGTGGGCGGGTTTCACGCCGCGCGAGCGCAAGCGCGCCGTGCCGCTGCCGCGCTGTCCCTCGGCCCAGTGCCGCCGCACCAAGGCCTGCTGCATGGCGATCGACGGGCTTTATTGCCGCCGCACCCACATCACGCCGGAAGAGGTGCGCACGCTCAAGCGCCAACAGGGCGGCAAGGGGCCTGCGCACCGTGCCGAATGGGAAACGTTGCCATCACGGCCCAGCCTCGAACAGGTGGAGGCCTATCGCATCGCCTCCGACATGACCCTCGCCCGCGCCGAGGCCCAGGCCGCGCAACGGCTGGCGCAGTGGAAGGCGGGCAGCCTTGATCACGCCTATGGCCGCTACGAGGCGCGCGGCGTGTGGATGACGGCGCCGGAGCGGCGCTATGTGGAAGATGAGCAGCGGAAGCCGTGATGCGTGAGGCGGGGATGGCGTGATGGGGACTGCGCGGGCAGGGGGTTGAATTCCGCCCCGCCGCCGCCCCACATCCACCTCACTTGCCCGCCACCTTTGCCGTTCCATCGCTCCCGGAGTCCGTCATGCTGCAATTCTTTCGTCCGAAGTCGTTCCGCATGTGGGCCATTGTTGCCTCGCTGTTTGCGGTGTTCAACGTGACGGGTGCAGCCTTCGGCGTGGCGCGCGATTCGGATTCCCCCTGTGTTTATGGCGATTGCGCGGATGCCGGCGGCGATGTGGCAACGGGCACAGATGTCCGCCGCCGCCATTCGGACGTGGTGTGAAAACCCTTCGCCGGATTCTGGGCGGCGTGGCGCTGCTCGGCGTGGTGGGTGCGGGCGTGTTCGCTGCCATGGGGCCGGCGCGGGTGTGGGATTGGTTCGGTGCGGCGGATCTGGGGCCCGTCGATTTCGCCACGCTGCAGCGGCGCGCCACCGGCAATGATGCGCTGGCCTGTCCGGACGGGCTGTGCGGCGCGCGGGCGGATCAGGTGACGGCGCTGTACCCTGTGCCCGCCGTGGCCCTGCGGCAGGCGTTTTCCAAGGCGATTGCGGGCGAACCCCGTGTCACCATCGTTGCGGCGGATGAGGCGGCGCTCACCGACCGCTATATCCAGCGCACGGCGCTCATGGGTTTTCCCGATACCATCGTGGTGCAGTATTTCGACCGGCCGGGCGGGCAATCGACGCTGGCGCTGTCGTCGCGCTCGCGGTTCGGCAAGGGGGACATGGGCGTCAACCGCGCCCGCGTGGCGCGCTGGCTGGCGCTGCTGGCGGCGCAGGTGCGGCCGCTGCCGTGAGGCCCGGCAATTTCCTGTTCGCGTTGTGCAAAACAGGGGTGGACAAGGGCCGCGGCCTCGCCTATGACCCGCCCCGTTCCCGGCGCGGCGCCGCTTTTCAGCCAGCCAAAACCCGGCAACTTCCACGAAGGATGGGCGATTAGCTCAGGTGGTAGAGCAGCTGACTCTTAATCAGCGGGTCGAAGGTTCGAGTCCTTCATCGCCCACCATCCTTCTGCTGGTCCGTATAGCCCGCCACCGCCGCCCGCACCCGCGCCACTTTATAGGCGTCGATGATCGAGAGGGCATAGACGAACAATCCCCCCGCCAGCCGCCCCACCGTCGAGGTTTCGGGGCCGGACGTCACGATGGTGAATCCGCCCAGCAGCAGAATGAAAAAGACGAAGATCAGTCCGCGCGCGGGCTGGCGGTTCAGCACCTGGCCAACACCCGGCAATACGACCGAGGTGAGCAGGACGAGATGGGGATTCATTGGCTGGGTCATTTTGTGTCTGCGCTGGCAAGAGTGTGGGCGAGATCGCGCAGGCGGTCCAGCGCGGACTTGATGGTGGCGCGCGGCAGGGGCGTTCCCATCTCGGCATCGCGGAAGAGGAGATAGCGCGTGCGGTTGGCTTCCTCCGCCAGCATCACGAGGCGCAGGCCCTTGGGCGAAATCACCAGCTCTTTCACCTGTGGATCGGCCAGCAGCGCGCGCGTCGCCGCCAGCAGCGCAGCAAGATCGGGCAGCGCCGCCGCATTGTCGGTGCGAATGGCGCAATCGGCGGGGAAGCCCGGCGGGACTTCGATCTGGATCGGCAGCCTGGCGAAATTGGAAAAGGGCTCAACCCCGCGCGGGCGCATCATGATGTCGAGTGTGGCCTGCACAGGCTGCGGCTCGGTGAGGGTATAGAGCACCCACAGCGCAGGCAGCTTGCGGTAATTCAGCGTGTCGGGTGTCACCTGCAAATCGTAGCTGAGCCCGGCGTAGGTTCCGGCGATACGGGGGAAGCCTGTTTCAATGATGCGCTTGCGACCGTCGCTGAAAAGGTCTTCGGCGGAATCGAAGAGGGCGGAACGGCGCTGGGCGCGAAGGCGCCCATCCTGCCACCACATCCAGGCGATGCGGCCGAAGAGAACGCCCGCGAGTGCCAACAACAGCAGCTTGATCAACCAGACAGTCATCGCAATCCAGATACAGGGGAAAAAAATGGTCCGGGGCGGGCCCGGACCATCGTGTGCGTTTGCGAAAGCCTTCGCTCAGTAGCCCCTGGGGCGCGGCCACGGCATGGTGAACTGGTCGCCGCGCTTCACGAAGCGGTAGCGCCAGAAGTGGAACCACAGCGACACCACGATGTAGAAACCCACCATGGCAATGAGCTGCGTGCCGTAGCCCAGGAACACGGCGAAGTAAGTCACCGCGCAGAGCGTGAGCAGAACCAGAGCCGGGACCGGGTGGAAGGGGTGTTCGTAACCGCGCTTGATGGTGTCGAGCGGCCACTTCCTCCGGAACAGGATCACGTTGATGGGCATGAAGGTATATTCCAGCAGGCCCGAGAGGATCGAGAAGGTGATCACCTGGTCCAGCGGCGCACCCAGCGCGAAGACGAGCGCGATGGGGACGAGGAAGATGATCGAGCGGTACGGCGTGCGATACTTGGGATGCACCGCGCCGAACCAGGCCGGCAGGTAGTGGTCGCGGCCCATGGCGAACCAGGCGCGCGAGGCGTCGTTGATGCAGCCGTTGGCCGAAGCCAGCGTCGAGAACAACGTGCCGATGCCGAGCAGGACGAGCAGGAAGGTCGAGCCCGAGAGGCGGCCTGCATCAAACAGCGGCACGCCAGCCTGGCCCAGATATTCCCACGGCATCAGGCCGGCGCAGACGTACCACGTCAGCGTTGCGGCGATGAGCAGGGTGATGATGCCGGCCATGGTGCCGAAGGGTAGTGCGCGCGCGGGCGAGCGCACTTCCTCGGCGGCCTGGGTCGTGCCCTCGATGCCGAGATAGTACCAGAGGCCGAAGTGCATGGCCGCCACGATGCCAATCCATCCATACGGCAAGGCGGCCTGTCCGGAGAGAAGATCGGCGTGCTTCAGGGGCGAGGCAGCACTCCACGGCATGACGCCGAGGAAGAGCAGGATGATCGCAATGAAGGCAATGGCGGTGATGACAAGGTTGAAGTTCAGCGTGGCGAGAACGCCGCGGTAGTTCAGCCAGGCCAGGAACATGATGGACAGGATGATGAACGGCCTTTGGTCGATGCCGCTGTGTCCGGCCATGTTCGCCACCGTATCCACGAGGAAGCCGATGGTGATGGCATTGCCTGCTTCCAGCATGGTGTAGGCGAACACCAGATAGAGGCCGACGTTGAAGGCCATCAGCGGGCCGATGATGTGTTTGGCCTGCGTATACTGACCACCGGCGGCCGCGACCGTGGAGGTCACTTCCGAGTCGATCATGGCGACGCAGGTGTAGAGCAGGCCGGCAAACCAGCAGGCGATCAGGGCTGCGTAAGCGCCGCCCTTGCCGACGCCGAAGTTCCAGCCCATGTATTCGCCGACGAGCACGATGCCGACACCCAGCGCCCAGACGTGGGCCGGGCCGAGAACGCGCAGAAGACTGATCTTCTCGATTTTTTCTGTTGTTGCGTTTGACATTGGTGCGTCTCTCAGAGCTTGTGCTGTTCGGTCATGGCTTCGAGTTCACCTTCGCGCGATGACGTGAGCACGTCTTCCGAATAGGTGGAGTCGATCTTGAACCAGTTGGCGATGATGAGAACCCCGAACATCGCGGAGAGGGCCCAGGCTGCGTATTCCATGTAGTTCCAGATATCCATGGCTGGCCCCTTATCTCTTTGAACCGAATTTTTCGTCGACCACGTCGCGGTACTCCTTGGTGGAGAGGCGCACGACGATGACGAAGTAACCGACCACCACCACGATCATGATGAGAAGTTCGATGGTGCTGAAGGACCAGTAGTCATAACGGGCCGTGATCATGTCGCTGACGGCGGCCGGATCAGTATAGCCGAGGGCATTCCATTTCTCGACCATCACAGGATTTTGGCCCAGCGATTCCCATGTGGGGTTTTCGACGACGGCCGGTGTCTTCGCGCCCCCGGCCATGCCAAGCCAGAGCGGAATGTAAAGGGCGCCGACGGTGAGCACGAGCAGCACGATCACGTCGATGATCTGGCCGATCTTGCTCTGGTTGGGAGGAGTGTATTTCGCCATGTGCGTCATGCCCTCAATGATGGTGGCCACGCATCTCGTCGAGATGCTTGATGTCCAGACTGTAGATGAACTGCTTGTCTTCCTTGTAGTGGCGGACAAGCGTGCCAATGGACGCTGTGTTGAACAGCAGCACCGCCGCGCCGCCAATCATGAGCACGTAGCGCCAGGGTCCCTCGGGGGCGAGGTCCCAGGTTGCGTACATGACGAAGAGCACTGCAAACCAAAGTCCGGCGACGAAAGCCCACGCGATTTTCACATCACGGGAATACATCGCCTCAATTCTTGAATTGAGGTCAGACATTTTTTCCTCTCCCGCAGGCCTGCAGTTTTTCCCCGCATGTGCCGGCCCGCCCCTTGTGTTATTGTTTGCTACGGGGCAACTTTGTTGTCTGACAGGAAAACGCCGAACGTGCCTCTTGTCAAGCGGGCGGAAGTGAACAAAAAGCGCTGCACTGCAATATCGGTGATGAAGACATGGACGAATTTCAAAACCCGCACGCCGTCAACGCAAGCGAAAACCGTTACTTAGAAGAAGCGATCGGACGCGAGGTGCGGCGTTACAGGGAGAAGCTGGGACTGACGATTTCCGAGCTTGCAAAGCAGTCGGGACTGTCAGCCGGCATGTTGTCCAAGATCGAAAACGGCGCAACGTCACCTTCACTGGCCTCGTTGCAGGCCATCAGCAGGGCGTTGCAGATTCCGTTCACGGCGCTGTTCCGGTCTTTCGAAGAGGTTCGCGACGCGACCTTCGTGAAGGCAGGGCAGGGACTCACCATCGAACGGCGTGGCACCCGGGCCGGCCATCAGTATCAGCTCCTCGGTCACAGTCCACACGGACCCGTGATGGTCGAGCCCTATCTCATCACCCTTACCCACGAGACCGACGTCTTCCCGACCTTCCAGCACAGCGGGCTCGAGTTCCTTTACATGATCGAGGGCAACGTCATTTATCGCCATGGCGACAAGACCTACGACATGCATCCTGGTGACGCGTTGTTCTTTGATGCGGAAGCGCCTCACGGTCCCGACGAAATGAAGAAGCTGCCGGCCCGGTATCTGTCGATCATCAGTTATCGCCGGGACGAGTGAACCTATTCCTGACGTGAATAAATAGTTCCTCCTAGTTGACAGAGCAAATTGCCCTGATAGGCTGCATCCCAATCGCCACAGCGGAAGGGAGTTGCACCCATGTGTGGAATTGTTGGACTTTACCTGAAAAATCAAAAGCTTCAGCCGAAGCTTGGGGCGATGTTCAAGCCCATGATCATCGAGATGACGAACCGAGGGCCGGACTCGGCCGGCGTCGCCGTCTACCGGAATCCGGTCAAGAAGAACGAGATCAAGTTTTCGCTTGCCCACGATGAATCCGATTACGACTGGAAGAAGGTCGACACCGGACTGGAACGCGCACTGAAGTGCGAGGCTTCGGTCAAGAAGATCGGCAATCACTGCATCCTCGTCACCACGGCGAAGGAAGACAAGGTGGTGAACTGGCTGAAGCACAATCATCCTGGCGTACGCATCGTGGGGTCCGGCCACACGATTGAAATCTTCAAGGAAACAGGCCTTCCCGAAAACGTCTACGACAAGTTCGAACTGGCCTCCGCCAAGGGCACGCACATCATCGGGCACACCCGCATGGCCACGGAAAGTGCCGTGACGACGGCTGGCTCGCATCCGTTTGCGACCGGTGCCGATCTTTGCCTCGTGCACAACGGCTCATTGTCGAACCACAACCGCCTGCGTGAGAACCTGCGGCGCGAAGGCATGGAATTCCAGACCGAGAACGACACGGAAGTGGCGGCTGCCTACATGACCTGGAAGCTGCGCAACGGCGCATCGCTGAAGCAGGCCATGGAAGACGGCCTCAAGGACCTTGATGGTTTCTACACCTTCCTCGTCGGTACGGCCGATGGCTTTGCCGTCGTGCGCGATCCCATCGCCTGCAAGCATGCGGTGATGGCGGAGACCGACGATTGGGTCGCCATGGCCACGGAGTGGCGGGCGATTGCACATCTTCCCGGTTCGGAAACGGCCCGCACCTGGGAACCAGAACCTGAAAAAGTCTACACATGGGGTGGCCACGCATGAGCGAAATCGACCTGAAGAAAGAAGGAGTGACGGGCGTCAACCAGCGCCTCTACAAACTCCCGAAGGACACCAATGACCGACATTGGATCATCCGCAACCCGATGGGTCAACACGCCATCGCCTGCGGCCTTGATGCGCCACTGACGGTGGAAATCCAGGGCCATGTAGGCTTCTATTGTGGCGGCATGAACAAGCACGCCGACATCATCATCCATGGCCATGCGGGTGTCGGCGTTGCCGAGAATCTGATGTCGGGCACGGTGTGGGTCAAGGGCAATGCCTCGGAATCCGCCGGTGCGACGGCCAACGGCGGATTGCTCGTCATTGACGGCGATGCCTCGTCCCGCTGCGGTATCTCGATGAAGGGCGTCGATATCGTGGTCGGCGGTTCCATCGGCCACATGTCGGCCTTCATGGCGCAGCGCGGCAACCTTGTTGTCTGCGGCGACGCGGGCGATGCCCTGGGTGACTCGATCTACGAAGCGCGCCTTTATGTGAAGGGCAAGGTCACGAGCCTCGGCTCTGACTGTATCGAGAAGGAGATGCGTGCCGAGCACCTGGAGGATCTCGCGAAACTTCTTGAGCGCGCCAGACGCAAGGACCGGCCGCAGGACTTCCGCCGCTATGGGTCTGCCCGCAAACTCTACAATTTCAACGTCGACCACGCCGACGCCTACTGAGGTCTTTCATGGACAGCAACATTCCACGCACCTTGCCGCGCAAATCGGCGACGTTCGACGACTATACGCTTTCGGAAATCCGCCGTGCCGCGACGACAGGCATCTACGATATCCGTGGTGCGGGCGCCAAGCGCCGTCTCCCGCATTTCGATGACCTCCTGTTCCTCGGTGCATCCATTTCGCGTTATCCGCTGGAAGGATACCGCGAAAAGTGCGGCACGGACGTGGTCCTCGGCACGCGTTTTGCCAAGAAGCCGATTGAGCTGAAGATCCCGATCACGATTGCTGGCATGAGCTTCGGCTCGCTCTCCGCGCAGGCCAAGGAAGCGCTGGGCCGCGGCGCGTCCATGGCCGGAACGTCGACCACGACGGGCGACGGCGGCATGACGCCTGAAGAGCGCGGCCAGTCCAGGCACCTCGTCTACCAGTATCTGCCCTCACGCTACGGCATGAACCCGGACGATCTTCGCAAGGCGGATGCCATCGAAGTCGTCGTGGGGCAGGGTGCCAAGCCCGGTGGTGGTGGCATGCTGCTCGGCCAGAAGATTTCGGACCGCGTGGCGCAAATGCGTTGCCTGCCGAAAGGCATCGACCAGCGCTCGGCCTGCCGTCATCCTGACTGGACGGGACCGGACGACCTTGAAATCAAGATTCACGAGTTGCGTGAAATCACCTCCTGGGAAAAGCCGATCTACGTGAAGGTTGGCGGCACGCGTCCCTACTACGACGTGGCGCTGGCCGTGAAGTCCGGCGCCGACGTTGTCGTCCTCGACGGCATGCAGGGCGGTACGGCTGCCACGCAGGAAGTGTTCATCGAACATGTGGGACTGCCGACGCTTGCCTGTCTCCGCCCCGCGGTGAAGGCGCTGCAGGACCTCGGCATGCACCGCAAGGTGCAGCTCATCATCTCGGGCGGCATTCGCAACGGGGCGGACGTGGCGAAGGCGCTGGCACTTGGTGCCGATGCCGTTGCCATCGGCACGGCTGCACTGGTGGCGCTGGGCGACAATGATCCGCATCTTGAGGAAGAGTACAAGGCGCTGGGAACGACGGCTGGTGCCTACGACGACTGGCACGAGGGCCGTGACCCGGCGGGCATCACCACGCAAGACCCTGATCTGGCCAAGCGCCTCGATCCGGTGAAGGCAGGGCGGCGTCTCTCCAACTACCTCAAGGTCATGACGCTCGAAGCGCAAACCGTGGCCCGCGCCTGCGGCAAGAGCCACTTGCACAATCTGGAGCCGGAAGACCTCTGCGCGTTGACGGTGGAAGCCGCGGCGATGGCAGGCGTACCACTCGCCGGGACAAGCTGGATACCGGGCCGCGGCGGATATTGATCCGCCGCACCACACACAAAAACAAAAAATCATAGGGAATGGAGACACACATGGGCGATCTCGCCAGCTTTGCGAAAGACCACAAGGAGGTCAGATTCTTCCTGTTCAATTTCACCGACCTGTTTGGCACCCAGCGTGCCAAACTTGTGCCGGTGGAGGCGGCCGCGCGGATGCAGAAGGCGGGCGCCGGTTTCGCCGGCTTTGCCACTTGGCTGGATCAGACACCGGCCCATCCCGATATTCTGGTGATGCCCGATGCATCGACCGCAATCCAGTTGCCGTGGCGTCCGGATGTGGCCTGGGTTGCTGGCGACCCCTGGATGAACGGCGAACCTCTGGCCCAGGCGCCACGTGTGGTTTTGCGCCGACTCGTTGAGAAATATTCAGCCAAAAACATGAAGTTGATGGCAGGTGTTGAACCGGAATTTCATCTGATCAATTCCGATGGCTCCGGCGTTTCCGACACCAAGGACACGCAGGACAAGCCTTGCTACGACCAGTCCGCCATCATGCGCCGCCTCGATGTGATCGGCGAAATCTGCTCGACGATGGTGAAGCTGGGCTGGGGCCCGTACCAGAACGACCATGAAGATGCGAACGGCCAGTTCGAGATCAACTGGAACTTCAACGACGCGGTGACAACCGCAGACCAGTTGGCCTTCTTCAAGTTCATGGTGAAGGCCATTGCCGAGAAGCATGGCATGCGCGCCACTTTCATGCCGAAGCCCTTCATCAACCTCACCGGCAATGGCTGCCACGTGCACCTGTCCGTGTGGGACAATGACCGCAAGAAGAACCTGTTTGAAGACGACAAGGGAGAGCTTGGCGTCTCGCAACTCGGCTATCATTTCCTGGGCGGCCTGATGCAGCATGCCGCTGCCATGGCGGCCATCACCAACCCCACGGTGAACAGCTACAAGCGCATCAACGCGCCGCGCACCATTTCCGGTGCAACGTGGTCGCCGTCGTCAATCACCTACGGCGGCAACAACCGCACCCACATGGTACGCATCCCGGACGCTGGCCGCGCCGAATACCGTTTGCCGGACGGTGCCGCCAATCCGTATCTGCTGCTTGCGTCCATCCTTGTGGCCGGCATGCACGGCATTGAAGAGAAGATGGATCCGGGCAAGCGCCTCGACATCGACATGTATGCCGAGGGCCACACGATCAAGGATGCGCGCAAGCTGCCGCTCAACCTTCTGGATGCCCTGCGCGCCTTTGAAGGTGACAGCTATCTGCAGAACGCGCTTGGCAAGGAAGTATCCGCCGGGTACCTCAAGCTCAAGCACAACGAGTGGAACCAGTATTGCCGCCATCTCACCCAGTGGGAACGCGACACCACACTGGATTGCTGAACCCGTCTCCGTGGCCGGGCGATGGTCCGGACATCCCAGCGGGTCACCGGTGCATGCGGTGATGGAGAGAAACAGAAAAGAATGAAGTACTCCGTATTTTCACTTCTCAAGAATACGCTGTCGGGACACAAGAACTGGCAGCCGGCTTGGCGTGAGCCCGAGCCGAAGAAAGATTACGACGTGGTGATCGTGGGCGGCGGCGGGCATGGTCTCGCCACCGCCTATTATCTCGCCAAGGAACACGGCATCACCAATGTGGCGGTGCTGGAGAAGTCGTGGCTCGGGTCCGGCAATATTGGACGCAACACGACGATCGTGCGTTCCAACTACATGCTGCCCGGCAACAATCCCTTCTACGAATGGTCAATGAAGTTGTGGGAAGGCCTGGAGCAGGACTTCAATTTCAATGCCATGGTGTCGCAGCGTGGCGTGCTCAATCTTTGCCACACAGATGCGCAGCGCGACGCCTTCGCGCGCCGTGGCAATGGCATGCGCATTGATGGCGTCGATGCCGAGCTTCTCGACGCCCACGACGTGAAGGCGATGTACCCGTTCTTTGATTTCGACAATCCGCGCTTCCCCATCAAGGGAGGACTGCTGCAACGGCGCGGTGGCACGGTGCGTCACGACGCGGTGGCCTGGGGCTATGCGCGCGGTGCCGACTCGCGTGGTGTCGACATCATCCAGAACTGCGAAGTCACCGGCATCCGCATCGAGAGCGGCAAGGTGGTGGGCGTTGATACCAACAAAGGCTTCATCCGGTGCAAGAAGCTTGGCCTCGCCACGGCCGGCAACTCGTCGGAAACGGCTGCCATGGCGGGATTGAAGCTCCCGATCGAGAGCCACGTCCTGCAGGCCTTCGTCTCGGAGGGTCTGAAGCCCTACATCGACGGTGTCGTGACCTTCGGTGCCGGACACTTTTATGTCTCGCAATCCGACAAGGGCGGACTGGTGTTCGGCGGCGACATCGACGGCTATAATTCGTATGCGCGGCGCGGCAACCTGCCCATGGTGGAGCACGTGATCGAAGCAGGCGTTGCCATGATCCCATCGCTGGCGCGGGTCCGCGTGCTTCGTTCCTGGGGTGGCATCATGGACATGTCCATGGATGGCTCGCCCATCATCGACAAGACACCCATTGACGGTCTCTACCTCAATGCGGGTTGGTGTTATGGCGGCTTCAAGGCAACGCCGGCTTCCGGCTGGTGCTTTGCGCACACGATTGCCAGGAACGAGTTGCACAAGCTCAACGCGGCCTACCGGCTGGACCGGTTCCGCCACGGCTACATGATCGACGAAAAAGGCCAGGGCGCGATGCCCAACCTGCACTGAGATGAGACCATGCTGATCACCTGTCCCCATTGCGGCCCCCGTCCTGTCGAGGAATTCACCTTCCTCGGCGATGCCAAGCCGCAGCGCCCGACGTCGAATGATCCGGCCACGATGGACCAGTGGTTCGACTTCGTCTACCTGCGCGACAATCCGCGCGGACCCTTCGATGAATACACCCATCATTCCGGCGGATGCCGGGCCTGGCTCGTTGTCACGCGCAACACGCAAACCCATACTGTTCTGGCCGTGGTGACAGCGCGCGACTATGCGAAAAAACGCGGGAGGGCTGGCGCATGACCTCCTTCCGTCTGGACCGCGGTGGCCTCATCGATCGTGACAGCACGCTGACATTCCGTTTCGACGGCAAGAGCTTCACCGGGCACCACGGGGATACGCTGGCGTCGGCACTTCTCGCCAACGGCGTGACGCTGATGGGCCGTTCGTTCAAATACCATCGTCCGCGCAGCGTCATCACAGCAGGTGCTGCCGAACCAAATGCGCTGGTTGAGCTGCGGGAGGGCGGGCGCAAGGAGCCCAACACCCGCGCACCGATGATCGAATTGTATGATGGACTGGTTGCGAACAGCCAGAACCGTTGGCCGTCCCTGAACTTCGATGTGGGTGCCCTGAACGGGCTTGCCTCCAAGATGTTCGTGGCGGGCTTCTACTACAAGACCTTCATGTGGCCCGCGAAGTTCTGGGAAATGATCTACGAGCCCATCATTCGCAAGGCTGCGGGGCTCGGTACGGCCTCGAAGGAACCCGATCCCGACAAATACGAGAAGTCCTACGCCCATTGCGACCTTCTGGTGATCGGTTCAGGACCCGCCGGCCTGATGGCGGCCTTGACGGCGGGGCGCAGCGGCGCCCGCGTCATTCTTGTCGATGAAGGATCGCGCCTCGGCGGTTCACTGTTGTTCGAGACGGAAGAGATCGACGGCCGGAGCGGCTTCGACTGGTCGCAAGGCGTGATCGCCGAACTGGCCTCCATGCCCAATGTCACGCTCATGCCGCGCAGCACGGTGTTCGGCTGGTTTGACGGCAACATCTTCGGCGCGGTTGAGCGTGTGAACGATCACGTTTCCGAACCATCGCCCTACGAGCCGCGGCAGCGTTATTGGCGCATCCTTGCCAAGAAAGCGGTGTTGGCGGCCGGAGCGGAAGAGCGTCCGATTGCCTTCGGTGGCAACGACGTGCCGGGTGTCATGACCGCATCCGCCATGCGCCATTACGCCAACCGTTACGCAGCAGCTGCAGGCCGCAACGTGATGGTCTTCACCAACAATGACTCCGGCTATCGCACGGCGCGGGATTTCAAGGCCCGTGGCGTGAATGTTGCCGTCATCGTGGATAGCCGTGCCGACGCGAAGGCTGATGCTGGCGGCGTTCCCGTGTTGCGCGGCCGTGCGCTGGCCGACGTGGCGGGCGGCAAGCTGGTCAATGGCGCCGAACTTACCGATGGCACACACGTGTCCTGCGATGCGGTGGCGATGTCCGGGGGCTGGTCGCCCATTGTCAACCTCATGTGCCATCGTGGGGCCAAGCCGGTGTGGAACGAGGCCATCGCGGCCTTCGTGCCGCCGGATGTGGGACCGCAATTCGTGGCGGCCGGTTCTGCCGCAGGCCACATGCTGCTCTCCGAATGCCTCGCTGATGGAGCCCGCGCCGGTACCAGCGGCAAGGCGGCGGCGTTACCGAAATGCCGCGACGAAGCCTATTCCATCTCTCCGTTGTGGTGGGTGAAGGAGAGCCACGGCAAGGCCTTCATCGACTACCAGAACGATTCCACCGCGAAGGACCTGCCGCTCGCCGCGCGCGAAGGCTACACCGACATTGAACTGGCCAAGCGCTACACCACCACGGGCATGGCCACGGATCAGGGCAAGCTCGGCAACATCAATGCCATTGCCATCCTTGCCGAAGCGACAGGCAAGTCCATCTCAGAGGTGGGCACCACCACGTTCCGGCCCTTCTACACGCCGGTCTCGTTCGGTGCCTTCGCGGGGCCCTTCACGGGGCATCACTTCCAGCCCGTTCGCAAGACGCCGCTCCATGACTGGGCCGATGAACTGGGTGCGGTGTTTGTGGAGACAGGGCTGTGGATGCGGTCCTCGTGGTTTCCGCGCGCGGGAGAGGACTGGCTTGCCGCCGCAAGCCGTGAGGTCCTCGCCACCCGCAGTGGCGTTGGACTTTGCGATGTCTCGACGCTGGGCAAGATCGACGTTCAGGGCCGCGATGCCGGCGTGTTCCTTGACAAGCTCTATTGCAACACCTTCTCCACGCTGGCGGTTGGCAAGGCGCGCTACGGGTTGATGCTGCGCGAAGATGGCATCGTCATGGATGACGGCACCACTTCGCGGCTGGCGGATGATCGCTACGTGATGACCACGACCACGGCCAACGCCGCGAAGATAATGAGCCACATGGAATTCTGCCATCAGGCGCTGTGGCCCGATCTCGATGTTCAATATGTCTCGGTCACCGAGCAGTGGGCGCAAATGGCGGTGGCGGGTCCCAAGTCGCGGGCCACGCTGCAGAAGATAGTCGATGGCCTCGTCCTGAGCGACGCGACGGTGCCTTACCTGGCGGTGCTGCCGATCACCATCCTGGGCGGCATGCCGGCGCGGCTCTTCCGCATCTCCTTCTCCGGCGAGCACGCATACGAACTCGCCGTTCCGGCCGATTTCGGCAGCATGGTTGCGCGCTCCCTCATGCAGGCGGGCGATGAATTCGGCATCACACCTTATGGCGTGGAGGCGCTTTCGATCATGCGCATCGAAAAGGGCCATGTGGCGGGCGGCGAGTTGAACGGCACGACCACGGCGGCAGATCTTGGCCTCGGCAAGATGATGTCGTCGAAGAAGGATTACATCGGCCGCATGATGGCGGGCCGCGAGGGCCTCACCGATCCGTCGCGTCCCTGCGTCGTCGGCATACGTCCGGTGGACAAGGCGGACAAGCTGCGCTCCGGGTCCCATCTGCTCACGCGCGGCACGAAGCCCTCCATGGCGAATGACCAGGGCTACATCACCTCAGTGGCGTGGTCGCCCATGCTCGAGATGTGGCTCGGCCTCGCCCTGCTGAAAGACGGCCGCAAGCGCGTTGGCGAGGTGGTGCAGGTGTTTGATGGCCTGCGCAACATCCACATGCTGGCGGAGATTTGCGATCCCATGCATTTCGACAAGGAGAATGCGAGGCTCCATGGCTAAGGCAGCACGCGCGACCGAACCCACTTTCAACCGCTTGTCGCCGCTGGCGGATGTGACGGTGCAGGGCCGTTTCGGGGCGGACAAGGGACAGCCGGGTGTCACGCTCTCGGTGCGGCATCCCCTGTCGATCGTCACGGTGATCGCCCGAAAGGGCAAGGCCAAGGCCCTTGCGGATGGGCTGGCAAACTACAAGGGTGCGGTCGTCCTGTGGGCGGGACCCGACCAGTATTCTGTCCAGGCGGAAGGCCGGGGCGAGGGGGTGCTTGCCGCAGAGTTGTCGATGATGTTCGCCGGTATCGCGTCGGTGTCGGACCAGAGCCACGGTCGGGTTGTCCTGCGCATCGCCGGAGACAGGGCGCGGACGGTGCTGGCCAAGGGCACGCCGGTTGACCTCCATCCTGATGTCTTTCCTGTGGGCAAATCGGCACTGACGCAGATGGCCCATGTTGGTGTGCACCTTACGCGCGTGGGTGACGACACCTTTGACCTGTCGGTGTTCCGTGGCTTTTCCGAGAGCTTCTGGGAGTGGCTGTCGGAACAGGCGGAGGAGTTTGGCTACCTCGTCCGTTGACGGACGAAAATCTGTGGCTGTTGATCAGCGTCAATGCGTCTTTACCGGGGGTGATTGAAAGTTCCTGCAATTCAAAACCGACGACAGACAAGGAGACTGACATGACGACCAAGATCCTTTGCGCCACCGATGGGACCGTCCATTCACAGCACGCGGTTGAACTCGCCGCGACGCTCGCCAGCCGCCTGGGTGTGCCGCTGGCCATTTGCACCGTCAATGTCGCCCGTGGCGGCGCGCGCGGTCCGCTCATCCTGTCGATGGATGATGCCAAGGTGAAGAAGATTCTGGATGGAGCCGCCGGCATCGCCCGCGCCGCCAATGTGAAGACGGTCGAGGAAGTGTCCCTCAAGGCGCGGGAAGCGGCGGCGGCCATTGTGCAGTACGCGGAAGACAATGGTTATGACCACATCATCTGTGGCACGGGCGACAAGCACGGTGTTTCGCGCCTGATGTTGGGGTCCGTCGCAGCCGATGTGGCAAGCCGGGCCCATTGCACGGTCACTGTCGCCCGCTAACTCCTCAGTTCATCGCGTCCGCCATGTGGCGGCCCGCCTTCTTGTCCGCGATGTGGCGGTAGAGATTGCGGGCGCTCACGCCCATGGCGCGGGCGGCGGCTTCGCGGTTGCCGCCATGGGCCTGCAGCATGCGTTCGATATAGGCGTCCTTCAGTTGCTCCATCGACGGTGAATGGTCGAAGTCCAGCGAAAATGCCTTCGGGCCCGCTTCGCCTGCTTCCGGTAGCGACAGGTGGCGCGGCCAGATCGTGCCATCATCGGCGGACATCAGCAATCCTCGCTCCACCACGTTCCGCAGTTCGCGGATGTTTCCGGGCCAATCATAAGCCATGAGCAGGGCTTCCGTGGAGGCATGGAAATGCTTTCGAACGTTACGCATGAAGTTGCGCGACTCGAGGAAGTGCCGCGCAAGGACGAGAATGTCGTCGCGCCGTTCGCGCAGGGGCGGCACGGTGATGACGAAGGGCGAGAGGCGGTAGAACAGGTCGCCGCGGAATTTGCCCTCTTTCACCCACTCCGAAAGATTGCGGTTTGTGGCCGTGACGAAGCGCACGTTGGCGGAAATATCGCGCGTGCCGCCGAGGCGGCGGAAGCGCGAGGTTTCCAGCACGCGCAGGAGCTTTGCCTGGATCGCCGGGCTGATTTCGCCGATTTCGTCGAGGAAGACAGTAGAGCCTTCAGCCACTTCGATCAGGCCTTCCTTCTTGCGGTCCGCTCCCGTAAAGGCGCCACGCTCGTGCCCGAACAGTTCGGACTCGAGCAGGTTCTCGTGCAACGAAGCGCAGTCGATCGTCACCAGTTGGTGCTCGCCGCGGGTACTGGAGAGATGGATGCTTTCCGCCACCAATTCCTTGCCGACACCGCTTTCACCCTGGATCAGCACTGTTGTATCCGCGGGCGCAACGAGGCCCACGAGTTGCATCACCTTCAGGTATCCCGGACTGAGACCGACCATGCGGCTGTTACCGGCCACCTTGTGCTTGCTCTCGAAGTGTTCGAGCTTGCGCCGCATGTCTTCTGTCTCGATTGCGCGTTTCACCGCGATGTCGAGACGGCCGGAGGACACGGGCTTGATCAGGTAGTCGGCAGCGCCGGCCTGCACCGCCTGCACCGCCTGGTCAATGGAGCCGAAGGCCGTGAGGATGATGACGGGGCATATTTCGCGGAAGCGGCTGATAGCTTCGATGCCCTGACCATCGGGCAAACGGATGTCGAGAATGGCGAGTGCGGGCTCCGCACCCTGGATGGCTTTCTCGGCCTCGGCGAGCGTGCGCACCCCGGTGGCGGCAAAGCCTTGCCGGTGCAACTGGTCTGTCAGCATGCGGTTGAGCGGCGGATCATCCTCGACGACGAGGATTTGCCTCTTGCGGCTGTCGTTCACGATTGCGGGTCTCCGGAATGATCAGGGTCGGGAAGGGTGACGCGGAAGGTGCTGCCTTCACCCACGGTGCTGGTGAGGGTGAGTTCACCGTTCAGGCGTTCCACCGTGGAGTGGCAGATGGCGAGACCGAGACCCGTGCCAGTGGAACCGTCGGCCCGTTTGGACCAGAACGGCCAGAAGATGCGTGCGCGGTCCTCTGCGGAAATGCCAACGCCCGTGTCGGTGAAGCTCACGCCCACGCGGCCGTTTCTGGCCCCCGCAACAACGGTGAGGGTGCCGCCCCTAGGCATGGCGTGGATTGCATTCTGGGCGAGATTGACAAAGACGATGCCGAGATCGCTCTCATTGGCAATGGCGCGGGGATTGCCCTTGATATCGAGCGTGGTCGCCACACCTGCCTGTGCCGCCTGGTAGGTGAGAAGGGACATCACGTCCTTCAGCAGCGGGGCAAGATCGAGAAGCATCTTCTCCTGCGATGAAGGTTCGCTCACCCGCAGCAGGCGCGAAGTCACGTCGAGGCAGCGTTGGATCTCGCGGTCGGCGGTGGCGATGTAGCTTTCGCCGGACACATCTTCGCCCCGGGCCGCCATGTCGCTCCGCATCGCCTCCATGGCGAGATGGATGGACCAGAGCGGATTGTGGATTTCGTGGGCGATGCCCGTCGCCAGCTGGCCGATTTCCGCAAGGCGCTGGCCGTGCGACGCCTCGGCCTGGTTGGAGAGGTCGCGAATCGATTCCACGATGCAGGGAAGGGACTTGCCATCTTGCTCCAACAGCACGCGGGCAGCCGAAACCTCAACAAACACTTCGCTGCCGTCGGCGCGCTCGTGGCGATGGCGGCATTTCACACTGCTCTTGCCATGATCCGAAAGCTCCACCATGGGGCAGGGCACCAGCGTCGGGGAGCAGGGCGCCTTGAGCCTGTGACTGGACAGATAGCAGGGCAGACCCAGAACCTGGTCCGGAGTTACTCCCAGCTGGCTGCAGTAGGCGGCGTTCACTTTCAGGATGCGGTAGTCGGGGCCGATGACGCGCATGCCGTCGGGGGCCGCGTCCAACACGTCCTGGACGAAGCGTTCGTTGGCCTGCACGGCGCGCACATTGGCGCCCACATGGGCGGCCATGGCGTTGAAACGCTGGCCCAGATCGGCAAGTTCTCCGCTGCCATGCACCAGGGTGCGGGCTTCAAGGTTGCCGTCCGAGAAGCGGCTGGCCGCTTCGGCGATGTTCGCCACGGGTTGCAAAACGTGATGCTTCACCGCCATCATGATGGCGTAGAGGGCGGCCAGCAATACAGCGAAGCCTGCCGCGGCCAGCAACAGGCCTGCGCGCCAGTAGTCGCGCACCACATCCCCGGCATCAAGGTCGACCACAAGAACACCGTTGTCAGCCAGAGCGGTGGCGCCGCCCACAGGTGTGAAACTGCGGATCACATTCTTGCCGGCGGCAGTGGTCGTGAACTGCGGTCGTTCCGGCCACGGCACGGGCAGGACGTGGCCGCTGACCACCGCGAAGGTTTTTCCTTGGATGCTGGCATCAGATGAGGCGCGAATGTCTCCGTTGGTGGTGATGAGGGAGATGGCTGTCACGCCATCTTCGCGGGAAAGACGCGTGATTGCGTCACTTATGGCGCCGCCGTCGTTTCTCATCACCGCGCTGCGGAGTGCGAATTCCAGAACCGAACTCTGTTGCGCTGCCATGCGCGCGTGGCCTTCGATCAGGCGATTGCGCAGTGCCACCACGAACAGCGTCAGGAAGAGCAGCGAACAGGCCGTCAGCACCACGGCGAGCACCATCAGGATTCGCCGCCCCAGCGACGATCCGAACAGTGCGAGTGTGGGCTGGACACGATCTGTCATGCCAGGCCTGCAAGCCGCTGCAAAAGTCCTTCGGAGGGCAGGTCCGCGGCTGTGAGTTCGATGACGTGGCCGATCATTTGCGCAGGAAGATCGTGGGCGAAGAGGGTGAGCGGCAGGATGAGGCGCTGCGGCCAGTCTTGTGCGGCGGCCTCCGCAAACCACGCTTCACGCACTTCGCGGGCAAAGAGCGAAAGCATGGCCTCCGCATTGTGCAATACCACGTCACGGCCATGGATCATTTCAGCATGGGCCGTTTCGGTGAGTGCGCGGGGTGCCAGATTTGAAGCCTGCCAACCGAGTGGCGCCATCTTCTGTTTACGGAAATCGACCAGCCGTGCCTGCAGCGCGGAGGCCATCGCCTGCACCAGGTCAGGACGATAGCCGGGGAATACGACGGCGCAGGCACAGGATGCAGGCAATGCATCGCGCCACGCCAAGACAGGTTGAAGCCACGCGGCGACAGCCGTGGGTGTTGTCATGACTCATCCTTTCCCAACGTGATTGTGCTGCCGGATTGGCAGGCCTGTCTTTGATTGGTGTCAAAGCAGTGGGGATGTCACCAACTGGGCTCCACGCCGGGCATGAAAGGACGCTCCGTTTCCGTGACCTCCTCTGCGTTGACGGCGATCCGTTCCTGGCGCGGTTCGCCGGTGACGCCCTCCAGCAACGCGCGGACCGAGAGCAGAACGGCTTCGGTTACGAGTGCTAGTCCGCTGTAGAATGCGGTGTTTGCCCGTTGGGCCACGCCACCAAGGAAATCTTTCGACCAGAGCAGCAGGTGCTGATCGAGAAAGCGGCCTGCATCGCGCGCCGCGGTTCCACCGGCGTCGCGCAACAGCGTGGATACGAATTCCAGTTCATGCACCAGATGGTCATCGGCGCGCTTGCGCCAGTCGGGAGCGGTCAATCCGTAATGCGCATACCAGTTCCGCACCTCAAACATGGGGCCCTGCCGTTCGATGTGATCATCGGTGAGCCAATAGGATTCGTTTGGGGCCACGCGCTTGCCGAAGGTGAGATAGAGATCGGCATAATCCACCCACAGCGCATCCACGCAATTGGGGGAGAGATCGGAGAGGCCGTCGTCAAGCAACCGCAAGCCCTGTTCCATTCCGTCGCCCTTCACCTGTAGTGCAAACCAGTCGCCGGCAGGTGCGGCGGCGAGGCTTTGCAGCATCTCCATGTCCGGCTCGCTGTCATGCAGGCGGGCGAGGACCGCGAGATCATCGGCGGCGGCAGCGAGAACCTGCCGCTGTTCCAGTGTCAGGAGGGGGGCGGGACTGTCCATGTCAGCTCTCCACTTTGCCCTTGGAGTGCGGCACGAAGACGATGGAGGGATTGGTGAGGCTGGGGTCGGCCATGTTCTTCACTTGGCGCACGATTTCATCATTGGGTCCGCGCGCCTTCGTCTCGTAGGTTCCGCCGCGCAGTTCCTCGATCGGCCCCACGTCCAGCACGCGCATCATGCAGGCCATGACGCAATAGGGGCGGCGGCCCGCGTCCATTTCGTCCACGCACATGTTGCACTTCTTCACCGTGTTGCTGTCGGGGTCGTATTGCGGCGCGCCGAAGGGGCAGGCGGCTTCGCAGCGGCGGCAGCCAATGCAGAGCGTGGAATCAATATCGACGATGCCGTCCTTCTGGCGCTTGAAGATCGCGCCTGTCGGGCAGGTAGGCAGACAGGCGGGTTGTGCACAGTGATTGCACGACATGTTCACCTTGAAGGCATAGACCTCCGGATAGGTGCCGCCTTCGATGTATTGCACCCGGCGGAAACGCGGGCCGGGTGCCAGGCCGTTCTTGTCCTTGCAGGCGATTTCGCAGGCGCGGCAACCAATGCAGTCCACATTGTTGTGGATGAAGCCCCACTGCACGTCGGGCGTTACCGGTGCATAGCCTTCGGCCTTCACCTTGGCGGCGGCTTCGCGAATTTTCTTCTTGTCGAGAACTTGAGCCATGATTGTCTGCTCTCCGCCTTACTGGTCGCGCCGGAAGATGAAGCTGCGGGCCGTGGCCAGCTCATCCCATCCGGGCCGGTGTTGCAGGTCGGTTTTCCGGATGTCACACAGCACCGTGTTGTAGGCGAAGGCACCGGCGGGGCTGGGTTCGTCCAGCGTCAGGAAGTCCGGGTTGCCGGAGCGGTCGGTGCCATCCTCGGCGATGTCCATCCATGCGCCTTCATGCATTACCGCGACGCCTGGCATGCAGCGTTCGGTGACAAAGACGGGGAGGACCACCTTGCCGCGGTCGTTGAAGACCTCGACGGTGTCGCCCGTCACGACGCCAATCTTCCTGGCATCGCCCGTGTACATGGTCACTTCCTGCGTGAAGGTCTCGCGCAGCCACGGGATGTTGTTGAAGATCGAGTGGGTGCGCCAGCGCGGGTGCGGCGAGATCAGGTGATATGGATGGCTCTTGGTCTTCTCGCTGTTGAGCGACTCCCATGGCTCTATCCATTTTGGAATGGAGGGGATTTCCGTACCGTAGCGGGTGCGGGTCCAGTCGGTGACCTGGGCCAGTTCCGTGGACAGGATTTCGATTCTGCCGGAGGCCGTCTCGAAGGGAATGCCGTCACGGATCTGCGCGCGGAAAGCCACGTGGGGTTCCGGCAGGATGAACTTGTGGATGCCCCGCCGCTTGAACGTCGCCCAATCGATGCCGGGATTCTGGTTGGGGATGACCTTGAAGTTCCACCAGTCCGAGAGATAGGCCTCGTCCGTTGCCGTGTTGTCGTGGAAGTAATCGCGGTTGGCCTTGGGATTGTAGCCGGGGCCGAAGCCCAGGCGATAGGCCAGCTCGGTGAAGACCTGGAAGTCGGTCTTCGATTCACCCATGGGTTCGATCACCTTGGGCCGATGGATGTAGTAGTGTCCCTTGTACCAGGGCAGTGCCACGTCATGGCGCTCGAAGTGCGTGGCGATGGGCAGCAGATAGTCGGCCCAGATGCCCGTCGGCGTGATGGTGGAATCCATGCACACCAGCAGGCTCTCGCCGTCGCCATAGGAGTCCAGCTTGCGGATGGCCTGGATTTCCTTGTTGATGTTGGTCAACTGGTTCAGCCAGTCCGACCCCTGCCAGAAGATGCCGCGAATGTTTGGGATCACGCCGTCAAACTGGTCGTCACGCGGCCACAGTCCGAGGTCTTCGCGCTTCAGGTTGGGGTAGTTGAGCACAGCATGGGCCCAACGGTCCGACTTGATGGAGGCATACCACACATTGGCAAACTGGTCGTAGGGGTAGGCGACGGCCTCGGAGTGCCAGCCCTTGCCGATGCCTTCCGAGCAGCCACCCAGCACGCCGATGTTGCCGGTCATGGCCTGCACGGCGGCGGCCATGCGGTTGTACTGTTCGCCGTAAGCGTTGCGCCCCGGCGCCCACGACGCCTTCAAGGCCGCGGGCTTGGTGGTCGCATACATGTCGGCGAGTTTCTTGATGTCGTCGGCCTTCACGCCGCAAATGGGTTCGGCCCATTCGGGTGACTTCGGCTGGCCGTCGTATGTGCCGAGAATGTAGTCCTTGAAATTCTCCTTGCCCCGCGCCCATTGCGGCATGGTGCCGGCGTCCATGCCTTGCGTGAAGCGGTCGATGAAGGCCTGGTCTTGCAGGTTGTTGGTGAAGATGTAGTGGGCCATGGCGGCGAGCATGGCCGCATCCGTATTCGGCTTGATCGGAATCCACCACGCGTCATAGGCCGCGGCCGAGTCCGTATATTGCGGATCGATCACGACGAACTTGCAGCCGCGCTGCTTGGCCATGCGCATGTAGTAGAAGGTGTTGCCGCCGTGGAAGGTGTAGGCCGGGTTCCATCCCCACATGATGATGAGCTTGGAGTGCGCGAAGGCATCGTCCTCGTTGCCGTCCTGAATGGTGCCGAAGGTCGTGCGTGACGAGAACTTGGTGCCCTCGTAGGAGGGAATGGACCACGACGAGGTGCGGCAGCCGAACATGCCCATGAAGCGTCCCAGCAGTCCTTCCACCTGGTCGGACTTGTGCAGCACGCCATAGGAGGCACCGGCATAGCTCTGGTCGAGCAGGGCTGTCGGGCCAAACTTGTTCTTGAGATACACCATGCGTTCGGAAATATCGGTGAGCGCCTGTTCCCAGGTGACACGCTTGAACTTTCCCTCACCGCGCTTGCCTACGCGCTTCATGGGGTAGAGCAGGCGTTCGGGTGAATAGAGGCGCAGGCGATAGGAACGTCCGCGCAGACAGGCGCGCATCTGCGGCATTTCTTCCGTGTCGGTGTTGAAAGCATCACCCTGGTAGGTGCCGTTGTCCGTTGACAGGCGGACGATGACGTCGCCCTTCTTGTGGGCGACGAGCATGTGGCGCGAGCCGCAATTGTGGGCGCAACTCGTCACGACCGTTTCGAGGTCGTCGTCTTTCGGATAAGGTTCGTAGGCAAAAGCATTGGCCTTGGTGGCCAGTGCGCCGGGAACGAGTCCTGCCGCAAGCGTCGCCGCACCGCCTTTCAGCACCTTGCGGCGGTTGGGGTTCAGCAGGCCGAGGAGGGGATTGCCTTTGGCTTGATAGGTCACTGTCATTCTCCTGCAGGCATCACTGTGCGGCTTTGATCTGGTAACGGGGGTCGGACTCGGTCTTCCGGTCCTTCGCCCAATCGGGAACGGTGCTGGCATCCATGCCGGGCCAGGGATGGCGCGGGTAGCGATAGGACGTCATGTACCAGGCGCGGCCTCCGTGGCAGCCGTAGCAAACGTCGGAGCTTTCCTTCGCCAGATCCTCGATGGTGGCGGCGTTGAGGTAAGTGACGTTGTGGCGGTTGGTGCGGAAGAGCTCACCGTGGCAGGTCAGGCAGCCGTTGGGCGCGTCGGCGTTCTCCAGATCCTTGCGCGCTTCCGGCCACGGCCCGGGAAGGCCCATGATGTTCACCGGGTCGGGCATGGCACCATGACAGCGCAAGCACGTCTCGCTGGGGTTCACCATCTTGCGCAACGTGAAGGGTTGGCTGCCGTTGTTGGAGGTCATGTCGGCAGCGGCCACCGTCATGTGCGGGCTTTCCTCGCGCGGATCATTCCCCTGGTGGCAGAAGGTGCACTTGAGGTTCATCACGGCCTTGGCGTAGGGCGACGACATGTGACGCTGGTGGAAGGTCATCTGCGCACCGTCATAGGTCGCCAGCGTCTGGTACCAGGCAAGCGAGGATTGCGCTTCGAGTCCAGCTGGCGACATTTCACGCACGGCCGTGTCGAGCACCTCCTGGTGGCACACCAGGCATTCGCCATTGGTGGCTGTGTCGATCGCGGGCTTGAAGTGCAGGGGATGATATTTGGCGCGCTGGCGGTCCATGCCGGACAGCGTCTTCTTCAGCGCTTCGACGGCTGCCACTTCGGCGGCGGTTTCCTCGGCCGTGGGCGCAGGCGGGTCGCTGTAGGTGATTGCAGGTGGCGCATCGGGGGCGGCCGGTTCTGCTGGGGATGAGGCTGCAGCCGCGCCAGCAACCGGTGCTTCACCTGCTGGGGCAGCGGTGGTGGCCGGTTCGTCCGCTGACGCGGCTGCAGGCGCTGCGGCACCGGCGCCAGCGGCAGCTGCGCCAAGGCCAAGGTCCGCCGCAGCGACTGGTGAATCTGAATTCTGCGCCAGGAAGGCGATGACGTCGGCCCGTTCCTTGTCCTTGGGCAGGCCCGCGAAGGCCATCTTGGTGCCTTTCACCGTTCCCTTCACATCCTTGAGGTACACATCAAGCAGTTGCGGCGTCCATGCTTCAGCGGCTTTCGCCTTCATGGCGTCGGAATATTTGTAGCCCTCTACCGATGCGACGGGGCGGTTCAGCACGCCATGGAGAGAAGGCCCAACGCCGTTCTTTCCCTTGTCAGTGGCATGGCAGGATTTGCACTTGGCGAACACGGCCTTGCCCGCAGTGGCATCCGGTACGCCGGAAGCGGCTTCGGCGACGGGTGCGGCAACAGCGGGCGCTGCAGTTTCCGTCTGCGCCACTTGCTGTTTCGTCAGCGCAGGAGAAGGTGCTGCTTCCATTGTACCTCCCGCATCGACCTTCATGCCCGGTGGGTCCGGCGGCGAGAGATCGGGGCGCGCAACGCCGAAGGTGCTGAGCGCATTCACGGCAATCACAATACCAGCGGCCAGCGTGACGAAGAGTCCGGCCTCCTGCAGTTTTTTCATTTTCTGGATTCCATCACTTGGAGAATGCGCTGGGGAAGAAAGCTCCCCCAGCGCGAGGTCGTGGGATCAGTTGGCAGGCGGGGTGAATTCTCCACCCTGCATGCCACCCATGCCGGACATTCCGCCCATGCCGGACATTCCGCCCATGCCGGACATGCCGCCCATGCCGGACATTCCGCCCATGCCGGACATTCCGCCCATGCCGGACATGCCGCCCATGCCGGACATGCCGCCCATGCCCGTCATGCCGCCGGGAGCAGCGTAGGTATATTGCGTGCAGACCCAACCGCCGCCGTTACCTGCCATGCCGCCCATGCCGGACATTCCGCCCATGCCGGACATGCCGCCCATGCCAGACATGCCGCCCATGCCGGACATGCCGCCCATGCCGGACATTCCGCCCATGCCCTGCTGGGCTTCTTCAGCGACTGCGGGAACAGCAGCCAGCACCGCGATTGCACTGGCTGCGAAAAGCATTCGCTTCATCGACTTCGTCATGATCGTATTCCTTCCGATTGAATGTCGCGCGGAGTTTTGGACGCTTCGGCATGCGCGAGTGCCGTTGCGCCATTCGTTGAATCAGTTGGCGGGTTCAGCAGGCTTGCTGGGGTGCCAACCGCGAATGTCGTACGGCCCTGTCATTCCGGGATGGAGGAAGGGCGAAAACCAGTTTCCCTGATTGACAAGGAACTTGAGGCTTGCGGGAAAGGGTTTCGAAACGCCCGTCAAAGCGGCGCTGTACCAGCCGTCGGGCTTAGCCATTTCGGCGATCACCGGCGCACCCGCCGGACGCATGCTTGGCTGCAGGCCTGCAATCTCGCTGGCACTCACAGGGGTAATCGCCACGGGCAGGAGGAGCACCATGGCTGTGACCAGGAGACGAGATCGTGGCATGCGTTGAACCCCCGCTGTATTTGCTTTGCCTTAACCATCGCAAACCACATGCCAGCTGGAAAAATAGCGCCAAGACATTGAAAAATATCAATTTTATATGAGGGCAGTTCCAGAGCGCGGCGCTCGGGAATTGACAAAAAGTCAGTGGTTTTCGGGCTTGACGGGAGAACGTCCGATGATATCGCCCTTTTCAGCCATGACATTTTGGCAGCGTAATTGACTGGGCCGGCCCAAGCGCAATGAACACGGCGAAAACCATGATTTCAGGCTTCGGCGCCCATCGCCATCTCAGCCCTTGGGAGCGGTGGAAAAGGCGTGGCTGCCGCTCTAGTGTCGGGATGATTCCCCGTTTTCTTCCGGAGTGACAGCATGAACCTCGAACACGTTTCCATCGGCCGCAATCCACCGAAGGAGGTCAACGTCATCGTCGAGGTGCCGGTGGGCGGCGAACCCATCAAGTATGAGATGGACAAGAAGTCGGGGGCGCTGGTGCTGGATCGCTTCCTGTATACCTCCATGCGCTATCCCGGAAACTACGGCTTCATTCCGCACACGCTTTCAGATGATGGCGATCCGATCGACGTGCTCATCGCCAATCAGCGCGGCATCATTCCCGGCGCCATTGTGGCAGTGCGCCCCGTGGGCGTGCTCAAGATGCAGGACGAAGCCGGCGGCGACGAGAAGGTGATTGCCGTGCCCGTGCCGCGCCTCACCCGCCGCTATGAGAGCGTGCACAATTACAAGGATCTGCCGGAAATCACCCTGCAGCAGATCGAGCACTTCTTCGCCCACTACAAGGACCTTGAAACCACCAAGTGGGTGAAGGTCATCGGCTGGGGCGATGCGGCCGAGGCAGAAGACATGATCCTCGCCGCGATCAAGCGCGCCAAGACCTGAGCGCAGCCCCGCCCGTCTCGCGGGCCGGTAGAAGCAAGGAGCCGGTTGACGGCATCTCGGGCTCGGGCTTGCATGGGGCATGGGCCTGATACGTGCCGCGTTCATCATGCTTGCCACAACGCTTGCCGCTCCGCCGGGGCAGGCGGGAACACTGGAAGACATTCACGCGCGTGGGATTGTGAATTGTGCAGTTGCCGCCTCCGCGCCCGGACTTTCGGAGATGCAGGATGGCAAGCGCAGCGGTTTGGCCATCGACTTCTGCGCCCTGATCGCCGCCGCTGTCGTCGGCCGCGCCGAGGCGGTGGCGATCATCGAGGTGGGTGCAGAGGACGGGGCCATCGCACTTCAGGCCGGAGAGGCCGACATCCTGCTTGCACCGCGCCCCTGGAAACTCGGTCCGGAGGTGCGGGATGGCGTCTTCCTCGTCGAACCGCTGCTGACCCGGTCCCGCGATGGTGCGGTGTTCGGCCCACAGGTGCGGCAGGGCGACGACAGCTGGTTCGTGGCGGTGCGCTGGGTTCTCGCGCTGGCGCGCGCTTCGTCTGCGCCAGGAGATGAAGCTGCAGACGCTTTCGCGGAGCTGGGACTCCAGTCCAGCGCGAGACAGAAAATAACTTCTTTTTCAGGTAGTTATCAAGAACTTCTGGAACGGCACATGAAAGCGTTTACGGACGATGGCTGGCAGGCTGTGACGCCGCCACCCGGCATGCAGTTCTGAGTGCGCGGGGCCTCAGCCGTTGGGGTCCTGGAACGAAGGTGCCACGGGGCGAAGTGGCGGGCGCGTCGCACCGAAGACGGCAGGCCGCGGGGCCTGGCGCATCTGCTGCTCCGGCGGCGGGGGAATCTGCGGCTGGTTCATCGAAGCGGTCGGGATGTTGCTCTCGATCACGACATCCTGGTTGCCGCCCACGAGCATCAGATGCTCGACATCGTCGCGGCGGATGAGGACGAGGCGCCTCGTCTTGTCCAGTTCATAGTATTCAGCGATGCCGAGGCGGGAACCGCGGCGGCCGCGAACCCGGCCGTTGAAGGAGCGGATGATCATCGCCGCGCCCACCAGAACCACGAGGGCGATCAGGATCAGGGCAATGACGGTGTAGTAGGGTTGCAGAAACTCCATGACTCGGTCCTCACATCCACTCGGGTCACATAGATTAGCCCATTCCGGTTAAGGAATCACTGACCATGTTGGCCCTCCCGCCCGCGGGCGCGTTTGCCGATTCACTGGCCGGGCCGAATGCCTATACTGCTCTTGATTCGGGATGGGGTTGATGACTGAACGAGACGATTCACGGGCGCCCACGCCCGCGGGCGGTGGCGCGGGCCGCCGGCTTCCGGCTGTTGCCCTCCTCACCCTTGGCGCACTCGCAGTGGCTTCGGTCTTCATCTACCTCGCGCAACGGGGCGGAGAGGCCCAGCAGCTCCTGCTGCCGGGCGTTGTGGCACTCGCCGCCATGGCGCTCCTCGGCGTGGTGGGTGGCAAGATCCTGAACCGCACGACGGCGGGCCCCACCGACCTTGTGCAGGCGATGGCGGATGCAACAGGCGACGCCATGGTGGTGGCGGACAGCAAGGGGCGGCTGCTGCATGCCAATACGGCCTTCGTCGCATTGGCCGCGAAGGCAGGGCAAGCGCGTCTCGCCGGCATGGACGTGTTGTTCGCGGGCTATCCCGATTTTGCCGAACCCATCTATCAGCTCGCGCAGGCGGCCGCCTCGGCACGGGCAATGTCGCGCGATGTGCGGCTTCCGGCCAATTCATCCGTGCCCGGAGCATCTCCGGAGGGCGCGCGCTGGATCAGACTGTCCGTGTCGCCGCTGCCGCAGGGCGATGGCCGCGTGTTGTGGCGGATGACCGACATCACGGCGGACCGCCATGGGCAGGAGACCGCCTTTGCCCGCCTGCAATACATCATCACCTATCTCGATCACGCGCCCGCGGGATTCTTTTCGCTCCTGCCGGATGGCCGCGTCGACTACATCAACGCCACGCTGGCGGAGTGGCTGAACCTTGATCTTGCAGCCGCCGAAAACGAGAAGATGCCGCTGGCGCGCCTCGTGGGCGAGGATGCCGCGCGGCACATGACATCGGTACAGGGCGGGGCGAATGTCTCGCATGTGGACCGCTTCATCGCTTCCCTGCCGAAGGGCAACAGCACGCTGTCCGTGGACATCATTTTCCGCAGTGATTTCGATGGAGAGGGGAGGCCGCTGCCGTCACGCGCCATGGTGATGCAGAAGCCGGAGTCAGCCGTGGTGGAGACTGGCGGCAACTGGTTCGATCTGCTGGCCACGGCGTCGCCCATCGGCGTTGCCGTGTTCACCAAGACGGGCGAGTTGCGCCGCGCCAACTCGCCGTTCCTCGCGCTCTCTGCGGAACTGAAACTCCACGGCGCCGTGAGCAATGCGGTGCGCGAGATGGATCGCCCGGCACTCGCCGCGGCGCTCAAGGATGCACTGGCCCGTCCGGGCAAGGCGGCGGGCTGCGAGGTCATGCTGAACAACCAGCCGCCGCGCGCCGTTCAGCTTTCGCTCTGCGACGTCGGTGATTCCGTTGCCGCCTTTGCGCTGGACCGCACGGAGGCGCGGGCGCTCGAAGTGCAGCTTGCGCAGAGTCAGAAGATGCAGGCCGTGGGCCAACTGGCGTCTGGAATCGCGCACGACTTCAACAATGTGCTGACGCCGATCATCGGCTTTGCCGACTTGCTGCTCACGAAGATGCGTCCCACCGATGCGGCCTTCGCCGACATCATGAACATCAAGCAGAATGCCAACCGCGCAGCCAATCTCGTGCGCCAGTTGCTGGCCTTCTCGCGCAAGCAGACGCTGCAGCCGCGCGTCACGCTGCTCAGCGAAGCCATGTCGGACCTCGGCAACCTCCTGGGGCGCGTGCTGGGTGAGAGGATCGGCTTCGACATCAATCACGGGCGCGACCTGGGCTACGTGCTGGTGGACTTCAACCAGTTCGAACAGGTGGTCATCAACCTCGCGGTCAATGCGCGCGATGCCATGCCGAACGGGGGGCGCCTGTCGGTTAAGACATATAATGTGTCGAAGGAACAGTCGCAGGGCGGCCGGCACAAGTTGCCCGAGGCGGAATATGTGGTGTGCGAAGTGGCCGACACGGGCACGGGAATCCCCAAGGACATCCTGGAGAAAATCTGGGAGCCCTTCTTCTCCACCAAGGACGTGGGCAAGGGCACGGGGCTCGGCCTCTCCATGGTCTACGGCATCGTCAAGCAGACGGGTGGTTTCATCTACTGCGACAGCGAAATCGGCAAGGGCACAACCTTCACCATCTATCTCCCGCGCCACTATCCGCAGGTGTCCGAACAACCTGTGCCCGCCGCCGAAAAGGTCGAAGCACCGCGCGCCGACCTCACCGGCCGCGGGCGCATCCTTGTCGTGGAGGACGAAGATTCCGTCCGCGCCTTTGCGGTGCGTGCCCTCGCCTCTCGCGGCTACACCGTGGTGGAAGCCGATTCGGGCGAGCGCGGCCTTGAGGTGATTGAGGACGACAAGGAAGGTTTCGAAGTCATCCTCTCTGACGTTGTCATGCCGGAGATGGACGGGCCGACAATGCTCTCCGAAATCCGCAAGCGCGGCGTCACCAGCCGCTTCATCTTCATGTCGGGCTATGCAGAGGACGCGTTTGAGCGCAATCTCGAAAATCCGGATGACTTCGCCTTCATCCAGAAGCCGTTCACGCTGAAGCAACTGGTTGAGAAGGTGAAAGAGGTGATGGGATGACACGCAAACGCCACGCGACGCTCGCCGAAATTTCCCGCAGCCTGGCGGACGGCAAGGTCACCGCACGCGGTCTTGCCGAGGAGTCGCTGGCGCGCATCGCCAATCCAAATGGCGAAGGAGCCCGGGCCTTCATTCATGTTGATCCGGTGCGGGTGATGCATCAGGCGGACGAGCAGGATGCCTTGCGGAGGGCAGGGCGGGCGCCATCGCCGCTGGCCGGCATTCCCATCGGCATCAAGGATCTTTTCGATGTCGCCGGCGAAGTGACGACGGCGGGATCGCGCCTTCTTGCCGCCGGGAAACCCGCCGACCGCGACAGCGATGCGGTGGCGGCTGTGCGGCAGGCGGGCATGGTGATCCTCGGCCGTACCAACATGACGGAGTTCGCTTACTCTGGCGTCGGCATCAATCCGCACTACGGCACGCCATTGTCCGTGTACGGACGGTTGGACAAGCGTATTCCCGGCGGCTCTTCATCGGGCTCTGGCGTCGCAGTTGCGGAAGGCATGTGCCCCGTTGCTCTGGGCTCAGACACCGGCGGCTCATGCCGCATTCCTGCAGCGTTCAATGGCGTGGTCGGATTCAAATCCTCGGCGCAGCGGGTGAGCAAGCGCGGGGTCTATCCCTTGTCACTGACGCTGGATTCGGTTGGCCCCATCGCCAATTCGGTGGCGTGTTGTGTTGCTGTCGACGCGCTCCTGTCCGGCACAACAGCACCGGCTCCCGGTGAAGTGCGGCGGACGATGCGCCTTGGCGTCCTCACCGATTATGTGCTGGACGGGCTGGATGACACGGTGGCCCGCGATTTCGCGGCGGCGGTGAAACGGCTCGAAGCGGCAGGGTACCGGATCGAGAATGTTTCATTCCCCGAAATCCAGGAGATGCCCCAGTTTCTTGCCAACGGCGGCATCGCTGGGGCGGAAGCCTGGGCGCACCATGCCCCCATCATTGCCGCACATGAGGCTGAATATGACCCGCGCGTGGTGAGTCGCATCCGCTTCGGAGAGAAAATCACGGCTGAAGATCTCGCCCGGATCAGGGCTCGCCGCGCAGAGGTGATTGCCCGCTTCGCGGCCATCGCCCAAGGCTATGACGCCATCATTTGTCCGACAGTGGCGATCATCCCGCCCCCCATCGCTGCGCTTGCGGATGAGAGCGATTATCGCAGGCTGAACGGCCTGTGCCTGCGCAACACTTATGTGTTCAACACCCTGGATGCCTGCGCCATCAGCTTGCCGATGCAACCTGAAGGTGGTGCTCCGACCGGATTGATGATGGCCCTGCCGAATGGCCACGACGCTGCCCTGTTCCAGGCTGCGGCCGCAGCAGAAGCTGCAATTCAGGGCTAAGAACCGCCTTTTCTGCAACTTATAGTATATTTTCTGGTCGCCCGTAAGGTTCTCTTCAACCCTCGTTAGAATTTGCTTAACAAATCACGTATTAGTTGTGTATGTGATTTGCATGCAACCAAAGAGGGTGTCATGGACGGCGGGAAACTTCTGGGACGTTTGCTGACCTCGTCAGCGCTATGGCGGGTCGAAGCTCCGATGGCGCCGGATGGTGCCGGGTCCGCAGGTCATCAGCCCGCGCGTCCGGTCCGGCCGGCACGGCTCGCTGGTCTCACGGTCCTCGAACCGCGCGTCCTGTTCGACGCGGCCCTGGGGGACACGCTGGACCAGGCGGCCGATTCGGTGAACACCGATGATATCCAGCCGGTGCCACTCTACGACGATGTGCTGATCGCCGCGCTCGTCGGTCCCGGCACGCCTGATCTTCCGCCACCGCCTGTATCCATTGCCTTCGTGGACGCGCAGGTGGAGGGCTATGGGCAGATCATCGCCGAACTTCCCGTCAATGCCGAGGTGCATCTCCTCACGGCCGAGGCGGATGGATTGTCGCAGATGGCGCAGGTCCTGTCGGGGCGCAGCAACATCGCTGCCGTTCACATCATTTCCCATGGCACGGCCGGCAGCCTGACGCTGGGATCAGCGACACTCACCGCCGAGACCATGAGCGGCGAACATGCCGATGAGCTGTCGGTGATCGCGGCATCGCTGTCTCCTGATGCTGACATCATGATCTATGGTTGCGACTTCGGTGCAGGTGAGCAGGGCGTGGAAGCCGTGAACCTGCTGGCAGCTCTCACGGGCGCAGATGTTGCGGCATCGTCCGACGACACCGGCGCCGCCGTGCAGGGCGGTGACTGGGACCTCGAAGAAACCGTGGGCGTCATTGACACGGCCAGCCTTGCCGCCCCTGGGTGGGACGGGCTCCTTACGAAGTCGGTGATCAATGCAGCGGGCGGCGCATTGGCCGACGGTTCGGATGGCCTGCGCATCCATGTGATGACCAACGGCCAGTACCAGATCACCTATCACGGCGCGAATCAGCTCTATAACGCGACGCTTGCCGATACGTCGGTCAACATCTTCAACGGCATCTACATGGCCGTGGGTTCGACTGTGGTGGGGCCGGGCACCACCTCAGGCGGCGCGGAGGCCAACGCGCCGGGTCAGATCGCGGGCGACGTCACGTTCCGTGAATTGTCGCAAACATCCACGGGTGCGGGTTCCGCAACCAATCCCTACCGCGTGACCACGTCGCTATACTACAACGCGGGCGGCACGACCGCCTATGAAGCGGCGAGCGACTACAAGGTCGATGTCGTCACGGAATATGTCTATCCCAACGGCTACATGACGCTGAACGTCACCGTCACGCCGCCACCCAGCAACGCGCAGCCCATCAAGATCTACCACTCGCTCGATACCTTCCTTGCAGGCGGCGACAATGGTCCGGCCTTCTCGTTGCCGCAGAATCTTGCGTCCACCAACAACACCACGGGCAATCCCTCTCTCGTGGCCGTGCGCAAGGACCCCGGTGGCCCCAATGACAGCTTCGTGGGCTTTGCCGAAGCACAGGGCGGGCGCGAGTTCGATTACTGGTACTCGGCAGCCTATGACGGCACCAATCTCTATGCGGCCGGCATGAACAACGGTGGCGACATCATCAATACGTGGAACACCAATGCCGCGACGGACAACGGCGTGGCCGTGCAGTTCACGCTGGGCGCCGTCAATACAGTCCAGACCTGGAGCTACCTCGTCTCGTTCACCAGCGAGGCGACGATTGACCTGGATGCCGACAACTCTTCGGGCGCGACCGGCAGCGCCTATCAGGCCACGTACAACATGGGCTCCGGCGCCACCATTCCCGTCGTGGATACGGATGCCCACATCGCCAACGTCACGGGCGACATCCAGCAGGTGCGCGCCACACTCAGCAACGCACAGGCGGGCGACAGCCTGACCATCAACGCGGGTGCCTTGCCGGTGGGCGTGCAGATTGTTTCACAAACCGGCAGCCAGATCGTTCTCGGCGCGGTCGGCGTGCCGCAGACGGAGGCGACGTTCGACCTGGCTCTGCATGCACTCGGGTTCACCACGTCAAGCAGCAGTCTCTCCGCCCGCACGGTCAATTTCGCCGTCACCAATGAACTGGGAGTTGAGGGCTTTGCCAGCGCCTCCACCATCGGCATCAACCAACCGCCCGCTGCCCATGCCGACGTTATCTACGGTGATCCGGCAACATTGCTGACCGGCAATCTCTTTGCCAACAACGGCAACGGTGCGGATGCAGACCCGGAGGCTGATCCCTTCGCGATCACGGCCATCAATGGCGCGGCCTTCACAGTCGGCGTGCCCATCACGCTGAGCCACGGCACGCTGACCATCACCAACGCCGCCACGGGTGCCTTCACCTTCCTGGCGAGCAACAGCTCCGTGGCCGACCAGCCCTTCACCTACACCATCACGGACTCCGACGGCGGCACCTCCACGGCAACCGTCAACCTCAATCCCGACGCCGATGGTGACGGTGTCAGCAACGCCGTGGACATCGACGACGACAACGACGGCATTCTCGACACGACCGAGCAGATTCCGTTCGGTCCGGAACTTGTGGTCAACGGCTCGGTGAGTTCCACTGCCAGCTGGGCCAGTACACGGCCGGCGACGGCAGGCCTCAACACGGGTGTGATCACGGAAATAGGTGATACGGACGGCACGGGGCCGCTCGGCACGACCATCTACAACACCACGCCCATCCACATCATCAACGGCGCAACATACGACTTTTCGTTCCTCGCCGCCCAAAGCTCGGGCAATGCCATTCTGGCAAATGCCCATTGGGTCCTCTTCGACGTTGCCACTCCGGCCATCAACCAGACCATCGGGCCCATGATGTCGACAGGCGGCAGCGGCACTGCGACTGGCACCCTGCTGCCTTTCACGTGGACGCCCTACAACAGCAGCCTGACGGCGAGTTTGCCGACAGGGGACTACCGGCTTGCCTTGGTCTGGGACGTGGGCGGCACGGGTGCTGCGCGTGACATTCTGATTGACGATGTTTCGCTCCGGCAAACCAACCTCGTGCGCGATACGGATGCGGATGGCATTTCTGACCATCTCGACATCGACAGCGACAACGATGGCATCACCGACAACGTGGAGGCGCAGGCGACGGCTGGTTACCTGGCGCCATCGGGCACCGACACCGATCACGACGGCCTCGACAACGCCTATGACGCAACAACAAGTGCCGGGGCAGGCGGCTCGAATGGGCTTTCCCCCGTCAACACCGATGGGGCGGACACCCCCGACTACATCGACTCCGACAGCGACAACCAAGGGGCGGCGGATATCGTCGAGCGTGGCGACGGCCAGGCGACGTCCATCACATCCACAACCGATACCGATGGCGATGGCCTGCTGGACATCTTCGAGGGTTCGGACGCCAATGACGGCTTTGACGTCAACGACCAGAATCTGAACGGTGCCATCTTCACGCTTGCCGACAGCGACAACGATACGGCCGCGACTGGCGCCGGTGCCGTGCCGCTGACCTCCGATCTCGACTACCGCGACAACATCACGCCACCGAACCTGCCGCCGGTCGTTGATCTTGACGGCGCCTTGCCACTCTCCAACGGCACGTTACCTGCAACGCCGCCGGACAATGCCTGGCAAGTGGCACTTTATGGCGGGCATTTCGGTGTACCCGGTTCGATCAATCCCACCTCCGTTGCCGAGAACGGTGCGCCTGGCGTGCCCACGCTGCACGGCGTTGGCTACGCGCCGCAGGGCTCGATCACCTTCAACGACCCGAACATTCCAATCACGGACAATCCGAGGGACAGCCTGATCGCTTCCGGGTTCAGCTATGCCGCAAATCCCGTGAACGGCGACTACACACCCGGCAATGGCGTGTGGGCCATGGTCATGAGCCGCACGCTGACGCAGGATGCGACAATCGTTGTGGGTGCGCCCGGGCAATATTTCGACGACCACGCCGAACTCTTCATCAACGGTGTCAAGGTCGACACGATCATCGGCTGGTATCCGAGCCTGCCTGCAAGCGAAGTCATCAGCTACGCGGCTTCCGCGGGCGACGTTGTGGAAATCCGGCTCACCAACGTGAATGGACTCGGCGGCTTCAACGTGTCGCTCAATACGGCCGAGCAACCGAACGACCTGGACTACAGTGCCACATTCACGGAAGGCGGCACGCCCGTTGCCGTGACGCTTCAGACACGCGCAATTGTCGCGGATGCCGAGAACGCCATCACCTCGCTTTCCATCGCGGCGGCAGGGATCATGAACGGCGCAGCCGAACACGTCACCATTGCCGGCCAGGATTTTGACCTCGCCACCACCGCGAGCCACGCCGTAACTGTGGGCGGAACCGCGCTTGCCATTTCCTATGATGCCGCGACGCAGGCCTTCACGGTCCAGAATGCAGCGGGGGCATCCTTGCCCATGGAGCTGGCGGACCTTGATGCAATGCTCCGCAGCATCACCTATGAGAACACCTCCGAAGGTGCGACCGCTGGCGACCGCACACTCACCTTCACGGTCACCGACGCGGGTGGACTGACATCTGCGCCCGCAGTGTCCACCATCACCGTCATTCCGGTGAACGACGGTCCGGTGGCAGTGGCAGACAGCATTGTGACGCTGGAGGACAGCTTTGCCGTCATTGATGTCACTGCCAATGACGTTGACCTTGATGGTGATGTGCTCACCGTCACGGAAATCAATGGCCAGGCCATCTCCATTGGCGGGCCTGCCGTTGCGGTTGCCCATGGCGGCGTCACGCTCGACGCTGCGGGCAGGGTGGTTTTCACGCCGTCGATGGACTACTTCGGCACCACCACGTTCGCCTGCACCATCGATGACGGACATGGCGGCACGGCCACGGCAGGCGTCATCGCCGATGTGCAGCCGGTCAACGATGCTCCTGTTGCGATCATCAACCAGATCGGAACCGGCGATCTCATTGTTGTCGACAGCGCCGTGCCGGATGCGGCCGGACTGATCGCGGCGCTTCCTCCGGATGCAACGGTCATTGTCATTCCCACGGGTGTGGACGGTGTGGAATACCTGGCGCAGGCACTGACCGCGTTCAGTGATATTCCTGCCCTCCACGTCCTCAGCCATGGTGATACGGGTGCGCTGCACCTCGGCACGAGCAGGCTCGATGTGGCGAGCATTTCCTCCACCTATCAGGACCTTCTCGCACGAATCGGCACGCACATGTCAGCGGCAGGTGACATCCTCGTCTATGGCTGCAACTTCGGCCAGAACGATGCAGCAGTCGCGGCGATGGCGGCGGCGACGCAGGCCGACATCGCTGCCTCGACGGACAACACCGGCGGTGCAGCGGGCGACAACTGGCTTCTGGAGAAAGTCTCCGGCGCCGTGGAGTCGACTGCAATCGCGGCACCCGCGTGGGGCGGCGAGTTGACGTTGAAGAATACCGGCGCGTGGACAGTCGCGGGCAACACCGCCACGGAGAGTTCCACCGGCATCACCACCACCATCACCTTCGCACCGGTCAGCGGCAACGCGGCCTTCAACACCATCAGCGCCCAGACCTTCAACACCATCAACGCCTTCAATGCGGCGTCGGTGCAGGGTGCAGCCTCCCTCGGCTTCGTCTTCGTCTGGGACAACACGCCGGAAGGTCCTGTCTCTGCGGCGTCAACCGATGCCGGCACGGGCACGGTCACGATCACCTTCTCGAAACCTGTGACCGACCCCATCATCAACATCGACCGGGTCGGGGGATTGGGCGGAAGCAGCACCAATTCCTCGCTGTGGACCGTAACCACGCCGGGCGCCACCCTTAGCAAGGTCTCCGGCAGCTCATCGCTCAATGTGACAGCGACGCAGTTCAACCGCACGGTTGGCGGCACATCGGTGAATACGGAATCGAGCCTCACCGACGGGACGGGAACCGCCGCTGGCTCCATCCGCGTCAATGGCACCTATTCGACGCTCACATTCTCACTCACCGGAACGGGCGTGGAGGGTGCAGGTTCGGACGGTGTGGAGATCGGGCTCACCCTCAACGTGAACCAGACGCCGAGCGCTTCGGCCACCACCTATACCACCGCGGAAGATACGCCCAAGGCCCTGACGGGCGTGAGCTTCGGGGACGTGGATGCGGCCGCCGGCAATGTCACGGTCACGCTCTCGGTCCTGCATGGCACACTCGACATCAACACGTCCGTGGGCGGTGGCGTCACGGCCGGGCAGGTGACCGGCGACAACTCCGGCACGATCACCATCACCGCACCGCTCAGCGCGATCAACGCAACGCTCGCCAATGCGTCAGGTCTGCTCTACACGCCGACGCTCAACTATACCGGCAGCGACACGCTCACCGCCGCCATCAATGACAATGGAAACACCGGGGCAGGCGGACCGCTTTCGGCCGCCACCACGGCGCCCATCGTCATCACGCCGGTGAACGACGCACCCATCGATGGCAATGAGGCCGCGACGGTGACCGAAGATCAGACGCTGACAGTTGCGGCCCTGTCCGGACTTCTGGCCAACACCACGGATGTGGATGGCGGCACGGCTTCGGTCACGCAATTCGTCATCAGCGGCACGACCCATCCCGTCAGCAGCGGCAGCCCCGGTGTGGCCGTGTTGCCGGAAGGCACACTGACGATCAGGGCGGACGGTTCCTACACCTTCGCGCCGGCTTCAAATTACGCCGGAGCACTTCCGCTCGTCACCTATATGGTGGCGGATGGCGCGGGTGGCACGGCGACCTCCACGCTCACCCTTTCCATGCAGGCGGTCAATGATCCGCCACTCATCGATCTCGACGGCAACAACTCATCGGGCGCCACCAACGCGGACTATGTCGCCACCTACATCGAGAATGCGCCCGGAATTGCCATCGCCGATGGTGCGGACCTCATCATCTCCGACGTGGACAATGCCATCGTCGAGATGACCGTGACACTGACCGATGGGAAGGTGGGCGATACCTTCAACTTCCCGTCGTCACTGCCGGGTGGCGTAACCGCCTCCATCGTGCCCGCTGCAACACTCACCACTGCCGGACCACTCACCGTCACCTTCACGGGCTCTCCCACAACAACAGCTGCGGACTGGCAGGCGATTCTGGCTTCCGTGACGCTTCTCCCGTCCACCAACAACGTCAACAACCCCGATCCGGCAGACCGTCACATCACCGTACAGGTATCGGACGACAGCAGCGCCACGTCCAACATCGCTGCATCGACAATCCATGTGGTGCCGCAGAACGACCCGCCGACACTTGACCTCGACGACGACAACTCGGGCGGCATCAACGCCGGCAACGTGCTGGTGCAATACACCGAGAATGCTGCCGCGACCCCGCTGAACAGCATCATCGTCACCAGCGATCTTGACGACACGAACTACGAGTCGGCCACGGTTGTTCACACCAATCCGCAGCCGGGCGACCAGATCTCCGTCAATGGCGTCATTGTCTCGGACGGAAGCAGCGGCACCGTCGCCGGCATTGCCTACATCGTGACGACGAATATCTCCGGCCAACTGGTCATTTCCTTCTCGGGAACCGCAACGCTTGCGAACTACAAGACAGCGTTGGAATCCGTTTCCTTCGCCAACAGCAGCGACAACCCCGCAACCGTTCAGCGCGACATCACCTTCCAGGTCAACGATGGGCTCGACAATTCGCCGCTCCGCCATGCCTATGTGAACGTGACGGCGGTCAATGACCCGCCGGTGGGCTCTCCGATCCCGCAGCAGGCCGGAGCGGATGCCGCGGCGCTGACCCCGCTCGACGCGGCGAGCTACTTCACCGATCCCGACAACGCGACGCTCACCTACAGCCTCGCACCCGGCGCACCCGCCTGGCTGTCGATCAATCCCGCAACGGGTGTCATCAGCGGCACGCCCCCGCACGATGCCAGCACCACGACCAACGGCAGCACGCCGGGCGTCTGGGATGTGACCGTGATCGCCAGTGATGGCGGCACACCCAATCTGTCGGGAAGCGTTGCCCTCTCCTACGCCATCACCAACCCGTCGCCGGTCGCGCAAGATGATGAGTTCTCAGTCACGGAGGGCACGGTTCTCCCGGCTCAGAATGTCTTTGCCGCCAATGGCAGCGGCCTCGATGCCGATCCCGATGGCGACACATTCAGCGTTTCAGCTGTAGGCGGGTTGGCAGGCCAGGTGGGGACGCCCACAGCCGGCAGCGCCGGAGGCCTGTTCACCATTGCGTCGGACGGAACCGTCACCTTCACCGAGAGCGGCCAGTTCGAAGACCTGGCTACCGGCGAGACACGCGACACCACAATCACCTATGAGATCACCGACAGTGATGGTGGCACATCGACGGCGACCGTGACGATCACCGTCACCGGCACCAACGACCAGCCAACCGTGACGGCAGCGCTGGCCAATGTGGCAGGCGCGGATGCAGGCGTTGTTGCCGGCATCGATGTGTCCGGCACTTTCTCTGATGCCGACTCAAGCGATGTGTTGGCCTATTCTGCAACGGGGTTGCCGGCTGGACTGAGCATCGATCCGGCAACTGGCATCATCTCCGGCACCATCGCTCCGTCCGCTTCGCAGAATGGCAATACCGGCGCGCCGGATGCCGGTGTCTATGCCGTTGTTGTCACGGCCAGCGATGGCCACGGCGGCATCATCTCGGACAACTTTACTTATACCATCAGCAACCCGCCGCCGGTGGCGCAGGACGATACGTTCTCAGGCGATGAGAACACCGTCGCCACGGGCGGCAACGTTCTCGCCAGCAACGGCAGTGGCCCCGACAGTGATCCGGATGGCGATGCGCTTCATGTCGGCGACGTAGACGGCTCACCCGCTGACGTGGGCGTTCCCGTCGCAGGCTCGAGCGGCGGATTTTTCACCATCGCGAGCGATGGCAGCCTGACCTTCGATCCCAATGGTGACTTCGAAAGCCTCGCGGCGGGCGAGAGCGTCACGACCTCCGTGTCCTATCAGGTGAGCGACAATGAAGGTGGCATCAGCACCGCTACCGTCACCTACACCGTGACGGGCGTCAATGACGCGCCTATGCCGCTGAACCCGCTCGACCCCGGCACACCGCCAGCGGATCCGAATGCCTTCATCCCGCAGCAGGCGGGAAATGACGGTGCGGCCGCAACGCCGCTCGATGTCTCGCTGTATGCCCACGATCCCGATGCCAGCGACACACTCACCTTCAGCCTCAATCCCGCGGAGCTGCCTCCCGGATTGACCTTCGACGGAACGACGGTCACCGGAACCTACGACGCCGCTGCCTCGCAGGGCGGTCCTGCGGGCGATGGAGTGTACCCCGTCACACTCACGGTCAGTGATGGCCACGGCGGCAGCTTCATGACCGTCATCGTCTTCACCGTCGGCAACCCTCCGCCCGTCGCACAGGATGATGCGGTGAGTGCGGGTGAAGACACAAGCTTTACCGGCAGCGTCTTCGCCAACAACGGAAGTGGCGTGGACTCAGACCCGGATAGCGATGCATTCACCGTCACGGCCGTGGGCGGAAATGCTGTTGGCGTGGGGACGGCAGTTCCCGGAACCGGTGGCGGCCTTTTCACCGTCGCGGCGAATGGCGATTTCACCTTCGATCCGGGTACCGATTTCAACGGATTGGACATCGGAGAAACCGCGCAGTCCACAGTAACCTACACGATCACGGACGCCGAAGGCGCTACCTCCACCGCAACCGTGACCGTGTCCATCGTCGGAGCCAACGACACCCCCGTGGTCATTGACCCGTCCAACCCGGGCACGCCGGACAATCCGGCCCCGGCTGCTGATCCGCTGAACATCATCCCGGATGTGGCGGCGACCGACGGGGCGACGCCGGCTCCCGTCGATGTGGGCAGCTTCCTGGCCGATCCCGATGGCGAGCCCCTGAGCTTCACGGCGACGGGGCTTCCACCCGGCATGGTGATCGATCCCGCGACCGGCATCATCAGCGGCACGCTTCCCGCCGATGCCTCGCAGGCCGGACCCTACACCGTGACGGTCACGGCGACGGACCCGGATGGCGCCTCGGTGCAGACCACCGTCACCTACACCGTCAGCAACCTGCCGCCGCTGGCTGTCGATGACACGGCGTCCGTTGGCGAGGACTCTGCGAATGTGAGCGGCAACGTCATCACCGGGGCAGGGGCGGACGCCGACACCGCTCCCGATGCCGATCCGCTCACCGTGGCGGCGGCGGTTCAGGGTGCATCTCCGGTCACCATCGGCACGCCCTTCACCACCAGTGGCGGCGGTGTCCTCACCCTCAATGCCGACGGGTCCTACAGCTTCGTTCCGGGCACGGCCTACAACGGCCTCGATGCGGGCGAGACGGCGACCGAGACCATCACCTACACGATCGATGACGGCAATGGCGGCACCGCTACCGCGACGCTGGTCATCACGGTTGCGGGAGCCAACGACACCCCCGTGGTCATTGACCCGTCCAACCCGGGCACGCCGGACAATCCGGTTCCGGCTGCTGATCCGCTGAACATCATCCCGGATGTGGCGGCGACCGACGGGGCGACGCCGGCTCCCGTCGATGTGGGCAGCTTCCTGGCCGATCCCGATGGCGAGCCCCTGAGCTTCACGGCGACGGGCCTGCCACCCGGCATGGTGATCGATCCCGCGACCGGCATCATCAGCGGCACGCTTCCCGCCGATGCCTCGCAGGCCGGACCCTACACCGTGACGGTCACGGCGACGGACCCGGATGGCGCCTCGGTGCAGACCACCGTCACCTACACCGTCAGCAACCTGCCGCCGCTGGCTGTCGATGACACGGCGTCCGTTGGCGAGGACTCTGCGAATGTGAGCGGCAACGTCATCACCGGGGCAGGGGCGGACGCCGACACCGCTCCCGATGCCGATCCGCTCACCGTGGCAGCGGCGGTTCAGGGTGCATCTCCGGTCACCATCGGCACGCCCTTCACCACGGCAGGCGGCGGTGTCCTCACCCTCAATGCCGACGGGTCCTACAGCTTCGTTCCGGGCACGGCCTACAACGGCCTCGATGCGGGCGAGACGGCGACCGAGACCATCACCTACACGATCGATGACGGCAATGGCGGCACCGCTACCGCGACGCTGGTCATCACGGTTGCGGGAGCCAACGACACCCCCGTGGTCATTGACCCGTCCAACCCGGGCACGCCGGACAATCCGGTTCCGGCTGCTGATCCGCTGAACATCATCCCGGATGTGGCGGCGACCGACGGGGCGACGCCGGCTCCCGTCGATGTGGGCAGCTTCCTGGCCGATCCCGATGGCGAGCCCCTGAGCTTCACGGCGACGGGGCTTCCACCCGGCATGGTGATCGATCCCGCGACCGGCATCATCAGCGGCACGCTTCCCGCCGATGCCTCGCAGGCCGGACCCTACACCGTGACGGTCACGGCGACGGACCCGGATGGCGCCTCGGTGCAGACCACCGTCACCTACACCGTCAGCAACCTGCCGCCGCTGGCTGTCGATGACACGGCGTCCGTTGGCGAGGACTCTGCGAATGTGAGCGGCAACGTCATCACCGGGGCAGGGGCGGACGCCGACACCGCTCCCGATGCCGATCCGCTCACCGTGGCAGCGGCGGTTCAGGGTGCATCTCCGGTCACCATCGGCACGCCCTTCACCACGGCAGGCGGCGGTGTCCTCACCCTCAATGCCGACGGGTCCTACAGCTTCGTTCCGGGCACGGCCTACAACGGCCTCGATGCGGGCGAGACGGCGACCGAGACCATCACCTACACGATCGATGACGGCAATGGCGGCACCGCTACCGCGACGCTGGTCATCACGGTTGCGGGAGCCAACGACACCCCCGTGGTCATTGACCCGTCCAACCCGGGCACGCCGGACAATCCGGTCCCCGCCGCTGATCCGCTGAACATCATCCCGGATGTGGCGGCGACCGACGGGGCGACGCCGGCTCCCGTCGATGTGGGCAGCTTCCTGGCCGATCCCGATGGCGAGCCCCTGAGCTTCACGGCGACGGGGCTTCCACCCGGCATGGTGATCGATCCCGCGACCGGCATCATCAGCGGCACGCTTCCCGCCGATGCCTCGCAGGCCGGACCCTACACCGTGACGGTCACGGCGACGGACCCGGATGGCGCCTCGGTGCAGACCACCGTCACCTACACCGTCAGCAACCTGCCGCCGCTGGCTGTCGATGACACGGCGTCCGTTGGCGAGGACTCTGCGAATGTGAGCGGCAACGTCATCACCGGGGCAGGGGCGGACGCCGACACCGCTCCCGATGCCGATCCGCTCACCGTGGCAGCGGCGGTTCAGGGTGCATCTCCGGTCACCATCGGCACGCCCTTCACCACGGCAGGCGGCGGTGTCCTCACCCTCAATGCCGACGGGTCCTACAGCTTCGTTCCGGGCACGGCCTACAACGGCCTCGATGCGGGCGAGACGGCGACCGAGACCATCACCTACACGATCGATGACGGCAATGGCGGCACCGCTACCGCGACGCTGGTCATCACGGTTGCGGGAGCCAACGACACCCCCGTGGTCATTGACCCGTCCAACCCGGGCACGCCGGACAATCCGGTTCCGGCTGCTGATCCGCTGAACATCATCCCGGATGTGGCGGCGACCGACGGGGCGACGCCGGCTCCCGTCGATGTGGGCAGCTTCCTGGCCGATCCCGATGGCGAGCCCCTGAGCTTCACGGCGACGGGGCTTCCACCCGGCATGGTGATCGATCCCGCGACCGGCATCATCAGCGGCACGCTTCCCGCCGATGCCTCGCAGGCCGGACCCTACACCGTGACGGTCACGGCGACGGACCCGGATGGCGCCTCGGTGCAGACCACCGTCACCTACACCGTCAGCAACCTGCCGCCGCTGGCTGTCGATGACTCCTCGACCAACACCGAAGACACGCCGCAATCCGGCAATGTGCTGACGGATCCAGCCACGGGTGATGCCGACACGGGCCCCGACTCAGACCCGTTGTTTGTCACCATGCTTAACGGCCAGCCTGTCGGCGCGGTCACGCCCGCGACCATCGTGCTCACCCATGGCACCTTGGTGATGCAGGCGAACGGCACGTGGTCGTTCCAACCCAACAGCACTGCAAACACACTCGCGGTGGGTGAGGTGGTCATCGAGACAGTCACCTATACGGTCTCGGATGGCAATGGTGGCACGGACACGGCGACGCTCGATATCGAAATCACCGGCGTGAATGATGCGCCCGTCACACTCGCACCCGCAGCCGATCAGGCCGCCAACGAGGGTGACAGCGTGACCACGCCCGTGGCACAGCTGTTCGGCGATCCCGACAGCAGCGACACGCTGACCTTCTCGGCGACGGGGCTTCCTGCCGGGCTTGTGATTGATCCGGCCACCGGCGTCATCAGCGGCACGGTTGCGCTGGGAGCCTCCGCAGATGGTCCCTACACGGTGACCATCACGGCCGATGATGGTCACGGTGGAACGGCATCGCTCACCTTCGCGTGGGAAGTGATCATGCCGGCTGCGCCAATGCCGGGCCCGTCACCGTCGCCGGAGCAATTGCCACCGATCGACGCGGGCAGGACTGCTCCCGCCGATATCGTGATATCAGAAATGGTGAATGATCTCGGCGACCTCCATGGCACGCCAGACCTGGGCCACGATGTCATCCTCAACGCCGTCGAAGGACTTGCGTCACTGAACAGCGCGGCAGACCTTGGCCGCGGTGACGACATCATCGGCCGGCTCGTGGAGTGGGCCCAGCGCCAGGGCCGCAGGGCAAGCTGGATGCACCAGTTGCTCGATGACCTCGCCGTTCATCCCTACATCGGCGACAGCATTTCGCTGGCTCTCTCGCTTGCCGATCATCCCATGCTGACAGTGAAGACGCTGATCAAGAATGATGCACTCTTCGTCGGTATCGACAAGCTGGATCACGGCGTGACGGTGACGGGCATCACGGGTCCGCACGGTGAAGCGCTTCCCGACACTGTGGCCGTGATTGATTCGCAGACGCTCGTGGTGAACATCCGGCCAGACCGCCAGCCGCTGCAGCTGATGATCCATGCCAGCGACGGCACGGGCCGCAGCCTGCGGTGGCCGATCATGGTCAATCCCACTTCGTCGGAAGCGGAGCCTGACGCCGGAAGCGGTGACCATATCTCCGCCCTGATCGAGGACATGCGGATGCAGATCGCCCGCATCGCGCGGCACGAGGGGCCACCTGTCGAGATGGCGCTCGCCGCGGAGTGAGTGATGTTTTCGCATGTCCTGCAACACAATCCAGAGTTTAAAACAATGAACAAACACATCCCTGAGCGGCAGCGCTCCATCGCCCATCCCATCTTGCCCTTGGCAATGCTTCTCACCGCCAGCCTGCTTGCGGGCTGCTCGGTGAAGCCGCAACTGATCGGCAGTGACGAGATGAACGGCTTCGTCACCACAAATGCCGAGCAACTGGTGGCGAACCAGGAACCGGTGTCGGGGGCCATCGGACTCTATGAGGCCATGGCCCGGGCGCTGAAGTACAATCTCGACCATCGCGTCGAGATGATGAACGTGGCGCTTGCTGCGCGTGTGGCGGACGTGAAATCCGCCGCCATGCTGCCGCAGGTGGTCGCGGCCTCGGGATACAATGGCCGCGACCCATCGGCGGGGGGCTATTCGCGGTCGCTCACCACGGGCGTGAAATCCGCCGATGCCACGACCTCTCTCGAACGCAATACGCTGGCGGCGGATGTCACTGCATCGTGGAACGTGCTTGATTTCGGCCTCTCCTATGTGCGGGCCAAGCAGGCAAGCAATGAGGCGCTGATTGCCGAAGAGCGGCGGCGCAAGATCGTCAACCGCATTGTCGAGGACGTGCGCACGGCCTACTGGCGCGCGGTCACGGCGGAACATCTGCTTGGCGGCCTGCAATCGCTGGAGGGCAGGGTGGATCACGCGCTCTCCAATTCGCGCTCGCTGGCGCGGGAAGGGGCGCTTTCGCCGCTCACTGCGCTCACCTACCAGCGCGAACTGGTGGACATCCGCAAGCAGATTCACGAACTGGAACTGGAACTGAAGACGGCCAAGATCCAGCTTGCGGCACTCATGAACATTCCGCCGGGAAGCGCCTTCAAACTGCAGGTGCCGTCGCGCGAACAGACCGCTCTCAAGCTGACGCAGTCCGGCAACCAACTCGTGGAACTGGCGATGACCCACAGGCCGGAACTGCGCGAGGCCCTGCTGAAGGCCCGCATCAGCAAACAGGAGGCCGATGCGGCGTTGCTGCAATTGCTTCCGGGCATCCAGGTGTTTGGCGGCGCCAACTGGGACTCGAATGACCTTCTTTTCCATTCCAACTGGCTGGCGTGGGGTGCCAAGGCGAGCTGGAACGTGATGCGCGTGTTCTCCTATCCGGCCATCAAGAAGGAAAACGAGGCACGCGATGATGTGGAACGCACGCAGGCGCTGGCGCTCACCATGGCGGTATTCACGCAGGTGCATGCGGCGCGCGCCCGTTACGCCCAGCAATCGCTGATCCTCAAGGATGCCAGCGACTACCTCGCGGTGCAGCAGCGCATTCTCTCGCAGGTGCGCGCCTCCGCTGCCGAGGATGCAACGAGCGAGCAGGCCCTCATCCGCGAAGAGATGAACACACTTGTTGCTTCGGTGAAGCGCGACATTGCCCACGCCGACCTGCAGAACGCATTCGCCAACATCTACGCGACAGTCGGTATCGATCCCTACGGCGAGAATGTCACGGGAGGAGAAAACGTGAAGACCCTCGCGGCGCACTTGCGCGGGGTGTGGCTGGAACGCGGCGACAGGTCTGGCGGCTGAGGGCATGATCATGGGGTGGGGAGAGATCATGAAGACGTCACTGGTTGCGCTGTTGTTCGCAGGCGCTTTGCCTGCGGCCGCAGGGGCGCAGGAGGCAACGGCGCGCGGCGTCGTGACGGCGCTGACGGAGGCGACGATCGCGGTGGACTATACGGCGCGCGTTTCAAAGCTGCCGAAACTTGAAGGCGAGATGTTTGCAAAGGGCGACACGTTGATCGTGTTCGACTGCCGCAAATATGCTGCCGAGGTGACGGCTGCCCGGGCGCAGGCCAGGGCGCGCGAACTGGTGATGGTCAACAACCGGCGGCTTCTCGCCAAGGGCGCCATGGGTGCAAACGAGGTGCGCGTATCGGAAGCCGAATACGAGCAGGCGCGGGCCGAGGCGCAGGCCTTGCAGGCGCGCACGGGCAGTTGCGACTTCAAGGCGCCGTTCGACGGCCGTCTGGTGGAGCGCATCGTGCAGGAACACGAAAGCCCCGCGCCCAACCAGCCCCTCATCAGGATTGTCGACATGACGCGGCTCGAAATCGAGACGATCATTCCTTCCAAATGGCTGACGCGGGTGAAGGCCGGCGACAGCTTCACGTTCACCGTGGACGAGACGGGTGAAACGCTTGCGGCCGAAGTGGTGCGGATGGGCGCCACTGTCGATCCCGTGAGCCAGACCATCAAGGCCTTCGGCATTCTCAAAGACCCCGGATTTTCAGTTCTGCCTGGCATGAGTGGGACGGCAACGTTCCACGCGGCTGGCAGCTGAGGCCGGGTGCGCTCGCTCTCTCCCCAGTAAAGGCGGCTTATCAACATGAACAGCCCCTACCGCGCGCACCCGGCCTTCACCCCTTCACCTGTTCCCGGAAACACCATCCCGTTTCCGGGCGGGCAGGGGAAGGCAACCCCACACGCACCTCCGCCGGCTGCTGCACCGGCGGAGTCAACACTCAGGCTCGTCAAGCTGGTCACATTGGAAGGCGAGATCCGGCAATTGCCGGCGGCAGCGGCCATTCTCTTCCATGCCCTCAATGATTCCCGCGCGCTGCTCGGTTTCCAGCAGGGCTGGTTTCTGCGCCGTTCGCGCTCGGGCCGTTTCACTGTCGAAGCCGTTTCGGACGTGCCCTCCATCGACGTGACGGCACCGCTGATCCAGTCGGTCACGCGCACGGTCAATGCCTGCAAGCTGGCGCGCGAACCGCAGGAACTTGCCCTGACAGCGGTGTCACCGACGCTGCTCCACGGACTTCTCTTGCCACTCTCGGACCGGAAGGGCGAGGTCTTTGCCGTCATCCTGCTGGCGCGGGCGACAGCATGGTCTGTTCCTGACCGTTCGGTGGCGCAGCGGGCGATGGCGACATACGCACATGCGCTGTGTGCCCTCACGCCACCCTTGCTCTTGCGCAAGCTCTCGCTGCCGCGTTGGGCGATGATCGGCGTTCCCCTGGTGCTGGCGCTTCTTCTTCTGGTGCCGGTGCCGATGACGGCGCTCGCTCCGTTCGAGGTGGTGGCCGATGAACCACGCCTCGTGACCGCACCGATGGATGGCGCGATTGCACGCGTTTCCGCCGAGGCCAATAGCCCGGTGCGGCGCGGCGAAGAATTGTTCGCGCTGGAGGATACGCAGTTGCAAGCCGAGGCCGCGATTGCGGCGCAGAAGGTGCAGGTGGCCGAGAGCCGGCTGGCGACGGCGCGGAATGGCGCATTTCAGGATGTGGAGTTGAAGCGAACGCTGGCGACGGCGGAGCAGGAGTTGCTGCTGGCCCAGGCTGAACGGGACTATGCCGCGAGCCTTCTGGCGCGCAGCGTGGTGCGGGCGGATCGTGACGGTCTCCTGATCTACTCCGCGCGGAACGATTGGCTGGGCAGGCCGGTACGGACGGGGGAGAAGGTGATGGAGATCGCCGACCCCGCCCGCGTCACCTACCGCATCGAGCTTGCGGTTGCCGATGCCATCACGCTGGATGGAGAGAAGAGCGTGTGGCTGTTCCTCGATGCAGACCCGTTGCACCCGCGCAGTGGCATGCTCACCGAGACGAGCTATCACGCCCATCCCACGGCAGCGGGCGGCATGGCCTTTGTGCTGATGGCAGCAGCATCGGACAGCGCTCTGCCGGAACGGATCGGCTTGCGCGGCACGGCGCAGATCGTGGGCGATCGTGTGCCATTGGGCTTCTATCTTTTGCGGCGGCCCATCGCGGCGCTGCGCCAGCATTTCGGCTGGTAGCATGCAGGCGGTCCGCCAGGCAGCACCGGCCCCGGAAGCGTTTCCGCGCCTGCGGGCCGGTGTCACGTTGAGCGATGCGGGGTATGACCGAACGGGCATGGCAGGCTTTGTGCTGCATGACCCGGTCCGCCACCGCTTCTACCGGCTGTCTTCCGCACTGGCGCGGATCCTGGTGCGGGGCGCGCCAGCAGGCGGAGCGGCTGAGGCACAGGAACTCGCCGACTTTCTGAAACGCCAGCGGCTTGTGGAAGGTGCCATGTCCGCAGGACTGTTGCAGGAATGGCAGGCCCAGCAGCAATCCGTGCCGGCGCGCATTCTCCACTCCTATCTTTCCTTCCGCATTCCGCTGGTCAATCCGCAGCCTTTCCTGGATGCCCTGTTGCCGGTGGCGCGACTGCTGGTGTCGCGGGTGGTGATTGCCGCTGTGCTGCTCTCGGCTCTGCTTGGCCTCTATTTTGCGGGGCGGCAGTGGGATCACTTCAAGGCGACCTTCATGGACTACCTCACGCCGCAGGGTGCGCTGCTCTATGGCGTGACGCTGACGGGACTGAAGGTGTTCCATGAGTTGGGACACGGCTTCACGGCGCGGCACCATGGCTGCAACGTGCCGGTGATGGGCATCAATTTTCTGGTGATGACACCGATGCTCTACACTGACGCCAGCGATGCCTGGCGGCTGCCATCGCGCAAGCAGCGTTTCCTCATCGGCGCTGCGGGCGTGCTGACGGAGATGGCCATCGCCAGCCTGGCACTGCTGTTGTGGGTCTTCCTGCCGGACGGGCCGTTGCGCTCCGCCACATATTTCATTGCGGCGACGGCGTGGATCATGAGCCTCACCGTCAACTTGTCGCCATTCATGCGCTTTGACGGCTATCACATGCTGGTGGATGCAACAGGTCTGCACAGCATTGGCCCGCGGGCCTTTGCGCTGGCGACGTGGCAGTTGCGCGACCTGCTGTTCCAGACGGGAGAACCGCTCCCGGAATTCCACCCCCCGGCGCGGCGGCGGGCATTGGTGGCGCTGGCGGTGGGTACGTGGATCTACCGGCTCACCGTGTTCGGCGGCATTGCCGTGCTCGTCTATCACATGTTCCCGAAGGCCGTGGGCCTGCCGCTCGGGTTCATCGAGATTCACTGGTTCATCGTGAAGCCGGTCCTCCGTGAACTGATGAATTGGAAGGAGTTGGGCATGAAGCGGCTGCTGGGCACACAACGTTCGCGCATGGTGGTGGGAGGGCTGGCGGTGCTGATGCTTCTCGCGGCACTTCCGCTGGACCGCCATGTGGCGGTGCCGGCTGTTCTCACGCCTGCGCAAGAGAGTCGCCTCTATGCACCGGAGCCCGCACAGTTGCGGTCCTTGCAGGTGAAGCCCGGCGACGCGGTGAGGGCAGGAGAGGTGCTGGCCGTGTTGCAGGCGCCGGAGATTGCCTATCGCCGGCAATCGGCCAGGCTCAGGCTTGCCATCACCGATGCCAAGCTGGCGCGGTTGGCGGCGGACGCGCATGACCGGGCGCAACTCCGCATTCTCACCGACGAGCGCGCGGCCATCACGGCCGAACTGGACGGTCTTTCGGCACGGGAGGAGCGTCTTGTCCTGCGCGCGCCCTTCGATGGCGTGGTGGCCGAGCGCATGGAGGCCCTGGCGCCGCCGCAATGGGTCTCGCCGGAACAGATGCTGTTGCAGGTGTTTGTGCCAGAGGGTGCCGTCATCAACGGACTTGTGGCCGAGCGGGAGTCGGGGCGGCTGACGGCCGGGGCGAGGGGACGTTTCATCGGCGATGACGGCGCGACATCCGCCGTGACGGCGCGCCTCGCGGTGATCGGCAATCCGGGCGGGGCGGGTCCGGCGGTGGCCTATCTTGCGGCGCGCCATGGCGGCTCCATCCTCACCGCGCCGGAAGGTGCTGCGGGGCGGGATGTGCCGGTGCAGGGCTATCTGCCGCTGATCCTGGCTGCCGACGGGCCGGCGCCAACCATGGCGCGGCGGGGGCAGGTGGTGGTGGAAGCGGCCCCGCAGAGTTTCCTCGGATTCGTTCTGGGGCGGGTGGTGACGGTCTTCCTGCGGGAAAGCGGGTTCTGATCGCCCAGAATCAGTGCAGCGTTGGGCAAACCTTTGTGCGCACGGGCTTTTCCCGCTGCGCAAAAGGGGACTTGCAAACGGAACCAAAATAGAACATACAAGAAACACCGGTGGAACTTGCTGCCGGGTCTGTCAGTTCAATTGCTTCATCGCCACCCCAGTGAAATAAGGATCGGGAACAATGGGTCAAGCTGCTCTCCGGGTTGTTGAGAATTCCATGGACAAGAACAAGGCGCTGGATGCTGCGCTGAGCCAGATCGAACGGGCGTTCGGCAAGGGCTCGATCATGAAGCTGGGAGCCAACCAGGCCATGGAGGTGGAAGCCATCTCCACCGGGTCGCTGGGGCTTGATATCGCGCTGGGCATTGGTGGCCTTCCCAAGGGCCGCATCATTGAAATCTACGGGCCGGAATCCTCCGGCAAGACCACCCTTGCGCTACATGTGCTGGCGGAAGCCCAGAAGAGGGGCGGCATCTGCGCCTTCGTGGACGCCGAGCATGCCCTCGACCCCGTTTATGCCAAGAAGCTGGGCGTGAACATCGACGACCTGCTGATCTCGCAGCCGGACACGGGCGAACAGGCGCTGGAAATCGCCGATACGCTGGTGCGCTCCGGTGCCATCGAGGTGCTGGTGGTCGACTCGGTTGCCGCCCTCACGCCGAAGGCGGAACTGGAAGGCGAGATGGGCGATTCCCTGCCCGGCCTGCAGGCCCGCCTGATGAGCCAGGCCATGCGCAAGCTCACGGCCTCCATCTCCAAGTCGAACTGCATGGTGATCTTCATCAACCAGATCCGCATGAAGATTGGCGTCATGTTCGGTTCGCCCGAAACGACGACGGGTGGCAACGCCCTCAAGTTCTACGCCTCCGTGCGCCTCGACATCCGCCGCATCGGCGCCATCAAGGAGCGCGACGAGGTGGTGGGCAACCAGACCCGCGTGAAGGTGGTCAAGAACAAGGTGGCGCCGCCCTTCAAGATGGTGGAATTCGACATCATGTACGGCGAAGGCATTTCCAAGGTCGGCGAACTGGTCGATCTCGGTGTCACGGCCGGTGTGGTCGAGAAGTCCGGTTCGTGGTTCTCCCACAATGGCGAGCGCATCGGGCAGGGCCGTGAAAACGCCAAGACCTTCCTCCGCCAGAATCCGGACATGGCCAACACCATCGAGGCCGCAATCCGCGCCAATGCCGGGCTCATTGCCGCCCGCATCGCCGACAAGGGCGGTGCCGAGGCCGGCGACGACGAGTGAGGCAGGCCGCTGTTGGCTCCGGACCGCACTGGTCCGGACCGCTTCCTTCCCGTAACCCCTTTTGGCCGGTGGCCTTTGCGTCGGGATGTTCCCACCCGTCCGGGGCATCCTGAAAGGCCTGCGTTATCCGGCCAAACTTGCGAGACGTCATCCTGAAGGTCCGGCCCGGTTTCGCAGCCTGCCGGATTTTCTGCCCCACGCTCGCTCTCCAGACACCCCTGGCTGCCCCGCCGGGGGTGTCTTTCGTTGTGGGCGGCCCGCGCGGGCGTCATTGCTGGCGCAATGCCCGCAACAAATCCGGACGGGAATTCTGGACAGGCCGCGGCCCCCCGCATATAGACGCCCCCACGTTTCGCCCCTCCAGAAAGAGACACCGAGCCCATGACCGCCGGCCTTGCGCAGATCCGTTCGACCTTCCTCGACTTCTTCAAGCGTCAGGGCCATGAAATCGTGGCTTCGTCGCCGCTCGTGCCGCGCAACGACCCGACGCTCATGTTCGCCAACTCGGGCATGGTGCAGTTCAAGAACGTCTTCACCGGCATGGAGAAGCGCCCCTACACCCGCGCCACCACGGCGCAGAAGTGCGTGCGTGCCGGCGGCAAGCACAACGACCTCGACAACGTGGGCTACACCGCCCGCCACCACACCTTCTTCGAAATGCTCGGCAACTTTTCCTTCGGCGACTACTTCAAGCCGGATGCGATTGCCTGGGCCTGGGAACTGGTGACGAAGGAATACGGCCTGCCCAAGGACAAGCTCACCGTCACGGTCTACCACGACGACGACCAGGCCTTCGACCTGTGGAAGAAGGTGGCAGGGCTTCCCGACAGCCGCATCATCCGCATCCCGACCAATGACAACTTCTGGCGCATGGGCGACACCGGGCCCTGCGGTCCGTGCTCGGAAATCTTCTTCGATCACGGCGACAAGATTCCGGGTGGCCCTCCCGGCAGCGCGGATGCCGATGGCGACCGCTTCATCGAAATCTGGAATCTCGTGTTCATGCAGTTCGAGGAGCAGCCGGGCGGCGGCCGCGTGAGCCTGCCGCGTCCGTCGATCGATACCGGCATGGGTCTCGAGCGCATCGCCGCGGTGCTGCAGGGCACGCACGACAACTACGAGACGGACCTGTTCCGGGCGTTGATCGCCGCCATCATCGACCAGACCCATGTGCCCGCCGAAGGTGCGGCCAAGGCGTCGAACCGCGTGATCGCCGATCACTTGCGCGCCTCGTCCTTCCTCATTGCCGATGGCGTGCTGCCGTCGAATGAAGGCCGCGGCTATGTTCTGCGCCGCATCATGCGCCGCGCCATGCGCCACGCCGAACTGCTGGGCATGAAGGAACCGCTGATGTGGAAGCTGGTGCCCGCGCTGGTGCGCGAGATGGGTGCCGCCTATCCCGAACTGGTGCGCGCGCAGGATCTCATCACCGAGACGCTGCGCCTGGAGGAAGGCCGCTTCCGCAAGACGCTGGAGCGCGGCCTGCGACTACTCGATGATGAATCGGCGAGCCTGGCGAAGGGCAGCACCTTCTCCGGCACCACCGCCTTCAAGCTCTATGATACCTACGGCTTCCCGCTGGACCTGACGCAGGATGCGCTGAAGTCGCGCGGCATCACGGTGGATGAAGCGGCATTCAACGGGGCCATGGAAAAGCAGAAGGCCGAAGCGCGCGCCGCCTGGAAGGGCACGGGCGAGGCGCAGACCGAGAGTGTGTGGTTTGAACTGCGCGAGAAGCTGGGCGCCACGGAATTCCTCGGCTACGACACGGAAACGGCGGAAGGCCTCATCACGGCGCTTGTGGCCAACGGCAAGCAGGTGACAAGCCTGAAGACGGGCGAGCAGGGCGCCATCGTCGTCAACCAGACTCCCTTCTACGCCGAGTCCGGCGGACAGTCCGGCGACCGCGGCGTCATCAAGACGGCCGATGGCGCGGTGTTCCAGGTGTCAGACACGCTGAAGCGGGCGGGCGATGTGTTCGTGCACATGGGCACCGTGGAAAGCGGCGAGGTGAAACTCAACGTCGCGGCCGAACTCATTGTCGATCACGGGCGCCGCTCGGGCAACCGGCAGCATCACTCGGCCACGCATCTCCTGCATGAGGCGCTCCGCCTCACGCTCGGCACCCATGTGGCGCAGAAGGGCTCGCTTGTCGAACCGAACCGCCTGCGCTTCGACATTTCGCACAACAAGTCCATCAGCCGCGAGGAGCTGGCGGAGGTCGAGCAGATCGCCAACGAGATCGTCACGCAGAACGATGCGGTGACAACGCGGCTGATGAGCGTCGATGCCGCCATCGGCGAAGGCGCCATGGCGCTGTTCGGCGAGAAGTATGGCGATGAAGTGCGCGTCGTCTCCATGGGCCGCAATGCCCATGGCGCGGGCCGCCCCATCTATTCGCTCGAACTGTGCGGCGGCACGCATGTGGGCCGCACGGGCGACATCGGCCTGATCAAGGTCGTCTCGGAAGGTGCCGTCTCTGCCGGCGTGCGCCGCATCGAGGCGCTGGCGGGCGCGGCGGCGCGGGCTTATCTCGAAGCACAGGACCGGCGCGTGCAGGCGGCTGCGGCGGCCCTCAAGGTGCCGCAGGCGGATATCGTCACGCGCATCGAAACAGTCCTCGATGAAAACCGCAAGCTGGAACGCGAACTGGCCGAGGCGCGCAAGCAGCTTGCCATGGGCGGCGGTGCCAAGGGCAGCGGTGGCGACATCACCGAGGTGAATGGCGTGAAACTGATGGCGCGCGTGCTCAAGGGCGTTTCACCGCAGGATTTGAAGCCGCTGGCCGATGAAGGCAAGAAGACCGTGGGTTCGGGCGTCGTGGCGCTGGTTGCGGTATCGGAAGATGGCAAGGGTGCCGTGGTTGTCGGCGTCACGGCCGATCTCGCGGGCAAGGTCAACGCCATCGATCTGGTGAAGCTCGGTGCAGCAGCCATGGGCGGCAAGGGCGGTGGTGGCCGCCCCGACATGGCCCAGGCCGGCGGCCCCGATGGCGCCAAGGCGGACGATGCGCTCGCGGCGATCAAATCGGCCCTTTAACGATCACCATGGATGGCCCGCCTGAAGCGGGTCATGAGGGGATCATCACGTCTGCGATCGCCAGCGCTCTGTGTCGTGATCGGGATGCTGATGCGTCCGGTAGCGTCCCCGCGCCGCGGCGGGGTTGTTCTCGTTCGTCGTTTCCGCTGGCAGGCCGGGCATGGTGTCGAACCACGCAACCTTGCTCTCCACGCCGACCTGGCCTTCCAGCGTCACGGCATTGGGATCGTCAAGCGTGCCGATGGCGATCTCGATTTGGTTGTCGCCGTCTTCCTGCATGAACAGCGGCGTTCCGCAATCCGCACAGAAGCCGCGCGCAACAGGATCCGATGAGCGGTAGAGCGCAGGCTTGCCGCGTGTCCAGGTGAAACCTTCATGCGGCACGCTGACGAGCGGTGCGCCGAAACTGCCAAAGGCCTTCTGGCACATGCGGCAATGACAGATCGAGGCGCGGCCGAGTGCGCCATTGAAATGATAGCGCACTGCGCCGCATTGGCATCCGCCACTCTTGCCGTCCATGCCACCTCCGCGTGCATTAAATCTTTAACAGTCCCTTTACCATAACCCGTCCATTTTGCCGGGCCAGCACTGATTTTTGATTGCCTCGCGGTCCGGGACGCGATGCCCACACTGTTTCTTGGAGATGACCTTGGTCAAGGCGATGGCATCACGCGTGGCGGGCTTGCGGCTTACCGCAATCATCTGCGTACTTCTTGTCCCCATCCTGCTGCTCAGCCAACTGACCCTCAACAATCTTCGCCGCGACATCAGCGTCGTCGATCGCGAGAGCAAGGGCGTGCTCCTCGCCAACATCATCATGCCGGTGGCGATCGGCCTCGCGGATGGCACGTACACGGGGCAGAAGAGCGCCGATGAACTGGTGAAGGGCGATGCGCTTGCAGCTGACCTCGGCATGGCGACAGCCTATGACGAACTGAAGGGCCGCGTGCGCGAACCCAGCATCGGCACCAGCGAGAAGCTGGCGCATCTGGTGCGCGCCATCGGCGTGCTCGGCACCGAATCGTCGCTGCTGCTTGATACGGAACCGGAAGCCACTTTTCTGGCGCAGACCAATATCCAGAACCTGCCGGAGATGCTGCTCAGTTTCCACGGCCTGCACGCCTCGCTGCAGGAGTCGATCGCTTCAAGCGGCATCGACACAACGGAAGTGAAATCGCTGCTCTATAATCTCGGCAATCTCGCGCAGTCCATCGAGCGCACGCGCAAGTCGGTGGTGCGGGCGCAGGCGAGCAGCAACAATGTCGCGACCTATGACACCTCGCTCGAACTGGTGGATGCCATCAGTGACGACGTGAAGCTCACCTTTGACGTGATTGCTGCCTCGCAACCCGGGGCGGAATGGCTGTCGCTGACGATGCTGTCGCAGCAGACGCTTGACCCCAACAAGAAATACCGCTTGGAGCGTGGCGTGTGGGAGCAGACGATGCAACGCCTCGCCGGGCTTCTCGACCGGCGTTCGGCGAACCTGCGCAACCAGCTGTATTGGCACATGGGTATCGTGGCGCTGTGTGTGCTGCTGGGTGCGGGTGCGGCGATCGGCATGTTCCGTTCCACCTTGCGGCGGCTGGATCATGTGGAACTGGCCAAGAGCCAGGCGGACCAGGCGCGCGTCGAGGCCGAGGCGATGGCCGACCGCATCACCCATGTGAATGATGAAGTGACGGCACTGAATCGCGACCTCGCCGACAAGATGCTGCGCCTGAAGCAGGCGCAGGACGAACTGGTGAAGCGCGGCCGCATGGAACAACTCGGCCAGTTGACCGCGACCGTGGCCCACGAAATCCGCAATCCTCTGGGCGCTGTGCGCACCTCGGCCTTCCTGCTCGAGCGCAAGGTGAGAGGCAAGGGGCTGGGCGTTGAAACGCAGATCGAGCGCATCAACAAGGGTGTGACTCGCTGCGATGACATCATCACGCAGTTGCTTGATTACTCCCGTACCAAGCAACTCACCTGCCGGCCCGACAAGCTGGACAACTGGCTGGCGGCGGCTGTGGAGGAAGAAGCGCAGCGGCTGCCGGCAGTCGTGGACATCACCTGCACATTGGGGCTTGGTGAACTTCTCGTGCCATTTGACCCCGGCCGCCTGCGGCGGGCCGTCATCAACCTCATCAACAATGCCTGCGAGGCGATGGTGGGAACGGGGGATGATCCCTCGCGCTTTGCCACGGCGCATCCGCGGCTCGATATTTCCACTCACCGCGCGGGGCTGGATATTGTCATTCGCGTGGCGGACAACGGGCCCGGAATTTCGGCTGACAATCTCGCGAAGATCCGCGAGCCGCTCTACACCACCAAGAGTTTCGGCACGGGCCTTGGCCTGCCTGCGGTGGAGAAAATCCTGGAACAGCACGGTGGCCACCTCGAAGTTTCCTCGGTCGCCGGCAAGGGATCGCAGTTCGACATTCATCTGCCTGTTGAAGGCGGGATGCAAAGCATGACGGAGGCCGCGTGATGACAGCCCTCAGTATCCTTGTTGTTGACGACGATATCGACAATGCCCACTCGCTGGGCGAGTTGTTCGAAATCGAAGGCCATAACGTGCGCGTGGTCCATTCAGGTGAGGATGCCATCTCGGCCTATTGCCGCGAGACATTTGACGTCGCCTTCATGGACGTGATGATGCCGGGCAAGAACGGCGTGGAAAGTTTTCTGGAAATCCGCCGCCTCAAGCCCTCGGCGCGGGTGTTCATGATGACGGGCTACAGTGTGGAGGAACTGCTGCTGCAGGCGATCCGCGGTGGCGCGCTGGGCGTTCTTGATAAGCCGTTTGATGTGAACGAGATCCTCAGCATCACGGAGCAGGTGGGGCCGGGGGCGTGGTGCTTGCACCGCCGCTGGCGCCTGGACAACTTGTGGGCGATTCCATTCATGCGGCCCTCAGCACGTCCGGCCGCAATTGCCAGATGGTGCGCCGCGCCGGCACGCGGCCGTGGCCCGTGAATGACGACATACTGGTGATCGACACGGGCCTGCCACTGATCGACGAGGTGTCCGTTCTGTCCGGATTCAAGGGCCTCGGGCACACCGGTCCCGCCTTCCTCATTCCGCCGCCGCAGATGATCCACAGCGATGATCTTCCCCTGCTGCGCGACATCGGCGTCACCGGTGTCCTGAACAAGCCGTTCGATCCGCTCGAACTGCTCAACCGACTTCCCCATCTTGCCGCGTGAAAGGACCCCCATGAGCCGCCAGTTGAATATCCTCGTTGTCGATGATGATGCCGCCAATGCGGAGTCGCTTGCCGAACTCTTCGCCATGGACAACCATCGCGTGATCGTGGCCTATGACGGTGAGCAGGCCATCGAAGCTTTCAGCCTGAACAAGGTGGATGTGGGCTTCTTCGACGTGATGATGCCGAAGAGGAATGGCGTGGACAGCTTCATGCAGATCAAGCGTCTCAACCCGGATGCGCGCGTCTACTTCATGACCGGCTACAGCGCCGACGACCTCATCGATCAGGCGGTGAAGGGTGGTGCGCTCGGTGTCTTCAGCAAGCCCGTGGATGTGGGCCGCATCCTGGAGACCGTGGAACGCGAAGCGGCCTGACCGGACGCGGCGGAAGCCTGAACCTGGGAGAAAACCATGGTCAACGACAATACGCCGCCCAAGCGGCTTGAAGACCCGCAGGTGCTGCTCAGCATCCTCGACAATCTTCCGACGTCGATCTTCGTCAAGGATGAAGACCTGAACTTCGTCTATTCCAACGCGCTGCACTGCAAGCTCATCGAGCGCAGCGAAGCTGAACTGCTGGGAAAATCGGACAGGGAGTTCTGGCCTGCGGAGACAGTGAAGGGCTTCGAGGAACACGACCGCAGCGTGATCGACAGCGGGCAGGTGAACATCTCGGAGGAAACGGTACCGGGCGAGAATGGCGGAAGGCAACCGCTGCTGACGCGCAAGGCCCGGCTGGCAGGGCCGGATGGAAAGACCTATCTCATCGGCACGAACACGGATCTGGGGGAGATCAAGAAACGCGAGGACCAATACAAGGCACTGACGGAGACGGTACCCGTAGGCGTGCTGCAGCTTGATGAGGATGGCACGGTTGCCTTCGCCAATCCGCTGCTCAATGCCTATTGCGGCGGGGATGGTGCGGCGGAGTCAAAATCCGAACTGATCGAGCGCATCAAGGCGGAGCATCCGGAGTTTCCCGGTGCTTCCTGCAAATTTGAAATGGAGATCTCGGCGCTGGGCGTGCCGCGCCGCAGCGTGATCGTCATCAGTTCGGGATGGTTGTGGATCGGCGGCACGCAGCGCTCTGCCATCATCAGCATTGTCGACGTGAGCGAGATGACGGAATTGCGCCGCATCAACGACGAGGTCTTGCGCCTCAACCGTGAACTGGCCAGCAACATGAAGCGGCTGAAAGAAGCGCAAGACGAGTTGGTGAAGAAGGGCCGCATGGAGCAGTTGGGGCAGCTGACCGCGACCGTGGCGCACGAACTGCGCAATCCGCTGGGCGCGGTGCGCACATCCGCCTTCCTCATGGAGCGCAAGCTCAAGGGCAAGGGCACGGACGTGGAGCCGCAGATCGAGCGCATCAACAAGGGCATCATCCGCTGCGACAATATCATCACGCAGCTTCTGGATTTCTCGCGCACCAAGCAGCTCAATTGCCAGTCCGGCGACCTCGACCAGTGGCTGGCTCAGGTGCTGGACGAGGAAGCAAAAAAGTTGCCGGCGGCCGTCACCATCACGTGCAACCTGGGTCTGGAGGGGCGCAGCGTGCCGTTCGATCCGGGCGCCTGCAGCGCGCTGTCGTCAACCTCATGGCGAATGCCTGCGAGGCGCTTGTGGGGCAGGGCGATGATCCGGCGAAGTTCGCGCGGCCTGATCCCGCGATTACCGTGACAACATCACTCCGTGAAGGCGGCGCCGTGATTGCGGTGAGCGACAACGGCCCGGGCATCACGCCGGAGGTTCTGGAGCGCATCCGCGAACCGCTGTTCACCACCAAGAGCTTCGGCACGGGGCTTGGCGTTCCGGCGATCGAGCAGATCACCATCCAGCATGGCGGACGCCTGGAGGTTTCATCGACGCCGGGCGAGGGCGCGCTGTTCTCCATGTGGCTGCCGCTCACGGTGCCTCAGCCCGAGGCCACGGACGCGGCGTAAGGCACGCAAGGCGGAGAAATTCTGAACGGAGTTTCGCCGCTAGTGCTTCAATTCCACCACGACATCGCCTGACACAGGATCGGTGAGGCCGAGGCCGTTGCCCTGGTCTTCCAGCATGTCGCGAATCTTGTCGAGCATGCCGATCATCTGCGGCCGGGCGGAGACAATGCTGTCGAACGAGTCCCACTTGGCCACGAGGCAATAGGCGCGGTCCCCCGTCTTCACCAGTGCACCTTCGCGCAGTCCGGCGATAGCCTGCGCTGTGCGATGGAATTCCACGAAGTCCTTTTCGCGGGCCGGCTTCACCTTGAAACGAACGATGTTGTAGGCGGTCATGACGTCCTCCATGGAGGTTGAACGCACCCGGGTGCCGGGGACGTTACTCCATGGCGCGCCGCATTTCCATGACCGTCCTGAAACGCGAATGGCCGGGCGCGGCCCGGCCATCAGGGTAATTCACCTTGGCAACGGGATCAGCCGATCGCCTTCTCGAGGTTCTTGTCCACGGCCTGAATGAAGCCTTCCGTGGTGAGCCACTGCTGCTCGGGGCCAACGAGAACCGCAAGGTCCTTCGTCATCTTGCCTTCCTCGATGGTTGCGACCGTTACCTTCTCCAGCGTCTCGGCGAAGCGGAGGAGCTTGGCATTGTCATCGAGCTTGGCGCGGTGCTTCAGGCCGCCCGTCCAGGCGAAGATGGACGCGGTGGAGTTCGTCGAGGTGGCCTTGCCCTGCTGGTGCAGGCGGTAGTGGCGCGTCACCGTGCCGTGGGCGGCTTCCGATCCCACCGTCTTGCCATCGGGCGTGATGAGCACGGAGGTCATGAGGCCGAGCGAGCCGTAGCCCTGCGCCACGAGGTCGGATTGCACGTCGCCGTCGTAATTCTTGCAGGCCCAGATGTAGCCGCCGGTCCACTTCATGGCGGAGGCCACCATGTCGTCGATCAGGCGATGCTCGTAGGTGATGCCCAGCTTCTCGTAGTCGGCCTTGTATTCGGCTTCGTAGATGGCCTGGAAGATGTCCTTGAAGCGGCCGTCATAGGCCTTGAGGATTGTGTTCTTGGAGGAGAAATAGACCGGCAGCTTGCGCTGCTTGCCGTAGGTGAGCGAGGCGCGGGCGAACTCCTTGATGGAGTCATCGAGGTTGTACATGGCCATGGCGACGCCGCCGCCGGGGGCCTTGAACACTTCCTTCTCGATCACCGTACCATCATCGCCCTTGAAGGTGATGGTGAGCGTGCCCTTGCCGGGATAGACGAAATCCGTCGCACGATACTGGTCGCCGAAGGCATGGCGGCCGATGATGATGGGCTGAGTCCAGCCGGGCACGAGGCGCGGCACGTTCTTGCAGATGATGGGTTCGCGGAAGATGACGCCACCCAGGATGTTGCGGATGGTGCCGTTGGGCGACTTCCACATCTGCTTCAGGTTGAATTCCTTCACGCGCGCTTCGTCCGGCGTGATGGTGGCGCACTTCACGCCCACGCCATATTTCTTGATGGCATTGGCGGAATCGACTGTCACCTTGTCCTCGGTCTTGTCGCGGTTTTCGACCGAGAGGTCATAATAGTGGAGGTCGACGTCGAGGTAGGGAAGGATGAGTTCCTTCTTGATCTGGTCCCAGATGATGCGGGTCATCTCGTCGCCATCGAGTTCGACGACCGGGTTGGCGACTTTGATCTTGTCCATTTTGACCTCGTTGTGCAGTGCGGAAAATCTGCAGCGCCTATAGCAGCGGCAAGGCCATCCCGCAAATGCGACGGAGGGATAAAGGGGTTGCGTGCGGTCCCTTTGACATGGCACCCAGAGCGTGGCACCCGGTGAACCATGCCCCGCCACCGCCCCTTCGGCCAACGCCCTGCGTTACCCGCCTTACGTCAAGTATATCGTGGCGCTGCTGTGCCATTCCTTCGCGGCGCAAATCATGACCGTCGCCATCGGCTGGCAGGTCTACGACATCACCCGCGACCCCTGGATGCTGGGGCTGATCGGCTTGTCGCAGTTCATGCCGGCACTGGTGCTGGTGCTGGTGACGGGGCTGGTGGCGGACCGCTTCAACAGGCGCATGATCATGGGGCTTTGCCTTTCGCTGGAAATGCTGTGTGGCCTGGCATTCCTGTTCTTCACGCTGGCGCATCCCGGTGCGGTTTGGCCCATGTTCGTGATCCTTGCGGTGCTGGGGCTGGCGCGCGCCTTCCTTGCGCCCGCAGCGGATGCGCTCACCCAACCTCCTGTCGCGCGAGGCCATTCCGCATGGCATCTCGCTCAACTCGATGAGCTGGCAATTGGCGAACATCACCGGGCCTGTGGCGGGCGGCCTTCTTTATGGCATCGCGGGTGAAGCGGCCTATGGCACGGCGGCGTGCTTGTCAGCGCTCGCGGTGGTGCTTGTCATTGCCATGCGGCGCACAACGCAAAGCAACCGGGTGGAGGAAACCACGATCCACACGTTGCTGGCAGGCTTCCGCTTCATCAAGTCCGAGCCCGTGGTGCTGGGGGCGATTTCGCTTGATCTCTTCGCGGTGCTGCTCGGCGGTGCGACGGCGCTGATGCCGGTCTATGCGCGCGACATCCTGCAGGTGAATGAGTTGGGTCTTGGCTTGCTGCGCTCGGCGCCAGGGGTCGGCGCTGTTGCCATGGCACTGTGGCTCGCCAAGTACGGCATCAAGGACCACGCAGGGCGCATCCTGTTTGTGTGCGTGGCGGCGTTCGGGGTGTTCACTGTTGTCTTCGGCGTGTCGGTGTGGCTGCCGTTGTCGATCTTCGCCCTCATGATGATGGGCGCCTTCGACATGGTTTCGGTTTATGTGCGCGAAACGCTGATGCAGCTGTGGACTCCGGACGACGTGCGCGGCCGCGTGAACGCCGTGAACCGCGTGTTCATCGGGGCCTCGAATGAACTGGGCGAGTTCCGTGCCGGCAGCGTTGCGGCACTGTTGTCCGCCAAGACGGCGGTGGTGATGGGCGGCGTCGGCACCATGGCAGTCGCAGTCCTGTGGGGCCGCATGTTCCCTGGCCTGCGCGAAGCGCGGAAGCTGGAAGCGCGTCCCTCGGCACGCGAGACCGCCACGGCCTGACACTTTGTCGTGCGACAGTGCGTGCAGCGCAAAAGCCCCGGATCGCGATCCCGGATTGATTTAGATCAAAGGCTTATCCTTTTCTCTTCTTAGACTAATTCCAATCAGGGATGCCGAATTGCCAGTCCGACTCACCTGATCCTGCTGCGGAGCGGGGCAAGCTCAGGAACGCCGCTCCACTTTCGGAATGGTACAACCATGAAACTCAAGACATTCGCAATCGCCCTCATCGCGGGGTGGCCATCTCTTCGGCTGCGCTGGCGGCCGACGATCTCCGGGCCAAGGCCACGGAAGCCTTCAAGCCGCTTCCCCTCCACCATCCCCAGCGTGAAGGACAACCCGATCACGCCGGAAAGATCGCGCTCGGCAAGGCTCTGTTCTTTGATACCCGCATGTCGAAATCGGGCGTGTTCTCGTGCAACTCCTGTCACAACCTCGCAACGGGTGGCGACGACAACCTCGAAACGTCCATCGGCCACGGCTGGCAGAAGGGCCCGCGCAACGCGCCGACCGCGCTCAACGCCGTGCTCAATGAAGCACAGTTCTGGGATGGCCGCGCCGAAGACCTGAAGGCCCAGGCCAAGGGTCCGGTGCAGGCTGGTGTTGAAATGGCCAACACCGCCGACCAGGTGGTCGCGACACTCAAGTCCATGCCCGCCTATGGCGAAGGCTTCAAGGCCGCTTTCCCCGGCGAAGCGGACCCTGTGAGCTTCGACAATTTCGCCAAGGCAATCGAGGCGTTCGAAGCGACGCTGATCACACCCGCGCCGTTCGACGCCTATCTGAACGGCGACGACGCCGCACTCTCGGACGAGCAGAAGGCCGGCATGGCCTTGTTCATCGACAAGGGGTGCTCGTCTTGCCACAACGGCGTGAACGTGGGTGGCCACGGCTACTATCCGTTCGGTGTCGTCGAGAAGCCCGGTGGTGATGTGCTGCCGGCCAAGGACAAGGGCCGTTTCCAGGTGACCAAGACGGCGGACGACTCCTACGTCTTCCGCGCCGCACCGCTGCGCAACATTGCGCTCACCGCGCCTTACTTCCACTCCGGCAAGGTGTGGGATCTGAAGCAGGCCGTGGGCATCATGGGTTCCTCGCAGCTTGGTGCTGAACTGAGCGACGACGAAGAAACCAAGATCGTGGCCTTCCTCGGCGCGCTCACCGGCAAGCTGCCGGACGTCACGCTGCCAGTGCTGCCGGCAGAAACGGCCGACACGCCGCGGCCCACCGGTGAAGTGAAGTAGTTCCACCACTGGCTTTCAGTACGGACGCCACCCCGCAAGCTGCGGGGTGGCGTTTTTCGTTGTGCAGGCAGGCCGTTTCATGCGGCGTTCATGTTGTGATACGTATGTGCGGGGGGCAGATTCTTCGGCGGAGATTATCCTGATGTTGCGACTGACCTTGGCAAGTGCGCTGGTGGCCCTTTCGTTTGCCATTCCGGCGTGGGCCGACAATGCGGAATTCGATGCGACGCTGGCAAAGGATGCGGCCAAATCCGCCGACAGTGCGCTGGTGGGGCGCTATGAGGGTGCCTTCATCGTCGGACAGACGAAAAAGGCCTTCGACGAACTGACCCTGCCGAACGGTCCGGCGCAGGGCGAAGAATATGCCGATGACAAGAAGTTCACATCAACGATGACCGTGCAGGGCCGCGTGACGCGCACCCTTTATGTGGCGCCCCAGGGCCGCTTCGTCGCTGGAGGTCTTCGCCAACTATGTGGAGGATCTCAAGGCGAAGGGCTTCACGATCGCCTATGAATGCGCCAAGGAGGCCTGCGGGCCGAGCTTCAAGCTGCTCAGTTACAACTGGAACAACAAGGCTTCGCTCGTCGTCTCTGAAGAGGCTGATACGCTGCGCGGGATGGCCTCGCAGGCGATGTTCGATTCCGTGATCGACCCGCGCTATGCGCTGCTGAAATCGGGCGAGGCGGGCAACGAAACCTATGTCTCCGTCCTGGCGGCGCAGAACCCGGGGTGGCAGTTTCGGTGACATGTCGCAGGCCCTGCAGGACCGCGTGGGCGTGCTGTTGCAGATCGTCGAGCCGAAAGCGCGAGCAGAAGATCGTGACACTGTCGGCCGATGAAATCGGTGCGGACCTCGCCAACGCCGGCCGCGTGGTGCTCTATGGCATCTTCTTCGATTTCGACAAGGCGGTGATCAAGCCCGAGAGTCAGGAGCAGATCGACCAGATGGTCGCCTATCTCGACGGCAATCCGGATGTAAAGGTCTACGTCACGGGCCATACGGACAACCAGGGTGGTCTCGACTACAATCTCAAGCTCTCCGGGGCGCGCGCCATTGCGGTCACCAAGGCGCTGGCGAAGTCGGGGGTGGATGCCAAGCGCATGACGCCCAAGGCCGTGGGGCCGTTGGCGCCGCTCGCCTCCAATGACGAGGAAGAGGGAAGCGCCAAGAACCGCCGCGTGGAACTCGTGAAGCAGTAGGCTCGCCAGCGTTCTTCACTGGCATCGGCGGCTAATCCGGCGCAGGGTATGGGCGGCCGGCGGACACTGTTTCAAGCATTCATCCCAAAAGAGGGCGGGCCGATGACCCAGACTCCTGCGATGCAATTCAATGATGGTGCGGCCTACGAACGGCTGATGGGCCGTTGGAGCCGCAAAGTGGGCGCGGATTTCCTCTCATGGATCGCCGTGCCGCCCGGCCAGTCGTGGCTCGATGTTGGCTGTGGCAACGGCGCTTTACGGAGGAGATCGTGGCGCGCGCGGTGCCGTCCGCGGTGACGGGCGTTGATCCGTCGCCGGGGCAGATCGCCCATGCCAAGACCCGGGCCTGCGCCGCGCTGGCGCAATTCGACATCGGTGATGCCCAACAGCTTCCGTCTGGGACGCCCTGTTTGATGCGGGCGTGATGGCGCTGGTCATTGCCTTCCTTGCCGATCCGCTGAAGGGGGCGAAGGAATTGAAACGCGTGGTGAAGCCGGGTGGGATCGCCGCCACCTACATGTGGGATTTGCCGGGAGGCGGGGTGCCCACTTCTCCATTCTACAAGACGCTGAAGGGCATGGGCCTGGACGTGCCGCATCCGCAAAGTGCCGAAATCTCCCGGCAGCAGGCACTTGAGCACTTGTGGAGAGACGCTGGTTTTCACGAGGTCGAGACAACGCCGCTCACGATTACCGTGCGCTTTACCGATTTCGACGATTTCTGGGAATCCAACCACCAGCCTGTCGGACCCCAGGCCGAGCGGTTGCGCAATCTCTCCGACGCGCAAAGGCAGGAATTGCAGAAGCGGCTGAAGGAAAGCCTTCTCCCTGGCCCGGATGGCAGCATCTCGTATCAGGCCGTGGCCAACGCGGTGAAGGGCAAGGCGTAAGGCAGGGATGACCGGGCGGCGGGCTATCACCGCCCCCGAATTTGCTTTTTCGGGGGGGAAACTGCCGCTATTCCACCGCCATGGCAGGCACAGACTCGACGCGCAAGATCGACTTCGGCCCGGCGCCTTCGGTGGTGCTGGTCAATCCGCAGTTGGGCGAGAACATCGGCATGGCAGCGAGGGCCATGGCGAATTTCGGGTTGTTCGACCTGAAGCTTGTGGACCCACGCGAGGGCTGGGACCGGGAGAGGGCCGTCGCCGCCGCCTCCGGTGCTCATGAAACTGTGGAAAAATCGTCCATTTTCAATACCCTGGAAGAAGCGCTTCACGAAACACATTATGTTTATGCAACCACGGCCCGGCCGCGCGGCATGACCAAGGAGGTCATGACGCCGGAGCAGGCGGGGCTGGACATGCGCGCCCGCGTTGCCCGTGGCGAGAAGATTGCGCTGATGTTCGGGCGGGAACGCTACGGCCTCAACAACGAAGAAGTTTCGCTGGCGGATGTGATTGTGACGGCACCGGTGAACCCCGCTTACGCCTCCCTCAACATTGCGCAGGCCGTGCTGCTGATGGGCTACGAGTGGTTCAAGCACGAAGCCACTTCGCTGGGCCAGGCGACGCCGGAGCTTCCGGCGCTGGAAGGCCCCGGCCTGCAGATGCCGGACACGCGGCCCGCCACCAAGGAGGAACTCTACGGCTTCTACGATCACCTCGAGCGCGAACTGTGGACGGCGGGATTCTTCAAGACGGATGAGAAGCGCCCCGGCATGATGCGCAACATCCGGAATATCTTCGCGCGCACCGCAGTTTCGGCACAAGAGGTGAGCACATTGCGCGGCATCATCTCGTCGCTCACACGCGTGCACGAGCTGCGGAAGATGAAGAAGAACGAATAGCAGGTTCCCCATGCCGACCGCGAAGCCCCGCATCCTCCTCTTCGACTCCGGCATGGGCGGCTTGACCGTGGCGCGGGCCGTGGCGCGGCAGATGCCCGATGCCCATCTCGTCTATGCCGCCGACAACGCCGCCTTTCCCTATGGTGCATGGAAGGAGAAGGAGCTTGCCCGCCGCATCGTGATGGTGATCGGCAAGCTCATCGACGAGGTTCATCCGGATGTGGTGGTGATTGCCTGCAACACGGCCTCCACCATCGCGCTCGCGGATTTGCGGGCGGCCTACAAAGGTGCCTTTCGTCGGCACGGTGCCCGCCATCATTCCAAGCCCGCTGCGCAGACGAAATCGGGTGTGATCGGCGTCCTCGCCACGCCGGGCACGGTGAGCCGCGAATACACCCATTCTCTGATCCACACCTTCGCCTTTCACTGCAAGGTGATCCTCCATGGCGCGCCGCGCCTTGCTGAAATCGCCGAGCGCAAGCTCAAGGGCACCGTCATCCTCACCTCCGCGCGGCAGTGCCTCGGAAACTCTCACCGCCTACGCCTCGATGGGTTTTCCGAAGCACATGGTGATTGACTTGCCGGCCTAGGGCAGACGATTTTCGCCTACCGGTAGATCCCCAGCGTCAGCCCTCGCACCAGATGCTTCTGAACGATCAGCACGAAGATGAAGGCGGGGACGAGGGCCGTGGTGGTGAGGGCGGAGATGAGGCCCCACATGTTCATGATGAGGACGCCGGCCTGCACCGGCATCAACCGCATGTTCTGGGTGAGGAACAGCGACAAAAGGAACTCCGTCCAGGAGAAGATGAAGCAGAGGATCGCCGTCGTGGCGAGTCCGCCCTTCATCAGCGGCAGCACGACATGGAGAAATGTTTCGCCACGCGAGGCCCCATCCAGCCGCGCGGCTTCCGACACTTCATGCGGCACGTCATCGAAGAAGGATTTCAGCAACAGCACGGCAAAGGGCAAGTTGAGTGCGGCATGGGCCAGTGCCACGCCCAGGCGCGTATCGAGCAGGCCCCAGCCGTGATAGAGCCCGACGAGCGGGAACACGATGGCGATGGGTGGCAGGAAGCGTTGCAGGATCACCGTGCGGCGGAGCGTGGTGCTGCCGCGGAAGGTCATCTGCGAGAGCGCGTAGGCCATGGGCGTAGCCGCCAGCAGCACGATGGCGCTGGAGAGCAGGGCGACAGATGTGGAGTCGACCAGGCTCTGCCGGGAGTCGAAAATGGTGCCTTCCACGCCCAGTATGACAAGGGCGAAATTGGAGAGCGTTGGTGTGAAGTCCAGCCGCAGCATGCGGGCGATATCCAGCAGTGCATCGGCAGGTGTGAAAGCAGAAAGCCCCACCACAGCAGGGGCATCACGTAAAGACTCACAAGGACGACGGCGGACACATCGCGGGCCCGGGATTTCAACTGGCGCATCGCGGCGCAAACTGCGGGCGGGGCGGCCCCGTCCACGCAGTTTGCCTTTCAAGCTGCCATGCGC